>NZ_SJNS01000035.1:0-7435 GCF_004331005.1 Acinetobacter sp. ANC 5045 | reverse complement strand
CGATATGCAACAATTGGGTAGAGAATCAAATGCGACCTTGGGCCTTAGGGCGCAAGAACTGGCTGTTTGCTGGCTCGCTGCGCAGCGGCCAGCGAGCGGCGAATATCATGACTTTAATCCAGTCAGCAAAGCTGAATGGCTTGGATCCGTATGCCTATTTAAGTGATGTGCTGAAAAGGCTGCCGACGCATAAAGCGACCCAAATAGAAGAATTACTGCCACATCGCTGGAAATCCAACTCAAATTAAAAAATAGGCATGGGGTTCAGCGGACGCTTACCTTTAAACATTGGTAAGTTTTGAATTTCCATATTCATCACTCAAATATTGAGGATTATAGTCCGTGGATTAAAACACTTCAATTCCTGATAGTTCTTGTATTTATGGTAGTCACCTATGAATCAAGAACTAGCACTGTCGATTGGCGCAAAAATTAGGGAAACTCGAAAAAATAAATCTATTAGCCAAGAACAATTAGCCTTATCAACAACAATTGATCGTAGCTATTTGGGGCGAATTGAAAGGGGAGAAGTCAGCATTACTGTTGAAAAACTCTACCAAATCTCACAAACACTCAATGTTGACCCTAAAATATTACTCCCTTGAAAGATATCTTTTAAGGAGATGTGGAGCTAAGAGATGATCAACTTTCAAGTTTGTTCTAAGCTTTACCTCTTCAATAATATCTATAAGCGTTTCTGTATTCTGATGAAGCTGTGACTCCAAATCATCAATTTGAGTGCGTAGATTTTTATTGGTGTCCGTAAGAGCCTGCCTTGTCTTTTTATTTACATAAAGTTGCTGTTCTTTAGTCTTTAGATGTAGTGGCGAAATCTGCTCAGATACATACAGAGATATTAGCTTCTTCCTTTCAGCCGAACTCAAAGTACTAAGCCCACCTGATATATACCCTTTAGCTGTTAGACGATTATGAAGAGTTTTGTGCGAAATAGGGGATTTTTCAAAGCCTTCAATCAACATCATTTGCAATTCTTGTTCGATGACTTCATCTAATTGTTTACCACGTAACATATCAGGCTTCCTTAGATTCGATTTTTTGCTGTTCTATGGCAAACAGTTCACTTAAGGTTGTTGGTAATTTATCGATCGCATCTCCATAAGGAAAAACAGGAACAGGAGTTAAACTATTTTGCCTATCAAGTGCTTTTGTTTTTAAATCACTTAAATAAAGTATTTTTTGACGTAAATCCTCAAGCATTTCGCTATAAGATAAATCATGGACTACGATTTGCTCTATGTGTGCAAACTCATCTAGCAATTTATTCAAAGTATGTTGTAGGGCTTCTAATTCACCTTTACGTCCAGTTAAAGCAAAGTTTCCACATTGATCACCTGATTGGCAGGCAAGTCGTTTAGGGCAATCGTGTACAGCGATTTCACGCATACATCCACCAAAAGGCAAGGGGTGTAAACAGGCATGACGTTGAACTAATGAATCGGCTAATGATTGATCCTCTTTAACCAATTCATTAAAAGATTCAGCGATATCTTGGAAATATTCATCAAAGAAAGATTCCTTTACATAACTTGCTACTTCATTTTTGGAATCAAATGTCTGTAAATTCTTCTTTAGATTATTTTCCAGATCCAATTGGTCTGAAAAGTACATTAATCCATCATGCTTAATAGAATCAATTGGATAATCTGGCTTTAGTTCTTGTTTATCATTCTCGTAAAGTGCCAATTCATGTTTTTCTAACAAACTAGCTGTGACTTTACGTTGTTTTAAGGCTAAGTGTTGATAATATTGATTCTGCTTGATGTCTACACGCCCCATGAGCATTGCTTGCAGATGTTCAGCTAAACCACTGAGAGCGAGAAAAGTATTGATGTTGTGCCGAGGAATATGACTTGTTAGTTTTGAATGCTCTTCATTATCCTCCAATAAATTATATTTTTCAAAAACTGAAATATGCGTAGAGTTGCCTAAGAAACTATTCACAATATTAATGTTAAGTGGAATCACATTCGTTTTGTTTGAAAATGATCTTTTTAAAGTCGCTGATTTAAATTCATGAATAAAGATCAGATCCTCAAAGGGAATTTTTTCAACTTTTCCTTCATAATTAAAAACATGGTCTATAGGATGTTCAGAGTCATAGTTAGCTAACCCTTTAATAAAAGCATTAATATCATGTTTTAAATAATATTTTTCAACCTTTTGACCAAATTTGTTTTCCTTGAAAATAGGTGTATTTTTAAGAGTCTTAATGACAACTTCACGTTGTCCAGCTCGACCTCTATAGGTATCTTTAACTCCAAAAACATTTCCAATCAAATCATCAATTTCTGCAAAATCTTCACCAATGTCATCAATAGATTTTGGCAAGAAATCTGAGCAATTTTTTGACCTAATATAATGAAGATGCTCTCTATAATCTTTGGTGAGTTCTAACACAGATTGAAATATTGTCTCAACTAAATTTGCAGATAATGGCTCAACCCAGTGAATTCTAAAGCCAGCTCCTTTCGCACCATGATATTGAATTCCCAAAGTGTATTGCTTTTTGCCATCTAAAGTTAAATGCTCTTTTGTTACTGGATCAAGAATAGGTTGTTTAATCAATGCATCTGTTTTTAGAAGGATTGCTTCTGTTGAGCGTAAACCAGTAACAATAAGCAATAATAAAAGATTTAGAACAATCTTTTCACCATTCGTCTCACACAAACTGATGAGTGAAACAATATTTATAAATGTACGGATTGAAATCAGCTTTTCTTTATCAAGATCATCATCATCTAGTTCCAATTGATCAATTAAAGCTTTTGTCTTCTTAGCATTTGGGGTTCTATTCTGACGGTTTATGTATAGGTATTTTTGAGAAAATTCTAAAGGTTGTTCAGTAAAAGCGTAATGATTTAACATCTCCTGTAATCTAAGGTATGTACCAGCATGATCAGGAAGATTCGTTTTACTCGAATTTTCTGCCAAAATTTCAAAAGACTTATTTAATATTAATGTAGATAAATGGCAGGGATGTATGCTCTCCATTTTTTCAGCATGTAGAGCACTATACCAACGCTTCAGGATTAAAAATTCTGCATATAGCTTTTGGGGAGATGCTTTGGAGTTAGATTTACGATAACTAAGAATAAGTACAGATTTAATAAATTCTTGAAATTTTTCATCAATTTTGGTGTCCTTTACCCCCCTCAATCGTTTAATACTTCCAAAAGTAAAATGACTCTGCCCACTTCTTGATAGCAACCAACCTGATCCAACCGTACCACCATACCAAGATGAGTCATTCCAATCCCATTTAAAATTAGACTGTAAATTTTGATTAAAGTAAGTTTTTTGTTCTTCAATAAAAGTATTATATTTTTCAATGTTCATGAATATCATCCTTCTGTAATGCGCAACGAGCTATTACAGATTCAATTTCGAATTTAGTTGACTCATGCACTCGAATCAATGGATTTCTAGATACGCCAATGCCGTCTGATAGCTTAATAAGATCATTGATTTCACTTTGTATGCTTTCTAAAACATGATTATGGTTAGCATCAATAAAAGGATGAAAGTACATACAACCATAGCAATTGCGAACTGGTTGAAATAAACATTTGTTTTCGTAGGAGCAACCACCAATATCATAATGAAGTTTGCTACCAATATTTCCTAGTACTTTTTTTTGATGCCAATCTTTCTTATTAACTAGTCTTCCAGTCATGAGCATGGCGATCATTTGTCTGTACAGAGAATTCTTACCAAGTGCTTGTGCTCTAATTTGAGCTAATTCAGGAGTAGAAAAAATATAATGTCTAGCAGTTACAACAGAAGAGTGACCTAAGATATAAGCAATTTCTTCAGCAGAAGATCCTGCCATTGCCAAACTATAGCCAACATGATGCCTAAAATCAGAAAAGGAATACTTTTGCTTTATCATTTCACCAGAAAGAACAGCTTCTCTATAGGTTTCAGGAGCAAAATCAAATAATTGTGTATTAATAGCTTTTGAGCAAAAACGTGCAGAATTTCCCCCTAAATCAAATAACTTATCTTTTGGACTCAAGTCAAATCTTTCAATAAAAGCAATAATAATTTGAGCAACTTCTTCTGGTAATTTTACTGCGATCTTTTCATGTACATAACGTGCTTGTTTTGCATAGGGAATTAGTATGCTATAGCGATGAAAATGATCAGTAGTACGTGTGGTATCTATTTTTATATCTTCAGCTGATAACTTAGCTAATTGCACAGGCCTAAGACCAGTTACATACACCAAGCCAAGTATTGATGAGTAAAGCAGTGTTTGTTTATCAATACCTTGAAAATCATCTTTGATAGCTTGGTTTAGCTTAATAAAGCCTTGTTGAATCATTGAATTAAGAGGGTAATCAATAGAATCTTCGTATTGTTGGTAATATAAGCTTGAATTAAATGCTTTAGGACGTTCAAGAAATTCCAACTCGTATTCGTGGTCAAGATCAAAGCATGAAAAGTTCTCAAGAAATAGTAGCTTCACCAAAAACTTAAAATGATAATAGTATGTAGAATTATCGGCTTTTGCTAAATCAACCAATAAAGATTTCGCATTCTGATAATCAAGCTTTAAGTTTCTAGTTTTTAGCGACTTGATTGCAAAAGCGTAAGCCTGTAATTTAGCTTCAAGTGCAGATGGCGTATTAACTTGAATGTAATTAGCTAGAAAAAATTTAGCCAATTTTTTCTCTGACGAACTGAAGTTAGAAAAGTTTAAGTGAAGTTTTTTTCCTGAATAAGAAAAATTCCAAACATCGTTAGATGTTTGAACGAACTTGCTATCAAATTTATCCGCTCTATGAAATCGAATGATTGTCGGTAAGTGTAAAGACTCTATGAGCCTAAGGTCAGCATCATGGAAAATAATAAATTCACTGTGACTATTATCAATTTTTTCAAAATCTAGACTAAGTTGGGACATATTTTTATCAATCAAAATTTAATACTGGAATCTATGATCCGAGCCAAGTTCATAAAATTAGCTCGTTCTACAATAAAGCGTTTACCATAATATATAGGCATTGTACTTGTAGGTGACCAACCACCTAAGGCTCTTAGATCATCCTGTGCTTTTAGTAGAGCATCATTTACACTTTGTTTGAGATCAGAATGACTAACATTTTCTTTCTTATATTTCTCAAAAGAAAAACTTAACATCATATAAGCCCAAGAATGTCTACATACGTGTGGAGTTAGACGTTCTATTGAATCATAAGCTGAAGTATCAAAACACTCAGGCAACAATGCTTTTAATGATAAATCTACCTGATCAAATATCTTTTTAACACTGGCATAACTTAAAGCAGAGTAGGGAGGCTTTAAAGATGTAAATAAGATTTGTGAAGGGATTTCATTTCGGATTTCATTCATATAAATTTGAAGGATTCTATAGTCTCGTTCCTGTAGTTTTATTACTCGGTACGAATATTCATTTTTGATTTTTGGCTTTTTTGATCGATCATCAAACTCATCATCTGTATTTGTAATAATTAAGCTAAAGTTATGATTCTGAATTGATTTTTTAATAGAATTAGTTGTTAGTAGCATAAGTTCACCAATTCTAAGACCATAGTTAAGCATGAGATGTATGATCAGAAAATTTCTGAGTTGCACACTTTTAGATCTAAAAGGATTTAATTCATTGTATTTATTAGCGTTGCTCGGTGAAATAACTGAATACAATCCTTTAATCATTTCCTGATTCATGCTCTTAAAATTATGATTTATCTCACTTTTAATTGTTTTATTGGCTTTTGAAAAGTTATTTATAATTTTTTTCTTTATTGTCATATATTTATTCAAGTTTTCTTTAATTTTTTGAATTTCTTTTAACGTGAGTTGTGGTTGTGATTGGATGCTTAAGTATTCATCAATCAAAAAGTTGTAAAACTTTAGAAAGGATCTAATTCTATGGCCAATTGTTGTGTAATTGGTATGGTCTGTATTTCTTAGCCGAATAAGATTGCTATCAATTTTTTTATTATTTTCTAAATAGACAATGAAATTATCAATTTCACCTTGAATGATCTCAAAATTGTAGGATGTCGAGTAGAACGACTCACAAAAGGATGTCGAAAACTTTTCATACCAAAATTCATACCAAAATTTTATTGCGATTAAATCTGCATGCTGTGTGGATATGCTTTGAAATCTAAGAAACTTCATTGTGTACAGCATAGGGTACAAACATGGACAAGATGAATTTAGATCAAATAAAAGAATAATTTGATTTTCGTTTGAGACTTTCTTTTCTAAATGAATTGTTTTTAAAGCAAACATAGTAAAGTTTATGAAGTATTCTTAAGGTAAACATATCATATTTTATAAGTAAAATAGAAATCACTTAAGTTATTGAATTTTGGTTTAAGTAAGCGTCATGCGACACATAAGTTGACATTACTGCAATCTAATAATCAATAGCTTAAAGCTTTTAATGACATAGAATGTCAGCAGTTAACGACACATAAGTTGTCATTTTTATACTTAATGTATTCAATTACTTGAAGAAAATGTTTCAAAAATCAATTAAGTCCTCATTTATTCGGCTATTTTGCATTTTAAGGTGGGATTTTTTTTAAATCTCGCCTTATTTTTTAACTTACCAAAACTCTAATTTTTGCAATCTAAGGTTGAATTACTTGAGCTAATCAATTTTAAAATTTGCATTATAAGGTTGAAAGTGAATTTAGCTTTTTAATAATCCTTTTAGTTGACTCAAATATTCATTTGCTTTTTGTTGAGCATTTTCTTCTGATAAATTCAAATCAGATTGAATCTTAATGATGCTTTGTTCAAACTGGTTCAATTCCAAATCACTCAATCGTTGTTCATCTTTGTACATATCTATAGTTGCTCGACACAAATGAATGAAGTGTGCTGTTGTTTTGTGCTGATAATTACAACAAGCATGAATGATATTTTTGAGTCGTCTGTGGCGTAGCTCAATATTGATTGGTTTATAAGTTGGATGACTTGCGCTAAAAAATAGTGCCTTATCTATGGCATCACCACTATACCAACCTTTATCCAAATTTTCTTGTGCTGCTTGAATGTAAATTTCTGCTACTCGTTTCCTGTCAGCCAAAATGTATTTCTCTATTTCAGCTTGGTCAGTTAAAAGCTCAATTGGTACAAACTGAACTTTAGTGCCGTATCTGTTTTGGGTAGATTGATCATTTACTCGCAGAAAAATGGTTGCACCTATTTCTATATCTTGAACCGTACCGGGTTTGTCGGAGACCAAGCTTTCTGAGAGAATGTCCCGATGAAAAAAGTAAAATATACCCCTGAAATCAGAGAAAGAGCGGTTCAATTATTGATTGAATCCGAGAAAGATTATCCATCGAATTGGGCTGCGATCACCGCTATTGCTCCCAAGATAGGTTGTACTCCTGAAACTCTACGTGTTTGGTATCAAAAATATTTAGAT
>NZ_SJNS01000034.1:0-8340 GCF_004331005.1 Acinetobacter sp. ANC 5045 | reverse complement strand
CTGGCGACCATAGCAAGAGTGAACCACCTGATCCCTTCCCGAACTCAGAAGTGAAACCTCTTCGCGCTGATGGTAGTGTGGGGTTACCCATGTGAGAGTAAGTCATCGCCAGCTCATTATTCGAACACCCTCAACTAGCGTTGGGGGTGTTTTTTTATGTAAAAAAGAAAAGTAGAATGAATAAAAAAACCCTTAAACATAATTTAAGGGTTTTAAATTTATTTAAATATCAAATATTTAGAAATGTGCTTCTAAGCCTAAATATGGGCCTTTAAACTCTAATTGAGTTTCCTGATTGGAATCTTGATTGAGCTTAATATCTAAAATGCGATAGCCCGCTTTTAAACCCACATCGACCAAAACGGTATCGACAAAGTTATATTTAATTTCTGCCTGAGCATCACGAACTTCATTGTCGCTATTTTTGGCGTAATTTGCTTCAGCTTTGGCACTTAAACCCGTAAACGGTAATTTAACTGCTGCCTCTGCATATAACATAGCTAAAGTTTCACTGACGTCTTGTGTTGAAAACAAATTAGATCTTAAGTCACCTTCAAGTACTTTGGCGCCAAATCCAACATCTGCTGCAACAATGTTATCTAAAATTTCATAATATAAAATGAAGTCTGAGTAATCTAAATCCAGCTGATTGATTTTTACACCAGCAGCGCTTTGCTCGCTTTCGGCCTGCAAATTGGCATGCTTAATTTTGGCATTGGGTAAAAAAGGAACAGGATGTTCTACTGCCAGAGTAAAGGGTAAGGCAAAATCGTCATCTAAGTTTGGTGATAACTGAGCCTGATTCCAGTCTGCGCTATATTTCCAATAATCTACGCTGGCTTTTACCCCAATAATATCGGCATGCACCGCTGAACAACTAATTAAACTGCATGCTAAAGCAAAACGTTGTAATGTAAGCATATAAACTCTAGTATTTTGTCATCATCATTTGGGATGAATGGTGTGGTGTTGTATGTTCTCGTGACAAAAAATCATGTGAAATATTGTCCAACTTAGCGCATCATACATTTTCTAGAATCAAAATTCTTGTAAAAATATAGCTTAATTCGCGCCAAAAATAGAGGATTTCAGTATGCAAAATGTCCATCCACCTGTCGATTATCCGCTCTATCTTGCCAATAAAGCCGTAGAAACAGGGCAATGGTTAGCCGTTCAGCATAAATATTCTCAAAATTTATATGCACGTGTCGCACTTGCCGATGCGAAAAGTATTGAAAAAGCCATTCGTGCAGCCGTAAAAGCAGAAGCCGAAATGGCAAAGTTACAGCCCTTTCAAAAACAAAAAATTCTGTTGCATTGTGTGCAGCGTTTTCAAAACATGCGTGAAGAATTGGTCGAAATTTTAATTGCCGAAGGTGGAAAACCACGTTTGGCTGCGATGGCAGAAGTCGAGCGTTTAATTAATACCTTCCAAATTGCGGCAGATGCGGTGTCACAACTAGATGAAGGGCGTATTTTGCCGTTGGCAGTGACGGCTGCTGCTGCGAATTATCAAGGGATGGTTAAGCATGTACCCATTGGTACCGTGTCTTTGATTAGTCCTTTTAATTTTCCGTTGAATTTAACTGCACATAAAATTGCACCTGCGATTGCCGCAGGTTGTCCTTTTGTATTAAAACCAGCCAGTGCCACGCCTATTTCAGCATTGAAAATTGCAGAAGTGTTGGCAGAAACAGATTTACCTAAAGGTGCGTTTTCGGTATTGCCTTGTGAGCGTGAACAAGCTGATGTTTTAGTGACAGATGACCGCTTTAAACTGCTCAGTTTTACCGGTTCAGATGTGGTGGGTTGGGATATGAAAGCCCGCGCAGGACGCAAAAAAGTAACGCTAGAGTTGGGCGGCAATGCAGCAGTGATGATTGAACCCGATACTGAATTGAATGATGCATTGATTCATCGCTTAATTGGTGGTGCGTATAATCATGCTGGGCAGGTGTGTATTAGTGTGCAACGTATTTTGGTGCATGCTGACGTATATGCCGAACTGAAAAAGAAACTTGTGAGCCAGCTCAAGAAAATTAAAGCGGCAGATCCTGATTTAGACAGCACTTTGGTCGGGCCAATGATTAAGGAAGCTGAAGCGCAGCGCTTGAAAAAGTGGATTGATAAAGCGGTGAAAAAAGGCGCAAAAATATTGGCAGGTGGCGAGCTGAAAGGTGTGATGTTTGAGCCGACTTTATTGGAACAGGTCGATCCAAACTTGGAGGTTTATAAAGATGAAGTTTTTGGCCCTGTTGCCATTTTGGAAAAATATTCATCTTTTGAACAAGGAATTACACGTATTAACCAAAGCCGTTTTGGTTTACAGGCGGGTATTTATACACAAAGCTTGGAAAAAATGCTGTATGCATGGGATCAGTTACAAGTTGGTGGGGTGATTATTAATGATATTCCATCGTTCCGTGTGGACAATATGCCTTATGGTGGAGTGAAAGATTCGGGTTTAGGGCGTGAAGGGATTCAATCTGCTATTCGGGATATGCAGGAAGAGCGTTTATTGGTAATTAAGCGTTAAGTATCTGATCTAATGATGCATCGTTATAAATAAAGAGAAAGGATGAGTTAACTCTGAATTTTGAGATGATTGATTACAGTGCTGTAGTTCGGTGAATAATAGGCTACAGCGCTGCTAAAATAGATGAAAATTAAAATAACTCAAATAGCATCAAAATTTCATTCCAAATAGTTATACGATTTATAACTAAAAAATCAAGTCAAAATGGAGTGGAATTTGAACGTTTGATTAAAAAAATGCATACAAAAAGCATCTTTCTAAGCAGAATTTACAGAAAAATTGTTCAAAAATGAGTATTGTTAAGCCATACAAAAGCGCAATATTGGGCAAAGACTTTAAGCAAGATTTTCCGAATATTTCGCTGTTTGACCTTTAGAATTTGATGCTCAAAAGGTGTGACTCTAAAGCAAACACCCAGATTTTCATTTTTTGCAGGATATTTTTTGCGTGCGCTAAAGTACCGTTATATAAAGTAAATTTAAGCTAATGAAAAAGCAAGTTATTTATATAAAAGGTCAGAATTAAAAAACAAGCAGCAAAAAATAGCCTGAAGTTTAGGTGTTCTATGACAGATTCTCGTGAGAGTTGGTCCGCGCGATCAGGCTTTATTATCGCAGCCATTGGTTCTGCGGTCGGGTTGGGCAATATTTGGCGTTTCCCTTATGTTGCCTATGAAAATGGCGGCGGCGCATTTTTAATCCCTTATTTAATTGCGATCTTTGCCGCAGGTTTGCCATTGCTGTTTTTGGACTATGCAGTTGGGCATAAATACCGTAAAGCACCACCAACCGCTTATAAAAAGCTCATGAACAGTGAAGCATTGGGCTGGTGGCAGGTGATGGTGACTTTGCTGATTGGTATTTACTATGCCAGCGTATTGTCTTGGGCAGGCAGTTATATGTTCTATTCCATTGGTCAGCAATGGGGAACAGACACTGAAAAATTCTTTTTCACAAGCTACTTACAAAATGGTGAAGGCTTAGCCTTTGGTTTTGTACCAACCTTATTTATTGGTCTAGTCATCGTATGGACGGTGGTGATGTTCATTTTATACGGCGGGGTGAAAAAAGGGGTTGAGCTGTCAAATAAAATCTTTATACCACTTTTGCTGATTTTGTTCTCTATTCTCGTGGTTCAAGCTTTACGTTTACCGGGTGCAGTCGATGGCTTAAATGCTTTCTTTACGCCTAACTGGGAAGCGATGGCGAACTATAAAGTATGGTTAGCTGCCTTTGGTCATATCTTCTTCTCACTTTCAGTGGGTTTCGGGATTATGTTGACCTACTCATCTTACCTAAAACGTAAAACCAACTTGACTGGTTCAGGCTTGGTGGTTGCACTTGCAAACTCATCTTTTGAAATTTTAGCGGGTATTGGTATTTTTGCTGCGCTTGGTTTCATGGCGTACAGCGCAGGTTCATCGGTAGATGAAGTGGTTTCGGGCGGTATTGGTTTAGCTTTTATTGCATTCCCGAAAATCATTTCAAGCTTGGGTGCAGGTGGCGATTTATTTGGTTTCTTATTCTTCGCCTCATTGACGGTTGCAGGGGTGACCTCAATGGTGAGTATTCTGCAAGTACCCATTGCTGCGTTCCAAGACAAGCTGGGTTGGTCGCGTAAGCGTGCAGTAACCATCATTGCGGGTGGTTCAGCTATTGTTTCAACCATTTTATTCTCTACCCACAGCGCGATCACTTTTGTCGACATCATTGACTACTTTGCCAACAACATTGGTATTGTTGGTGGTGGTTTATTGTCGATCATTTTGGTGACTTGGTTCCGTCGTCCATTGCTCAAAGAATTGCAGCAACACGTTAACCAATACTCAAGCATTAAATTGGGTTGGGGCTGGAATTTCCTGTTAACCATCGTGACTCCGCTTTCATTGCTCGTGGCTTTAGGCTTAACCCTGAAATCTATTTTTGCAGAAGGCTATGGTGGTTATCCATTACACATTTTACTCACCGTGGGTGGTGGTACCGTGGTGCTCTTTATTATTGGCGCGGTATTGCTTAGCCGCTTAAAAGATCACGACGCAGCGGAGAAATAAGATGAATACATCTGCATTGGTGATGTTGATTATTTCAACAGTGGTACTTTGGGGTGGTTTGGTTTTGGCGATGATTCACCTGATCAAAAACCCAGATGAACTTGAAGACTAAGCATTTTACTGAACGAGTGCAATGTTGTAAGCCATTGCACAGCCTGAGCAAAAACAAGCACTGCTTTGTTTGCAGCGCAAGGCGCAGCGAAGGACAAGCATATTTTTTGCTGCTATTGCGTTATGTGCCAGTCATTTAGAATGACTAAATTTCCTGTCCCATGCCTTATATCAGCTAAAAAATATGCGTCGTCGCAAACATAGACGAAGTGTCAACAGACCCTAAATTAACCCTTGATTGATTCAAGGGTTATTTTTTTGGAAAGGCTATTAAATGAGAAGAATCGTTAAAACAGAAACAGCTTAGGCGGTTTTTTCAATACGACAATAATAAAAACCATCCCCGCGTCCTTGTTGCGGCAATAATTGGCGTCCATACAGTTGTGGAATGCCCCAATCTGCATCAATTTTGACTTCTTTGGCATTTTGATGTTCGGCAAAGAATTGCTGCATTTGCTGTTCATTTTCGGCTTTTAAAACCGAGCAGGTAATGTAAAGCAAGGTGCCACCAACTTTGAGTTGCTGCCACATCTGCTGCAAAATCTGTTGCTGTAATGCCACCGTTTGCTGAACATCGCTAGATTGGCGCAGCAAACGAATATCTGGATGGCGACGCAAGACTCCAATTGCAGAACACGGTGCATCCAATACAATACAGTCCACTGCTTCACTGGCATTCCATGTGGTTGCATCGGCAGCCAAAATTTCAACTTGCGCTTCTTGATTCAGTTGCAGACGTTCTAGATTTTCGCTGACACGTAACAGACGTTTGGTATCCTGATCTATGGCAATCAATTTTTTAGGCTGAAATTTTTCAAGCAGATGCGCTGTTTTACCACCGGGTGCTGCGCAGGCATCGACTACCACTTTGCCATCTAAATTTGGCAAGAGCGTTGCACACAGTTGGGCATGTTCGTCCTGTACGGAAAATACGCCTTCATCAAAACCAGGCAAGTCTGGAATGTGCACATTTTGCAGCATCACAATACCGACTTCAGACACGGTGCAAGCTTCTGCAGCAATCTCTTGTTCCTGCAAAATTTCTAAATAGTCATCGCGGCTGATTTGGCGTGTATTGACTCTTAAAGTCAGAGGCGCGGTTTGCTTTAAAGTTTGCGTCAGTTGTTCTTGTTGTTCAGGCCAATCTTTTTTCAGACGTTTATACAACCAACTTGGCAAACCATGTGCCTGCGCCAAAGCCTTTTGAAATTCCGATGTTTCACGTGAAACACGACGCAGAATTGCATTCACCACACCGCTGAGTGCTTGATAGCCCAATTGTTTGGCTGCAGTTACGGTTTCAGAAATTGCGGCATGACTGGCTACACGAGTACAAAGCACTTGATATAAGCCGACATATAAACAGGTTTCAACAGTTTCATTGTTGAGTGGTTTCACCAACAGCGGCAAAGTAATGCTTTTTAGGGCATACCATTGACGCAAAGTGCCCAAAACCAGTTCATGAAACAAGGCGCGGTCACGTTCTGCGACTTTACTTAAATGTGCAGGTAAAACGCTCGCCAATGATTGCCCTTGTTGTACAGCCAATAGCGTACGGATGACTTGGGCACGCAAGTTCAAATGTGAGTTGCCTGATTCAGAATGGCTCATGCGAGAACTTGTCCTGTTTGAAGTTTTTGAGTTTGAATGATTTGCACAGGATTCAGGGGTTTAGCGCCTGGCCATTGCAACGAGCTTAAGCACACTGCTTGTTGATCGCCACAAGCGACGTGTACGCCTTGTTTGTCCAGTTTTAAAATTGTGCCTGCAGCTTTGCCTTGTGCAGATTCATCCGATAATGCTGAACCCCAAACGCGCAAGTTTTGTGTTTCATCTAAAGGGATAAACGCCACCGGCCACGGGTTAAAGGCACGGATATTACGGTCAATTTCGGCTGCAGTTTGTGACCAGTCAATTTGTGCTTCGGCTTTGGTCAATTTGTGTGCATAGACCGTCAAGGCTTCATCTTGCACTTCACGCGCGGCTAAATAGTCTTGCAATTTTTGTTCTGAAGCCAGTACTTCAACAATTGCTTCGGCACCTTGCTGCGCCAGTTTGTCATGTAAAGTGGCAGAGGTGTCTGCTGCAGTAATTGGGCATAGGGTTTTATACATCATATCGCCCGTATCTAAGCCTGCGGCCATTTTCATGATGGTGATGCCTGTTTCGGTATCCCCTGTGGCGATGGCGCGCTGAATCGGCGCTGCACCACGCCAACGTGGCAATAAAGAACCGTGAATATTCAAGCAGCCATATTTAGGCGTATCTAAAACCACTTGCGGCAAGATTAAACCATAGGCCGCAACCACCATCACATCGGCATTCAATGCAGCCAATTCTTGTTGAGCCGCCAGACCTTCTTCAGTAGATGATTTAAAATGCAAAGGTTGATAGACAGGAAGATCGTGTTGAAGTGCCAATTGCTTCACCGCAGATGCTGTGAGTTTTTGTCCACGTCCTGCTTTACGGTCAGGCTGGGTGTAAACCGCGACAATCTCATGTTCGGTGTTCAGGAGTGCTGCCAAAGCGCTTGCAGCAAATTCAGGCGTACCTGCAAAAACGATTTTCAATGGAAATCAACCCATAGTTTTAGATGACGCGGCAATTATAACAAATTGCGGCTCAAAGGTCGGAACGGGTTGTAACAAATCCACCTTGTCCCCTTGCGCAGCAAACAAAGCAGCGCTTTGTTCTTGCTCATGTGGCTAAAACTTTCTCAGATTGCGTTATGAAACTTGGCAATAGTCTCGCTATTCCCTGCGTTTCATGCCTAATCTGCTCAGTTTTAGCCTACAGCGCAAGCCATTTATGAAATGTCAACAGACCCTAATAATGCAAAATTTAAAAATTATTCATGAAAGTTTTGTATTGAACAATAAATTCTAGAGTGCATTCTCGCCCTTTTAAGGGTGAGCCAGCTCTTTTCTTAATATGACTATAATAAGTTAAAATTGTCGTTAAATATCATTAGTTTGTATTATAGAATCACTTTTTTATGTTATAATTAAATTGTATTTTTAGGAGCATTTTCATTGCTAACAGGCATCCAATTAAGAGCGTATCCAACCAATCATCAAAAGCTGAACCTTAGTCAGTGGATGGGTTGCGCTCGTTTTATTTGGAATGCTAAGTGCGATGAAGTTGACATCCTCCCCGACCTAAAGGACGGAGATTCCTACTGCTAGACGCTCATGCCCGAGCGCAAGAATATTCAGTGCGGAATTTACATCCCGATCATGGAGCGTACCACACTCCACACACTGCCATTCTCTTATTCCAAGTTGCTCTACCTTCCGGACTACTGGAGCGTGAGCCACAGCACGAACAAATTTGGGTGGTATAGGCTTCATTGACTTCTTCATAACATACCCCTGCGTTCTCGCATTTATACTTGAGCATGGTTCTTAGTGTTGTCCAACTGGCATCTAGCACTGATTTAGCCAATCTGGTTTGTGCTAATGCTTTGGCATTCACATTGCCAACGAAGATGGCTGCATGTTCATTCACCAGTTTTCGGCTGAATTGATGCAGCATGTTTTGTCTTACATTTTTAATCTTGGCATGGATGGCTTTGACACGTTTCTTATTTTTTGCACGTTGAGCAATACCAAGTTTTTGTTCATATTGCCGATAGATTTGAGGT
>NZ_SJNS01000033.1:0-9439 GCF_004331005.1 Acinetobacter sp. ANC 5045 | reverse complement strand
TCCAAGAAAAAATATGAGAGTGACCTTATTGCCATTTTCTGATGAATTTCATCTACGACAACGTAAAAGAATTGAAACATTGATAGGATTATTGAAAGAAAAATATCACTTAGTTACGAGTAAACATCGTTCGATTGCTGGTTTTTTAGCAGGCGTATTTTCTTCACTATGTGCGTATCAACTTTGCCAAAAGAATAAGCCTAAAATTCATGTGATTAAATCTTTGGCTTATCCGTAACTGGGGTTATTTAATATTTGCTGATCAATTCATCCAATACCGCTTGATAGTGAATCGCAATATCTTCAGCTAGAATTTTATAGACATTGTCGAATTGCACCATCGGCCAGCCCTCTTTCCAGAAAGGAAAAATGTTGTGCAAATCATGCGTCACCACAGCATCTTCACGCACAATCGCTTGTGCAACCTGAGCCAATACTTGTGCAGTTTCTGTGCCATCAATGGCTAAATAATCAATGCCACGTGCTTTTAAAATACGTACACGGTCTTTTTTATAACGGATTTTTTTCATTTGCGCTTCGTTTAACTGCAAAGCCAAACTTACTGCTTCTACAAATTTGCTTTCGAATGACTGATTAAGTGCCACCAACGCTGCTTTATGCGCTTCCTGACGACCTGCTTTCCCACCATTACGGATAATTTCTTTTGCCTCTGTGTCTAGCTCATCACTTTTCATAGACTGCAAAATGTCGAGTATTTCGATATCACTTAATGATTCAGGAGATTGGTCAATCATGTACTGCCCTTGGACAAAAATAGCAAAACGCTATTTTCGCACAATTTAGCTAAAAGCTCGACACATTCCGAAGCAATTGTTCACACAAGGCAGTGCTGCACCTATTACAGTGCAGCAGTTTAAAATTGATCTTTCAGCTTTGATCATCCTTGTTTATTTTAAATTTCTTATTGTTCCCTTAGTTTTTCTCCTGAATTTTACCGTCTATTTAAAACCCGTTATTTCAAATGAATAATCCAATAAATAACAGGTTTAACTTTTCAACTCACTTGTACTTTTTAGTAAAAAATAATTAACAGGTTGCTCTTTACACTTAATACAAGTTTTCGCGTTTATCATGATCGAGGCGGTCAATATAGCGCTCTAAATGTAGCATCGCATGATACATTTTATTTAAGTTCCCAACATTGATTTGCTGACGAACAATATTTTTGTGTAACCGTTTTAATGCACGTAGACTGTGCTTTGTCGTATATGCAGATAAAATTTTCATAAGCCTGCTCTCTCTATCAAATTATTTTACATGAACCGTTTTGTAATCTTGAGAATGAATTCAATGAATATAAAGATAAGGTTTATTATTGACAGGGTGTGTCCTACACCTCCTTAATATTTGACTATTTGGAAAAATTTTATTGTGTTGAATTGTAGTTTAAAGGAATATTTATGTAATTATGATTAAAATAATTGCTAAAACTGATTCAAAAAATCTTTGTTAAAATCCTCTATAAAGTACACATAAAAAACTGACACTCGGTCAGTTTTTTTATGTACGTTGATTTTAAATTTGAGTCTTTAAATCACTTCGACCACTACTTTGCCCACATGCTCGCCTGTATCCATTTCGGCATGCGCTTGCTGAATTTGATCAAACTGAAAGGTTTTATAAATCATAGGCAGACATTCACCTTTGGCTAACAATGGCCAAACGATCTCTTGCAAACCTTTGGTAATTTCAGCTTTTTCTGCAGTATTGCGGGCGCGCATGGTCGAACCCGTAATGGTAAGACGCTTCATCATAATTTGACCAAGTTTTACTTCTTTGGCTTTTGCACCACCTAAGAATGCGATATACACCAAGCGACCATCACGACGTAATAAGTTTAAATTACGTTCCAAATACGGCGCACCAACAATATCTAAAATGACATCGACCCCAGCATTGTCTGTCGCTTCGTTAATCACTTGTTCAAAATCTTGTGTCTTGTAATTAATTGCTGTGGTGAGATGTGAAATTGCTTGTACTTTTTCATCTGAACCTACGGTTGCAAAGGTTTTTAAACCTAAGGCATTGCACAGCATTAAAGCAGTTGTACCAATACCACTGGTTCCACCATGAATCAGCGCCGTTTCACCTGCTTTGGCTTTACCCATTTGGAATACATTGGCCCACACAGTAAAAAATGTTTCAGGTATCGCAGCGGCTTGTACAAAACTGACACCTGTTGGAATTGTCAAAGTCTGGCTTTCTGGTACAACACAATATTCTGCATAACCACCACCATTGGTTAAGCCACACACTGCATCACCAACTTTAAATTGGCTAACATCTGCACCCACAGCAACCACTTCACCTGCTACTTCTAAGCCTGGCACTGGCGTCACGCCTTTAGGCATAGGATACAAACCCTGACGCTGTAAAATATCAGGACGATTTAAACCAAAAGCATGTACTTTGACCAAAACTTCATTGGCTTGTGGCTCAGGTATTGCAACCGTTTCATAGGCTAATCTTTCTGGGCCACCTGGTTCTGTAATAATAATCTGCTGCATTGTGTTTTGTGTCATGGCAAATCCCTGATTGTTTGATGCTGATATGAATTCTGACTATTTGAACATAAAACAGCAAAGCATTAAAACCCAGATTAACTTAGGTATAATTCTCATGCCGTGGTGTTTCATGCGTGATTAAATTTTTATTTATGATTAAAGAGTATGTGATGTCAGAAATTGTGGAATACAACGAAAATAATTACCGTGAGTTTGAATATGCAACAGGCGTTGCGGTGATTCGTTTTTATGCGACGTGGTGTACGCCTTGTGTTCAAAATGCACCATTTTTTGAGCAGCTTGCCCAACTTTTTGATGCTTCGGTAAAGTTTGGCAAAGTGAATGTCGATCAATCTCCAATTTTAACTTTGCGTTATCAAGTCTTTGGTTTACCGACCACTCTGATTTTTAAAGATGGGCAAATTGTTGAACGACTGTCGGGCAATGTTTCTGTCGTACAACTTCAACAAAAAATTCAGAGCTATCTTTAAGTCATGTAGAGTAGCGTCAACATATTAAGTTTGAATTACTACCTGATCGCGTCCTGCATGTTTGGCTTGATACAAATGCGCATCTGCAGCTTTCATAAAATCATCCACGTGCGTATACACTTGTGCGCGAGTCATCCACGCTACACCGATACTTAAAGTCACATATTGTTTATGGTCTTCTCGTGCTACATGCTCAAAAGCTGCATCACGCACAGCCTGCAAGACCTTTTGCATGAGTGGTGCAATCGCAGGTTGCGGAATATCGTGCAGTAAAATGGCAAATTCTTCACCCCCATAACGTGCCACAAACGCATTTTTAGGCAAAGTATCTTGTAAAACTTTAACTAGGTTTTGCAGAATTTGATCGCCTTTTAAGTGCCCATAATGATCATTGTATTTTTTAAAATAATCGACATCGAGCATCGCAAAGACCAAAATATGTCGCTTATTTTGCAAGGTTTCAAAATACAAACGCTGAATTTCTTCATTTAATGCACGGCGATTATATGCCCCTGTTAATGCATCGGTTTTAATCTGTATTTCCAGTTTTTCATTCAAAAGACTGAGTTGTTCAGTGCGTTCCTGCACTTTTAAATCTAACGAGCTGTTTAAATGAATCAGTTTTTGGTTCAAGCGTTCAATGCGTAAGTTATGGTAGGCATAATTTCGTGCCTGCTGAAACATGATGAGCAATGCATAAACACTGGTCGAAATAAAAGATAAATGAATGGAGTTGACCAAATTCAGCATTAATAAAAAATCATGAATAAATGTGCCACACAGAATAATTACTGCCCAAAAATTAATTTTGGAATAATCCTCTCCTGAATGCAGGGTTTGATAAAATCCATAAGCAAAATTTGCCAAAATCAGCACAAAGAAAAAAGAACTATAAAATGCCAACTGCTGAAAAATAGTGGGTTCTGCCCACAGCGTCACCCCAATATTAAAGCTCAATAACAGCATTGCCGCGCTATATACCCAACGATGCAAATAGCGCGAACTGAGCAAAAACATATAACTCAGGAAAAATAAAATCGCTAAAAAACTAAATAAATATTCGAGTCTTATTCCCCAAGACCAACTTAAATTCAGGAAAGTGGTATAGGCATAGGGTGCAGAAAATAAATTGTGTAATGCCAGAAAAACAATAAAAATGCCGAAAATAAAAATACGCTTGGTCTTTCCACCATTTGCAAGACTAAATGCCGAAAACATCAAGGTAAACAAACCAATACCAAGTACTGCCCCACAAATCATGGCAATACTCATCATCAAACGCTGATACTGTTGATTGATGGTGCGACTTAAACCAATTTTCATTGGATTTTTTAAACCACCTTGCAAGCTCTGAAAGCTAGACGCTTGAATGGTCAGGGTAAAATATTCACTTTCAGGAACAAAATATGCAATTCGTGGGGCATTTTCGGTTTGGTGACTACTCGCATCTGCACCGACTGTGCCAACACGCACCAGTGGATCGCCATTTAAAAATACCCGATAGGCGCCATATTGGTTGGGAATCCAAATCGCAATACGTCTGCCTAGAAATTCTTTTGGAATTTGAAAGTGCCCAATAAAAGTGCCGTAAGTATTGGCATTGCCCATTAAATCTTCAAATGAAGCAGGCAATTCAACGGTATTCGATGCCAGTACCGCACTGGGTTCTTGAATCAATTGTTGCGGATAAAACAACCATCGCCCAGTCAAAATACTCGATTGATCTTCAGTAAATTGAACAGAATTGAGCAGTTGTTGATGTAGATAGTAAGATTCAGGTGCAGACTCATACTGCGCCAACACACGCGGTGGTGTGAGTACACTTCACAGTAAAATTAAGAAGAGTAATGCACACTTGTGCCACATCCGAGTGAAATTCAAAAATGCAAAAGTCCTATTGTGCTTGTTTTTTAATCTAATCGTTCTTGCACTAAATTTGAAGTAAAAAATTAAGTCATTTATGCTAGACCTTACTGGCATCGGATGAATGACTTAAATTCTAGCGGTTTGGCTAAGTTGAAAGGTGTTTATTGATCGCGTGTTTTCACATCATACAATTCAATTTCAAAAATCAAATTAGAATTAGCAGGAATGATATTGCCCATTTTGCGCTCACCATAAGCCAAATGCGCAGGTACGATCAGTTTGCGTTTACCACCCACTTTCATCCCCATGATGCCTTGATCCCAGCCTTTAATGACACGACCTGTACCAATCACGGTTTCAAAATAGTTACCACGGTCTAAGGATGAATCAAACTTGGTGCCATCTTCCAACCAGCCTGTGTAATGCGTAGTAATTAAAGCGCCTTTAACCGCTTCTTTCCCCTCACCCACCACCAAATCAATAATTTCTAATTCTGCACTCATGTTCATCTCCAAATATTTACACTTCGATGTTTAAGATAATTTCCAGCTCGTGCAAGTGTTATTGCAACTGTGTCCACTCAATCTGAGCCTGTGTCTGATCGCCAATCAATGTCCATTCGCCATCCATTACATTCAACTGCAATTGCATGGTACGTTCGCATAAAGCTTGAACGGCTTCGGTACTCGCTGGCGATAGTTGCCACACTTCAACATTATTTAAAGTTTTGATTTTACTGTTACGTTTGTACCATTCATCTACCGATGAACCATAAGCAATAATCGCAACTTGCTTACAACGCGAACTGGCTTTTTTGACTTTGTCTTCATCTGGGCAACCGACTTCAATCCACTTAATTAACTGCCCTGTTAAGTCTTTTTCCCACAAAGCAGGCTCATCGGTTTCAAATAAATCTTTGGTAAATTCCAAAGCTTCATCTGCATAACGTGCGAATGCCAAAATACGCACCATCAATCGCTCAATAGTTTCAGAAGGATGCAATGCCATGGTGAGCTGATAGTCACCGTATTGATGCACATCCATATTGGCAATGTTCAAATCTGCCTTATAAATTGTCGCTTTCAGCGCCATTGTCTATTCCTAAAACTATGTTTAAATTTGCCACTAAGCATAATGGATTTTCTGTGATTTTGCTGTATCGTTTGCCCGATAACGTATAGATTTCAGTCTAGAACCGCAGCAGCATCGACCCGATACGCCAATAGTTCAGCCTCAAATTTTTCCCAATCACGCTCGCTTTGATAAATAATTTCCAACCGATTGTCTATGCCTTCATCGGTAGATTGATAATTAAATTGCTGCGGATTGAAGTTGAAACTTTTCCAACCCTGATTGGTATAAAAAATTCCTTTAATACGCAGCCAATCTTGCTGTTCACAGAGTAAATCTAATAAGGGATAAAAGTCGAATTGCCAACGTTTAGGCAATTTCCAACCTGCGACTGCATATCCTTGTGCAGTTTCGACATAGTGATATGGCAATTGTTTGATTTCTGCAGACTCTTGCAGATTTGTAGAGCTGACCTTCTGTTGCAATTTTAGCAACGGCTGAATTTTACGCTGTGTACCGACATACGGTATATCCATTTCGGTCAAAGCCAGATGACCCTGTTCTGCTTTCAACCATTTTTGCGCGTAGGCTTGATATTCCTGTTGTAGTTGTATGAGGGCTTGCTCATCTGCCGCCTGCATTTGGTCTGCATGTGACACCACAATAATTTGTGCAGCTTTGAGCTGATCGGCATACAGGTTTTGCTGCGTCCACGCCTGATCATGCAAACGCGAACCATCTACTACCGTCACCAAGGCGCGCATCGATAAATGCGTATGCCAATGTGGTTCGGTCAGTTGTTCCAAGAGTTGCGCAGGATGCCCCAAACCTGTCGGCTCGATGAATAAACGGTCAGGCTTCGCTTCGGACAATAAACGCGACAAAGCAATTTGCATAGGCAATTGGCTGCTACAACATAAGCAACCGCCCAATAATTCTTTGACTTGATAACCCTGTTGCTGAGGTAAGAGTTGTTGATCGACCCCGATTTGTCCAAATTCATTCATCAGCACCGCCCAAACTTCATGTTCTGGTTTTTGGCTGAGTAACTGTTTCAATAAGGTGGTTTTTCCTGCACCGAGAAAACCAGAAATAATATGCGTCGGGACTGCTTTTTGTGGTGCAATTAATTTCAAAATAAGCTCACTTTATTGAATTTCAAACAACTCAAGCATGCTAAGCAAGTTTAGCGATTAGTTCAATCTGAATCTAAACACACTGAAATTTATTCATTTCAGCACATCTATCACCATCATGATTTGAAAAATTCGCTTACATTTATTACGTGATGATCTGCAACTTATTTGGGGAAATACACGAGTTTTAGCCGCTTGATGTTATGTTTTATTGCCAACCACGCAATTTTATTGCGGAAAACACAGCCATTTTGATTGGATTTGACCGCATATTTAAAACAAAAATTACCAAACTACGACCTATTCATCATCATTGTGCGGTTCAAGTAACCGTCATTGTTTTGCTTTGTTGCAAGCATTGATCCCATAGCTTTGGCTCTTTAGCATGAGTTCCTGTTCAGCCCGTTCAAATCAGGTGATGACTGACTTGAACACTTTAGCCGCAATAAGTTTTTTTACTTAATGCTTGTGCTGAGCACTCCCTACTACTCATGAAAAACTTTAAATAAGGATGCCAAACCATGAAATTGACACAAATTTTACTCGCTTCAACTTTTGCTTTTGCCACTGCAACTACTTTTGCTGCAAAGGCTGAATCGACAGCAACAGAACAGGAAAAAGTGGTTGTTTCAACGCAGGAAACTGTGGCTGAACCAGCTTCAGAACAAGCTGCTGCACAACCTGCATCTGAAGCAAGCACTGAAACCCCTACTGCATCGACGCAACAGCCTTAAAACTTAGATACATTTAAAAATGTAAATCGAATACAAAAACTGAGTTTTCCGCCACTCTCTCGGTTTACTCAGTTTTTGTTTATCTACAAAGCCAATCAATATTGCCTTGGACAAAATTAAAAAATAGGCACAAAAAACCTGTCTACAATTGCAAACAGGTTTTCAGCTAAATTTGATGAAAATTTAGTTTTGTTCAGTTTTCTTATAAATGCTGCAAGATGGATGATGATTTTCTTGCAAACGTGCTACTTTACGCTGCTCTGCTGCTTCAAAACGGCAACGCTTCCAGTCATTGTCTAATTTCAACGCAGGGATTTGTTTTGGTTTACCATTTTCATCGACTGCAACCATAGTGAAGTAACAGCTGTTGGTATGGCGCACTGTACGCTTTTGAATATTTTGTGCTTCTACACGAATCCCAATTTCCATTGAAGTACGACCGACATGGTTCACACTAGCAAGGAAAGTCACCAATTCACCCACATGAATCGGCTCTTTAAAGTTCACTTTATCAACCGAAAGAGTCACCACATAACTACCCGAATAGCGGCTTGCACATGCATACGCCACTTGGTCTAATAGTTTTAAAATTGTTCCACCATGTACATTCCCTGAGAAATTTGCCATGTCGGGTGTCATTAACACGGTCATGGTTAATTCTGACTGGTCATCTAACACTGGGGCAATTTGATCTAATGGTGACATCGCGTTCTCTAGACTCTTTTAAAGACAGTAAGATATGAGCCTATTATTATATCGCGTTTATAAAAGTTTGAATGTTCATTTCGGCAACAACTGCATCATTATTATTTATATTGTTTATGATAACATTTATTTAAAATTATAAGACTAAAGACTAAGACTCCCAAGCTGTTATTTTTTAATCCATTTCTGATTTTTTAGAATATTTGTTCAAATTGAATATTACGTGAATCCCCCTGATTCAAGTGTTCAAAAAACAATCTAAAATCTTTTATTCAATGGATTATTCAAGCAAATTTCGGCGAATTTACACGAAAAAAAGTTCAATTTCCCCGTAAATTTTCAAACTTCGCTGCGACATTTAAGCCAAGCGCAGCATTTCCTGCGACACATTGCTATAAGTCAAAGTTTGTTCGGTACTCAGTGCAGCTTCAATCACATAAGAACCATCTGGATTAATCATCGTCACTGTAAAAATAACTTGCTCCATAGTGGCAAGTTTCACCTGCTGTCCAATTTCAAAGCCGTGCATGAAGTATCCCCTCGATTTTTTATAAAGTTTTAAAGTCCTGAAGCACAAAAGTTAGGCTTTCTTGGAAGCATGTTCAATTGGTAAACTGCTTAAAAAACGAATTCAGTAAATGCTACATAACCCCAGTTACGGATAAGCCAAAGATTTAATCACATGAATTTTAGGCTTATTCTTTTGGCAAAGTTGATACGCACATAGTGAAGAAAATACGCCTGCTAAAAAACCAGCAATCGAACGATGTTTACTCGTAACTAAGTGATATTTTTCTTTCAATAATCCTATCAATGTTTCAATTCTTTTACGTTGTCGTAGATGAAATTCATCAGAAAATGGCAATAAGGTCACTCTCATATTTTTTCTTGGATAAGTAATTAAATCAATG
>NZ_SJNS01000032.1:0-9495 GCF_004331005.1 Acinetobacter sp. ANC 5045 | reverse complement strand
CGATTATCATTACTCATTTCATTTTGATCTGTGACAAACATGTGACAATTATAAATATATAAAACAAATATTTATGTTTATATTTGTGACATTTGGCGTCATCTAAAAAATTAATGAAAGATAAGTAAAATTGATATAAGCCTTTGCTTTTAAATAAAAAATCGAAGATTTTTTAGCATCATGACTATGTGCGTATGGTGTATACCTAAAAATCGTCAAAAATCCTTCTTCAATTTAGAGCAGAATTTAGAGCGAAAAACAGCAAAAAGGGCGTATATATCAATTCACTACTAATTTACTATCAAAAAGTTATCAAAAGTATATCAATTAGGTATCAAAATAAGGAATTTACTACTGAAAATATATCAGCTTGCAATCAATTCACTAACAATTTACTATCAAAATAATAAATCCAATTGGAAACATCTGAACGTGCTGCCAAAAATCAAATCTAAAGCCTTTATCCGCCTGTTACCCCAAATTTTTGAACTCAGAGAACAGGGATATTCTTATGAAGAAGTGACTGCAATTTTAGAAAAAGAATATGGACTGATTCTGAGCGTCAACCAGTTTTCAGTCTATCTGGCACGGTACAAAAATGCCCATACTTCTAAAGTAAAAAAACAGGTCGAAACATCCCCTGCTCGAAAGCAGCATTCAGAAAGTAAACAAGATCCGATCAAACCTGATAGCAATACGAAAGATTATGTTTTTGGTTCACCTGAGCACAAAGCAGCAATCCAAAAAGAAAGCGAAAAATATTTCAGTAAGCCCAATATGAGTATTGGTCTAGGACTAAAGCGCCCCTAAAAAGCCACCAGATCGCATAAAAGACATTATTTTAAAAAAGATTATGAGAACTACAGGAAAATTAAAAATTTGGCTTAAATCGCCAAATAAAGCCAAATGCAGGGTATTCTTTTTTTCTATTGCTGAAATATGGAATCAAAAGTCATCACTACGATCTTTTGAGCAGAATAAAATTTATTGCTTATTCAGAGTTCTGTAACCCTTGCAGTATAAGGCTTACAGCCTTATACAATGACATTTTCCGATATTTAATGGATATCATTTTTTATGTCAGTGAATAAAAATATAACTACTAATAATCAATAGTTTGTTTAGCGAGTGTCTACGAGCGACACAACGAAAAGTCGCGTCTAGACTCCCTGAAAAACAGCTTTTTAGGCTGAGAAGCCTAAATAAGCGTAAATTACATGTAAATATTTGCACCTAGATCGAGCGATAGCGAGATTCAATAGAGTTTGAGCGTAGCGAAAACCAAGGGCAATTTTTCATTCCCTTGGCTTTTAATTATTTTAAAGTTTTTAAATGCTTTTAGGTAAGCTGAAAGCCTTGTGTAGAAAGCGTTATAGCTCCTATTAAACTAGGTTTATCGACCTTAACAATTTGAATGATGTAACCCCCAAAGAGCGTTGACATACTCCGTACTAAACCGTTGATTTAATGGGGAGCATGTCAGCCTTCATCGTCAGTTACTTGTCTTTTTGCATTGTAATCTGTTTTTCTAATTCAGCTATCCGTGCATTTGCATTAGTGAGTTGTGATTCCACATATTTGATCGAGCCTGATTTTTCGAGTAGCTGTTCATATTTGGCTTGCAAGGCGTTGTAGTCTTCTTTTGCCTTATCTGTACTAGCAAGAGCGACTTTCAGCTTGTCGGTGGTGTCATCAGTTTGTTTGACCTGTTCATCAAGTTTGATTTGCACCTGTTCCAGTTTTTCTGTGGTATCTGCAAGCTGCTTTTCCAGTTGTTGCACTGTTTCCGCATATCCGCCTTGTACTGCATCAATCCGTTCTTGCAATAGGGTTGCAATGACTTGTGACACGGTAACGAGTTCCGCATCTTTCAGAGTTTTTGCCGTAGTAACGGCTGCCGCCAGTTGCTCTTCAAGGATCTCTTTGCGGTATTTGTTGATAGTGGTCTTTGAGCCGCTACCAAGAACCGCAAGGATATTATCGTTAGTTGGGTTTGAGCCTTGTGCTGCAAGGGATTCGATGGCTTTTGCCACATCTGATTTAGTGATTGCCATGGGTTTATTTCCTATTGTGTACTGTACTGTATCGTATTTTAGTACATTACAGTACAGTACACAATCGATATTTTTTATGAATTATGACTAGCTAAAACTCTCTGTAGTTGTTCTCTAATGTTTTCCAATTTAGTAAAAGCCGATAGAAGATGATTTCTATTAGATTAATTAAACAATAACAAGTATTTATTAGCGAGTGTCTACGAGCGCCACAACAAAAATTCGCGCCTAGACTCTCTGAAAAACAGCTTTTTAGGCTGAGAAGCCTAAATAAGCGTAAATTATATGCAGATATTTGCACCTAGACCGAGCGAAGCGAGCAAAAAAAGCTTCTGAGCGAAGCGAAGTCATAGTTGCTTTTGCTTTTTACATAATTTTAGAAGGTATTTGCAAAAAATTGCCCCTACGAATCGAGCGATAGCGAGATTCAATAGAGTTTGAGCGTAGCGAAAACCAAGGGCAATTTTTCTTTGCCTGGGCTTTTAATTATTTTAATACTTTTAAATGCTTTTAGACATGCTGAAAGCCTTTTTTCACAATACTTTCAAGGGTTATATGACTACGTTTACCTACCAATATGACTACGTTTACCTACCAATATGACTACGTTTACCTACCAATATGACTACGTTTACCTACCATAAATCTACTTATTTTTTTTTGTAGATTTAACTACGTTTACCTTGCATTTAACTACATAATATTTTATATAGATTTATATTCAGAAATAAAAAAGTAGACTAATAACATGCGAGATCTAGTTGTAAAAGATAATGCTTTAATTAACGCAAGCTATAACCTAGATCTAGTTGAACAGCGACTTATTCTTTTAGCTATTGTTGAAGCAAGAGAAAGTGGTAAAGGCATTAATGCAAACAACCCTTTAGAAGTCCATGCAGAGAGCTATATCAATCAATTCAATGTTGCAAGACAGACTGCCTATCAAGCATTAAAGGATGCTTCAAAAGATTTATTTGCTAGACAATTTAGCTATCAAGAGATGAATAAACGAGGAAATATCGAAAACGTACTAAGCCGATGGGTTAGTGAGATTCGTTATGTTGACGCTGAAGCGACTGTTAAGTTAATTTTTGCACCTGCTATTGTTCCATTAATTACTAAACTCGAAGAACAGTTCACTAAGTATGAATTACAGCAAGTTAGTAATCTCAGTAGTGCTTATGCTGTACGTCTATATGAATTATTGATCGCATGGCGTAGCACTGGCCAAACTCCTGTTATAGAGCTTGAAGAGTTTAGAAAAAAAATTGGTGTGCTTGATGATGAGTACACAAGAATGGGGAACTTTAAAGACAGAGTCTTACATCTAGCTATGGCTCAAGTTAATGAGTTTACAGATATCACTGTTAAGTATGAGCAGCATAAAAAAGGACGTTCAATTTATGGCTTTTCATTCTCATTCAAGCAAAAGAAAAACGTTAACAAACCAAATCTAGAAGCTAGAGATCAAAACACCTTAGATATTTTCACCAAGTTAACAGATGCTCAGCGTCATTTATTTGCTAACAAGTTGTCAGAACTGCCTGAAATGAGTAAGTATTCTCAAGGCACCGAAAGCTATCCGCAATTTGCCGTACGAATTGCCGAAATGCTATTAGATGCTGAAAAATTTAAAGAACTATATCCATATCTAGTAAAGGTTGGCTTTCAAACAAAATAAAGATAATGTTCAGTAATATGCTCACTTGAACATCCTTGTACATGAACAGAGGGATTGTATTGAACACTACAAAATTTAGCGTTATGGACGCAAGTAAAGCCTTTAAAAAATCACGGACAACAATATATGAGGCTTTAAAAAATGGTGAATTATCAAGAGATAATGATGGTCTAATAGACTTATCTGAACTTATCAGAGTTTATGGCAACCCAGTCGGTGTTCAGTCCAGTACACGTACTGAACAAGTTCAGAAGGATGTACAGGTACACGTTCAATCTGAAGTCGAAAATCTATTAAAAGATCAGATTTCTTTACTAAAAAATCAGTTAGATTTAGCAAATCAAAGAGAAAAGTCTTTGATGCAACATATTGAAGATCTTACTCATAGAATTGAGTTTAAAGGCACCTTAGAACAGTCACAACAAGAAAATATTGATAAGCTAAATGAATCTACAAATTCAAATATAGCAACGGATCCTCGGTCACAGACTGACTCTAACTATGACGAATTGACTACTTCCGAGAGTAAACGGATCCATCTTCCTGAGCATGTTGAACCAGAACCTAAAAAACGTGGCTTATTTGGCCGTGTGCTGAATGCTGTTTTTGATAATGACTAAGGGAGAGAGATCATGCCGAAATTGAAAGACATTGCCCTGGGCATTATTGTGGCCCCGCTGCTGATCCCGATCATGCTGATTGCATCGTACCAGGATAAAAAGGCACTCAAAAAAGAGCTGGATGAACGCCAAAAAGAAAAAGACCAGGCATCCTGATTATTCAATTGAGCTAATCAAAAGCGTGAAACATTGATCAAATAATAGATGTGGAACGTGAAAAATCATAAAAAAAGCCCGAACAGAGATGTTCGGGCTATCAACTAGAAACTACAGCATTGATTTCTAAAGAGAATTATAACACATTTCGTATAAGGTGTATTATGTTAATTTTAGAGAAACTTTATGATAAGACAAAATCTACAGCTGCTTTTGCATGTATAGAAGTAGTATCAAAGAGAGGGACTGAAAATTTAATATCTCCAATAAGCATACAAATCTCTGTGCACCCTAAGATAACTCCTTCTGCTCCAGAAGATATTAAATCTTCGACAACATTGATATATTTCTTTTGAGACTCTTCGTTTATAACCCCTAAACATAATTCATTATAAATAATATCGTGCACAACTTTTCTATTTGTTTCATTTGGCGTTATTACTTCAAGTCCTTTTTCTTCTAATCTGTTTTTATAAAAATCTTGTTCCATAGTAAAAGCTGTACCAAGCAGACCAATTTTTTTAATATTTTGACTTAAAATTTCCGTAGCTGTTGCATCGGCAATATGAATAAATGGAATAGTAGTTGAATTCTCAATATAAGAAGCCACTTTATGCATCGTATTTGTACAAAGTACAATACCATCGGCCCCTCCTTTTTCTAGTTGAATAGCTTTATCTTTTAAATAAAATCCAGCTTCATCCCAGAGTCCCTTATGTTGTAATTCTTCAATTTCAGCAAAATCAACGCTGATAAGAACAACCTTAGCAGAATGTAATTTTCCTAGCTTCATTTGAACCATTTTATTGATTTGTTGATAGTAAAGATCTGTAGATTCCCAACTCATTCCGCCTAATAAACCAATTGTTTTCAAAGTTGTGCCTTTAAGAAATTAAAAAATCTAACTTATCAATATAATTAAAAATATCTAGTACAAAATTGCTCATATTTAACATAATGGAGGTTATACGCAATACACTTGTATATTAATTTAAATATCAAAAACTTAACAAACTAAGAAAAATCTAAAAATGCCCAAAAAGCCGATTTTGAAACAAATCGGCTTTTTTATGAGCGGTTTTGATATTTTTTGCCAATAAAATCGGTTTAAAAACGATCAATTTTGGCATTTTCCCAATGTTATCAAATCTTCCAGGGTGAAAACTATCCCCAATTTCTGTGGATGAAATTTAGGTTATTTTGTACGCCCTGGCGCACATGAATCTCGTCCCTTTGCTGCTATGCGGCATATTGGAATTTTCATATGATGAATTGGTCAGGAACAGGAAGTTCCTTAGAATTACAAAGAATGAGCACCAAGATGGGGCCAGATACGACAAGCACTAAGCCAGCACAGACCTAAAGTTCCAATAAAAAACCTCGGCAGGATGCCGGGGTTTTTTATTTCAACTAAGAATTAGAAGCCATAATTTTATCGTAAGCATCCCATCCATATTTAGTTAAATTATATATTTGGCCTTTATTTCCCTTAGCTTCTACTAAGCCATAATTCAGTAGCTCATCTAATGCTGCCACATATGTAGCTTCTTTTCTTGGAGTAGAAGTATCGAGATTTTCCCCACCTACTTGAAAAAGTAAACCTGCCATATGACGGAGTTTCATGATTCCCCCATCAGTACTACCTGCCAACTGAATAATTTCCACTGCTTCACTACTTAAAGTTACTGAGGAATCGTCAGAGGTTTGCTGTGCATTCGGAATAGAGGAAGAACAAGACAAAATATACTCATGCGTTGATAACAAATATGGCAACTGCTTATTTAATTTGTCTTTGAATTCTTGTAAAGATGAAAACTCTTCTATACGACCTTTATTTTTCCATTCGTCTTTTTTCTTCATTAATAGATCATATTGATCTCTATCTACCGCGGAGTAATCAATCGGTGTTTTTGAAAAGTAGATCATCGTTGGCTTTCCTTCAGCCATATGACGCTCAATCTCTTCAACGGTACCACTTTCATATCCACCTGTAGGTGTACCTATGCGTGTCCAAAAAACCGCAATTAATAAATCACATTCATTTAATAAGCGCTTATTAATTAAGGCCTGTGCCCTATCACCCATTTCAGGAGCACCATGTGTTTCCCAACCTATAGGATTAAGAATCATGCTAGTATTTTTTGAATTAATATCATTCCAATTATAAATAGCTTTTCTTACTTCTTCTCGTTCTTGTAATACATCACCTGGGGAAGCAATCATCACAGGTATAACTGTTGCAATATAAGACATATTTACCTAAATTCTATTAATTTTAAAAACTTAAAAGTTACTTACTAAAATTAAAAGATGCAATACTAAAATTTTTATGGGCGACTTAGTATGTCGTTTAATCTAATTCAAACTTCTCAATATTTAGCTTAATCATTTTTTCAGTTAGCTTGAAGTCACCTTGTTTCCATCCCGAGATAACAGCCTGATTCATAGCATCAGAACTAACAGTAGTCCAATCAATTGTATAACCTAATTTGAATAATATCTGACCCAACATAAAACGTTGTGAGCGACCATTACCTTCTCTAAATGGATGTATATAATTCAGAACCACAAAAAATCTTGCTAAAAAAGCACAAATTAAATCTATATTTTCTTTATTATCAATAAGATAATGGAAATTATTTTTTAAGCATGAGAATAATAGATGGGATAAAGGAACTATATTTAGGTATCGAAGGAATATACATTCACCTTTATAGGTGTTCACCAGTCTTAATTGACCAGCCCAAGGATAAACATCCTGGAATAATTCATAATGTATATTTTGTAAGTGTTGTAAATCAAAATCGCCTAGAAATATATGTATATTTTCTTGTAGTCTAGTATTTTGTAAAGCACTAAAAGCTTTCTCAGCATCATTCAAATCTTTGGTATTAGAAATACCAAGGTTGTTTTTTAAGACACCATTTTCATCACAAAATGGATCATCATAAAAATCTTCTTCTGTTAAATAATAATGTAGTTCATCATCAAAAAACATTTTTAGCGTACACGATACATTTCAACTAATGTAGTTCTAGCTTGCTCAAATGTCTTTGAACCATTTACATACTCATGTATTGGTTGTAAACCTTTATTTGCTATCACCAAATTATCTACCGCGAATGAAGCTTTTACGATTTGAAAAGCTTGAGTACGGCTATTTCTCATACCAATAACTTTTTTCATAAAATTCTCACTTCAGATAAATCAGGTTAACTTTCAGGATATAACATTTTTCTTTAAAAAAGAAATTAGATCCTTTTATTTAACATAAAATCTCTTATACGAAATTCAGCTCAATAGGTGAAAACCTCAGTATTTTTGATCGGCTGGCGCACCAAGTCAGCCCTAAACTGCTGCATCAGCTCTTTAGTTAGTGGCCTTGGCTGCTGGATCTGCATGATCAAAAGCTGTAAAAACTGTCCGTGACTAAATACGGCCAAATTCTTTTCAGCATAGTGCTCAGCCACGGCCTTTAACTTGTGATGAAAAGCCTGCACTCGCAGATAGAGATCCTCGAAAGATTCGGCATCATCAGCGTCCCGATGCTGGCAATCCATTTTATCCCAGTACGCATTCACCCATGCTTTACGGTCATTCAGATTGGTATTGGCACACTTTCGCTCAGACAGATAGCTAAACTCATGCAAATGCTCGTCCACTTCAAAATCAAGCTTATATTTTTCCAGAATCGGTGCTGCGGTTTGTTGCGTCCGCAAATACTTGGACACCATCACATGATCAATTTTAGGCAGCGTAGAGCATAAATTTTGAGCCTGAATATGGCCATTCTCGCTTAAAGCGATTGAAGCATGTGAAAGCGTCTTTCCATTGATATTGGCTTCACTTTCAGCATGTCGAACCAGAAAAATAGCCATATTTAATTCCGTTGAACTGAATCCTATGAGATGGATCTAAGCTAGAGATTAGTAATCCTGCAAATTGAGAATAGGAAAATCCTTCTCGCGCATCCGGGCATGTGCCATTTTTAACTGTTCAGGTTTAGCCATTGCCCGAAGCATCAGCAGCATTTCCAGACTTAAATTATCCACTGCACCACTTTCTGTATGCGCTGGTTTTTCATCTTTCTGAGCCATTAAAATTTCTGTAATCAATGACGTTTTTTCATCCAGACTTTTAAACAATCTCAGCAGTTCTGCGAGCTGATTTGACGAGCTTGACTCACACTCATCCAGCAAACTTTTCACATAAGTTGATACACGCATTCCCTTGGCAGCCGCTCTCATTTCATACAGGAAATACTGCTCTTTGGACAGCCTGATCGTAACCCGATTATCATTACTCATTTCATTTTGATCTGTGACAAACATGTGACAATTATAAATATATAAAACAAATATTTATGTTTATATTTGTGACATTTGGCGTCATCTAAAAAATTAATGAAAGACAAGTAAAATTGATATAAGCCGTTGCTTTTAAATAAAAAATCGAAGATTTTTTAGCATCATGACTATGTGCGTATGGTGTATACCTAAAAATCGTCAAAAATCCATCTTAAATTTTGAGGAGAATTTAGATAGAAAAACAGCAAAAAGGGCGTATATATCAATTTACTACCGATTTACTATCAAAAAGTTATCAATTAGATATCAAAAGCAGGAGTTTACGACTGAAAACATATCAATTTGCAACCAAAGCACTAACGATTTACTATCAAAATAAGTTATTCCACTGAAATCTAAAGTCATGCTGCCAAAAATCAAATCTAAAGCCTTTATCCGTCTTTTACCCCAGATTTTTGAACTCAGAGAACAGGGCTATTCTTATGAAGAAGTGACCGCAATTTTAGAAAAAGAATATGGACTTATTCTGAGCGTCAACCAGTTTTCAGTCTATCTGGCACGGTACAAAAATGCCCATACTTCCAAAGAAAAAAAACAGGTCGAAACATCCCCTGCTCGAAAACAGCATCCAGAAAGTAAACAAGATCCGATCAAACCTGATAGCAATACGAAGGATT
>NZ_SJNS01000031.1:0-10596 GCF_004331005.1 Acinetobacter sp. ANC 5045 | reverse complement strand
GGCCTTAGGGCGCAAGAACTGGCTGTTTGCTGGCTCGCTGCGCAGCGGCCAGCGAGCGGCGAATATCATGACTTTAATCCAGTCAGCAAAGCTGAATGGCTTGGATCCGTATGCCTATTTAAGTGATGTGCTGAAAAGGCTGCCGACGCATAAAGCGACCCAAATAGAAGAATTACTGCCACATCGCTGGAAATCCAACTCAAATTAAAAAATAGGCATGGGGTTCAGCGGACGCTTACCCTGTGAACGCAAATAATGCAGCATATTGTCGCGTACCGCATCGACATAATCCTGATCATCATGCTGAATATGGTTAATCAACCATTTAGACAATAAACGATACAAGTCATGTTCTACCGATTCGCCATTGGCAAAACGTTGACGGCAATCATTCAAACGCTTCACAAAGAGTTCGTGAATACCGCGATGCGATGGTAAGTATTGATAATTGACCTGTGACAACAAGTTTTCTTCAAAGCTAAAATGCGATTGCGTATAGTCAATCAAGTCATCCAAGACTTCTTTGATTTGCTCCCGCGCACCTGTCGCTCGTATTTTTTCCAGCGCATTAATATAGTCCAGAATTTGTCGATGTTGATTGTCAATCACATCAATTCCAATATTAAATTTCTCACTCCATTCCATGATTTACCCCTCAGATTTTTTGCTTAAAGTCGTGTTTTATTGCATCGTCCCGATGCCGTATTATCCTAATGATTAAATCCATAATTATTTTATGGAATTTGATACTAGCCGCTTTTAATTTTTAAATCCATATAGAAAATAAGGTTTTTTAAGCAACTTAGACCATAGTTGTATTTTTCAGCATTTATCATAAAAATTCATAAAATTATCATAGAGATGAAACAAACTACCCCACCTCGTTAACAGATGCTATTTTCACTTTTTTTATGGATGTAATACCGTACTCAGACTGTATTAAATCTAGCTCAAACCACTAATAAATAATTCTCATTTGCAGTTTCTTCAAAAAATTCACGATTTATCCTTATTTCACTTCTATAATCCTTTTAATTTCTTTTTCTGTTTTTTGACTCATGCCAAAAATAAAATCGACCAAACTTATTGCGGGAATTATCATTGCGCTGATGCTGGCATTTGCCGCTTGGTATTTTTTAAAACCCAAAGAACAACAACCGCAATACATTACTGCCGAAGTGAGCCGTGGAGATATTGAAAGTGCGGTGTTGGCAACAGGCGTACTTGAAGCCACCAAAATGGTCAGTGTTGGTGCGCAAGTTTCAGGTCAAGTCAAAAAAATGTATGTTCAGTTAGGCGATCAAGTCAAACAAGGACAGTTGATTGCCCAAATTGACTCCGTACGACAGGAAAATGAGTTTAAAACAGCGCAGGCCAGTATTAAAAACCAACAGGCACAATTGGCGGTTCGACAAGCCAATCTCGCCAAAGTCGCAGCAGAATATCAGCGTCAACAAGCCATGTATGCGCAAGATGCGACCTCACGTGCCGAACTTGAAACTGCCTTAGCCAACTATAAAACTTCACAAGCAGAAATTGCTGCCATTAACGCTCAAATTGAACAGTCACGCCTAACTTTAGACACGTCTAAAGAAAATTTAGGTTATACCCGTATTCTTGCCCCAATGGATGGCACTGTCGTCGCAATTGTGACCGAAGAAGGTCAAACCGTGAACGCCAATCAAAGTGCGCCCACGATTGTTAAATTAGCCAAACTTGACACCATGACTGTAAAAGCAGAAATTTCTGAAGCGGATGTAATGAAGGTCGAAGAGGGACAAACGGTCTATTTCACCACCTTGGGCAACAGTGAGAAAAAACATTACGCTACTTTACGTCAGGTAGAACCTGCACCCAAATCCATCAATACCGAAAGCAATAACAACACCTCATCATCTTCAAGTTCTGCCGTGTACTACAACGCTTTATTTGACGTACCAAATGAAGACGGCAAGCTACGCATCAATATGACCGCACAAGTGTCCATTGTTTTGGCAGAAGCGCGCAATGTGCTGACCATTCCTGCTGCTGCGGTGCAAGGTGCAAACCGTTCACGCAGTCGTGGCAACAGCAATAATTCTGACAGCAACGCACGTGCTGAGCGCGACAATACCGATGCCAGTTCTGCCAAACGCCCTGCCCGTTTGGAATTGACTGCCAATGAAAAAGCCTTGATTGATCAAGGTAAAGCCTCTTTAGGCATGGTACGTGTACTGCAAGCCGATGGCTCAGCTCGACCTCAATCGGTATTGCTTGGCTTAAATAACCGTGCAACAGTACAAGTCATTCGTGGCTTAAAACTGGGCGATCAAGTCATTATTGCCGATGGCTCCGATACCTCAAACGATGCGGCGAAGCGTGGTGGTCGTGTTGGCCCATCAGTGAGAATGTAAGATGAGTCAGTCACAACCTCTGTTAGAGGTCACCAATCTGACCCGTGAATTCCCTGCGGGTGAATCTACAGTGCAGATTCTCAAAGGCATTGATCTGAAGATTTACCCAGGTGAATTGGTTGCGATTGTAGGTCAGTCGGGTTCGGGAAAATCCACTCTCATGAATATTTTGGGCTGTCTGGATCAACCCACCACAGGCAGCTACAAAGTCAAAGGACGCGAAACCCGACAACTTGAAGCCGATGAACTGGCACAGTTGCGTCGTGAATATTTTGGTTTTATTTTCCAACGCTATCATTTATTAGGCGATTTAAGCGCTGCAGGCAACGTCGAAGTGCCTGCAATTTATGCAGGTGCCGATGTTGAAGAACGACAAGCACGCGCGACTGCGCTGCTCAGTGACTTAGGTCTAGCCGATAAAACCCAAAACCGCCCAAGTCAGCTTTCAGGTGGGCAACAACAACGTGTATCCATTGCACGTGCCTTGATGAATGGTGGCGATGTGATTCTTGCCGATGAACCCACAGGTGCACTCGACAAGAATAGCGGTATTGAAGTGATGCGGATTTTGCGTGAGCTAAATACCAAAGGTCACACCATCATCTTGGTCACACATGACCATAATGTCGCTAAAAATGCCACACGGATTATTGAAATCAGTGATGGGCTTATTATTTCTGATCAGCCCAACACACCTGCCGATCAAGATGATATTACCCAACAAACCTTGCAACATCCGCCACAAAAAAGAACTTCAGCTTGGCGTTCTGTATTTGATCGTTTAGGTGAAGCCTTCCGCATGGCGCTACTGGCGATGAATGCACATCGCATGCGCACCTTTTTAACCATGCTCGGGATTATTATCGGGATCGCTTCGGTTGTATCTGTTGTGGCACTGGGCAATGGTTCACAGAAACAAATTTTAGAAAACATCAGCAGTTTAGGCACCAATACCATCACCGTGTTTCAAGGGCGTGGTTTTGGTGATACCTCGCGCTCATCTCAGCTTAAAACCCTAATTCCTGCCGATGCCGATGCTTTGGCAGAACAACCTTATGTGGATGGGGTCAGCCCATCGGTCAATAGCAACGTCACAGTACGTTTTAAAGACACCGAGGCTTCTGCCACAGTCAATGGTGTGAGCGAAGACTTTTTCTATGTGCGCGGCATGAACTTCCAGTCGGGTCAGCCTTTTGACAAACACAGCGTGCTGGAACAAGCGCAAGATGTGGTGATTGATCACAACACCAAAAATACATTTTTTAGTGATGGCAGCAACCCTGTCGGGCAAGTAATTTTATTGGGCAGCGTACCCAGCCGTATTATTGGCGTGGTCGAAGAACAAAAAAGCATGATGGGCAATGCCGACAGCTTAAATGTGTATTTGCCCTACTCTACGGTAATGAGCCGCATGCTTGGCCAAAGCCATGTGCGCAGCATTATTGTACGAGTCAAAGATGAATATCCAAGTGCTGCAGCAGAAAATGCCATCCTAAGTCTGTTGGTACAGCGTCATGGTGCGCAGGATGTATTTACTCAAAATGCCGACAGTATCCGTGAAACCATCCAACAAACTACCGCCACCATGACCTTACTGGTTTCTGCTATTGCAGTGATTTCACTGGTGGTCGGTGGAATTGGCGTAATGAACATCATGTTGGTCTCTGTCACAGAACGCACCCAAGAAATTGGGGTACGCATGGCAGTCGGCGCACGACAAAGCGATATTTTGCAGCAATTTTTAATTGAAGCCATTTTAGTGTGTATTTTAGGCGGTGTACTTGGCGTCTTGCTCGCACTCGGAATTGGGCAATTGATTAATCATGTGGCAGGTGGAACCTTTCAAATGGCGTACTCCACCACCTCGATTGTAGCCGCTTTTGTCTGTTCAAGCCTGATTGGAATTGTGTTCGGTTTTATTCCTGCACGTAATGCTGCCCAACTGAACCCTGTCGATGCGCTATCTAGAGAATAAGGAATTAGAGTAAGGAATGATGATGCGATTTAACCAGAAGTCACGACAATTCAGCCAACTCGTCACTGCGCTTTTTCTTGGCAGCAGCTTAGTGGGTTGTGCAGCCGTAGTCAAAACACCTTATCAGGCACCTGCTGCAAATATTCCTCAACAGTTTGAGCAGCAGCAAAAAAGCCAGCAAGTCCTTGCACAACTAAATACAGACCGTTGGTGGACACTCTTTCACGATGCTGCTTTAAATCAATTGGTTGAACAAGTCTTGGCGCGTAACAGTGACCTCGCGGTTGCAGGACTGAATTTACAACAAGCCAGATTACAAGCCAAACAAAGCCAAAGTCAGCAAGGTGTCCGGATTGGCAATGCAGGTATTTCTACAGGGCATCAATTTAGTTTAGAGGGCAATGGTGATACAGCGCGTGGGATTTCGCTGAATTATCCTGGACTGAGCTATGAATTGGACTTATTCGGTAAACTTGCCAATCAGACTGAAGCTGCACGTTGGGAAGCCTTAGCCACCGAACAAGACTTACAAGCCACCGCACAAAGCCTGATTGCAACCACTGCCAATTTATATTGGCAATTGGGTTATTTAAATGAACGCTATGTTGTCGCACAACAAAACCTTGCCAGTACGCAAAAAACGTATCAATTGGTCAGTGCGCAATATCGCGCGGGTGCAGTTTCAGGATTGGATTTAAACCAAGCCGAACAAGCCCTGCAAAGTCAAAAATCAACCTTGAGCCAAATTGCACAGCAAAAAGTTGAAACACGCACCGCCTTGGCAGTTTTACTGCATCAACCTGTGCAAATGTTGAATATCAATGAACCACAGAGTTTAGCCGCTGTTCGTTTACCGAATATTACTGCTGGCTTACCTGCAGAACTGCTGTCACGTCGTCCCGACTTACGTGCAGCCGAATTACGTTTACGTAAAGCCTTGGCCAATAAAGATGCCAATCGAGCCAGTTATTACCCATCCATCAGTCTTACAGGCACACTCAGTACAGGTGTCGGTACAGGCGCGCATACCTCTTTAAGCGATGCCCTAAAAAACCCAATTGCCACTTTAGGTGCAGGTTTAACCCTGCCATTTTTGCAATGGAATGATATGCAGCGCGATCTAAAAGTGAATGCTTTGGAATATGAAAAAGCCATTGTGCAATATCGACAAACTTTATATAAAGCCTTTGCCGATGTCGAAAATGCACTGTCAGCACGAACCGCGCTGAATCAACAAGTCGCGCTGCAAAGCCGCAATTTAGCACTGGCAGAGAAAACTGAACGCTTAACTGAGGTGCGTTATCGGCATGGTGCGATTGCCTTAAAAAACCTGCTAGATGCACAAGAAACCACCCGCAATGCACGTTTAAGTTTATTGCAGACCAAGCAAAACCAATACAACGCCTATGTGACTTTATTGCAAGCGTTGGGTGGTAGTCCGATTCAAAACATTCAATAATGCAAGAGTTGATCTAAATTGATCACGATAAAAAAAAGCCTGTGGATGATTTTAAACATCCACAGGCTTTTGCTTGCTTTGTATATAAACTTTGAAATTAAGTTTTCTCAGATAATAACGCTTCTTTACTTAATACTTGATGGCTACTGGTCGCAATTGGCAAACTGACTTTAAAAGTCGTTCCCACACCTTCTTTCGATTCCACCACAATTTGCCCGTGGTTCAAATCGACAAAACGCTTACACAACACCAAACCTAAACCAATACCCTTTTCACCTGCAGTGCCTTTAAAACTAACAGTAAGTTTAGGCTCGAACAGCGTTTCGAGTTGTTGTGCAGTCATGCCCAAACCCGTATCTTGAATATAAATATCCACACTGGTTTCTGTTTGCTCTGCACGTAAAATGACTTTGCCTGTGCCATCGGTAAAGGTAAATTTCAGCGCATTCGACACCAAATTTTGAATCACCGAGGTAATCATATTGATGTCGGCATAAACTTTAATGCCTTCTTCAACTTGATCAATCAGTTCAATATTTTTCTTGATTGCCAAACTTTTCAACACATCGCAAACAATTTTGGTCGATTGCTTTAACTCAAAATTAATTGGGTGATACACAAAGCGTCCACCCTCTGCCATCGCCCAATTCAATAAACTTTCTAGCAAGTTATAGGTCGATTGTGCTGTGTCGAATAAATAGTCGGCAATATTTTGAATACTAGAATCATCCAAAGTTTCGCGCTCTTGCGCTAAAACTTCCGAAAACCCCAATAAGCCATGAAATGGCGCGCGCAAATCATGCGCAATAATTTGGAAAAATTTGGTTTTACTAAAATTCAATGCAGACTGCTGTTCATACAGTTCTTTTAAGCTTGCATAATCAACTTTTAATTCAATATAACGCACCAAACCTGCAGCAAACTCCGCCACTGTCGGCAAAGCACCTAAACTAAACGCTTCTTCACGATGATCAAATAACAACAACTGCCCAATCGACTCGCCATCGGTTTTGAGTAAATCCAGTGCGATTAGGCGCGCGGCTTCTATCCCCAAACTTGCGATGTGCTGCACAAAATTTGCATATTGAGGATGTTGAGGTTCAATCAGTTGCTGACCTTGAAAGAAAGCGTCTAACCGTGCGTTTGGGTTGGCACGAAAGGCTTTAAAAACTTGATTGGTGGAATACCAGATGTACGGCTCATTTTTAAAAGTCAAAATGGCATGATCGACTTGCAGCATTTGACGGGCAAACTTCAAAAAACCATCAATTTGGTTACTTGGCGTATGTACACCCAATAATAACGAGAGTGTGCAAGCACTGAGTTGCTCCGTTTCAGGACCAATTTCCAGCAACTGTATTTTCATTTTTGCCTCGTTGATTAAAGTGTGCTGCGCACTATGAATTATTTTATCTACAAAACTCATCCACTGAATCCAGAGTTAACCTACAAACTTTAACACAAAACACAAGCTTTCAAACTAATTTAAAAAACTGCGTAAAAACTCGGCATTTCTTCTTTACTACTTGATTTTTTCATCTATGGATTAACAAGGGTTTAGCTCACGCTTGATTATGATTTTTGATGGATCAAACGGTGCTACAAACCCGCTAAAAAATACGCTTATTTTTGTAAAATTTGGACCATAAAAATAGATCTAAACTTTTAAAATATAAATCAGGCTTTTTATCTGTAGATTTCCCTCCGTTTTTGAAGAAAATCTCAACTTCTATACAAGAGTTTACATTGCATCACACTGTAAAAAATAGAAGCAACATATTGATAAAAATATAAAATAAATAGAATAAATATATCCACCTATCATTTTCATCGGTTATTTATCAAACATTCGACTTAAGTCGAACCCTCAACTGGTTAATTTATAATAAAATATACATATATTTTTGATGTCATATCTTCATCATACGATTTGATTAGTATTTCAACACTAAATACTCAAGGCGATTTTTAGGTTTAAATAGGCTCGTTTTTACATTAAACCGTGTCTTGATTCGCACAAATGCGACACATCATTTCGTAGCGAAATGGCGTCATCACTGTAATTACGTTGACTGAAATGCATAGAGAGTCGATACTCTCAAGGTTAAATTAGGCAAATCGGTTCGCAGGGGCTGAGTCATCATCTCGCTCCTAAAAAACTCAATCAAAGCAAGGGGCTATATATGGCTGGTGGAAAGTCAAAAATCATTTACACACTGACCGATGAGGCGCCATTGTTGGCGACCTACTCTCTACTGCCGATCATTGAGACCTTTACTAAGCCTGCTGGCATCGAGATAGTCAAGAGTGATATCTCTGTAGCAGCACGCGTACTCTCTGAATTCTCGGAATACCTAAGCGAAGAACAGAAGGTAGCCGACAACCTCGCAGAGCTTGGACGTCTCACGCAAGATCCAGATACCAATATCATCAAACTTCCAAACATCAGTGCTTCAGTTGCTCAGTTAGTTGCATGTATCAAGGAATTACAAGCAAAAGGCTATGCAATTCCTGACTATCCTGAAAATGAAAATACTGCAGAAGAGAAAGCTTTACGCGCTCGTTTTGGCAAATGCTTAGGCTCAGCAGTAAACCCTGTATTACGTGAAGGTAACTCTGACCGTCGTGCACCTGCTGCAGTGAAAAACTATGCGAAAAAACACCCGCACTCTATGGGTGAATGGAAGCAATGGTCACAAACTCACGTTTCACACATGGATGAAGGCGACTTCTACCATGGCGAAAAATCGATGACGCTTGACCGCGCACGTAACGTAAAAATGGAACTCATCACTCAATCTGGTGAAACCATTGTACTGAAAGAAAAAGTAGCGTTACTTGACGGCGAAATCATCGATTCTATGTTCATGAGCAAGAAAGCGCTTTGCGACTTCTATGAAAAAGAATTGGATGATTGTAAAGAAGCAGGCATTTTGTTCTCTTTACACGTAAAAGCGACCATGATGAAAGTTTCACACCCGATTGTATTCGGTCACTGTGTGAAAATTTACTATAAAGAAGCGTTTGAAAAACACGGTAAATTGTTTGAAGAACTTGGCATTAACGTCAACAACGGTATGGCAGGTCTTTATGAAAAGATCGAAACCTTACCAACTTCTTTACGTGAAGAAATCATCGAAGATTTACACGCATGCCAAGAACACCGCCCTGCACTTGCAATGGTGGATTCTGCAAAAGGCATCACCAACTTCCACTCTCCAAACGACGTAATTGTAGATGCTTCTATGCCTGCAATGATTCGTGGTGGCGGTAAAATGTGGGGTGCTGACGGTAAACCTTACGACTGTAAAGCAGTAATGCCTGAATCTACTTTCGCGCGTATTTACCAAGAAATGATCAATTTCTGTAAGTGGAATGGTAACTTCGACCCACGTACGATGGGTACTGTGCCAAACGTAGGTTTGATGGCGCAAAAAGCTGAAGAATACGGCTCACACGACAAGACTTTTGAAGTTCCTGCTGCAGGTGTTGCAAACATCACCGACATTGACACGGGTGAAGTGTTGATGACTCAAAACGTAGAAGAAGGCGACATCTGGCGTATGTGTCAGGTGAAAGATGCACCTATTCGCGACTGGGTTAAACTTGCAGTAACACGTGCACGTAACTCTGGTATGCCAGCAATTTTCTGGTTAGACCCGTACCGTCCACACGAAAACGAAGTGATCAAGAAAGTTCAAAAATACTTAAAAGATCACGACACGACTGGTTTAGATATTCAAATCATGTCACAAGTTCGTGCGATGCGTTATACACTTGAGCGTGTTGCGCGTGGTTTAGACACCATTTCTGTAACAGGTAACATCTTACGTGACTACCTCACTGACTTGTTCCCAATTATGGAGCTTGGTACTTCTGCGAAAATGTTATCTATCGTTCCGTTAATGGCGGGTGGTGGTATGTACGAAACTGGTGCGGGTGGTTCTGCGCCTAAACACGTACAACAACTTGTTGAAGAAAACCACTTACGTTGGGATTCATTAGGTGAGTTCCTTGCGCTTGCTGCTTCTTTAGAAGAAATGGGTATTAAAGAAGATAATACTCGTGCGAAATTACTTGCATCAACTCTTGATCAAGCGACCAGCAAATTACTTGATAACGACAAGTCTCCATCACGTCGTACTGGCGAACTGGACAACCGTGGCAGCCACTTCTACTTGGCAAAATTCTGGGCAGAAGCACTTGCTGCTCAAGATGAAGATGCTGAGTTGAAAGCGAAGTTTGCACCACTTGCACAAGCTTTAGCTGCAAACGAAGACAAAATTGTTGCTGAACTTGCGGAAGTACAAGGTAAATCGGTTGATATCGGTGGTTACTACGCAGTAGATCAAGCTAAAGTGAATGCAGTAATGCGTCCAAGCGCAACATTCAATGCTGCTCTTGATGCAGCTCAATAAGTTGATGCAAAACTAACCTAAGTTAGTAATGTTAAAAACCAGCGCTTCGGCGCTGGTTTTTTACATGTTATTCCTAAGTAGAAATGTCCTACCTAATAACCAAATAGAAATGTCCTATATGGACAATTCCAAGTCAAGCACAGGATTTAGATTTCGTTCTTTGATTGCTATTTTCTGTGCACGTCTGCTTGGCATCTTTTGAGAACGATTGCGTTTGTTTTGTTGTTCCAGTTCTTCATGCTGTTGTTGGATATGATTCAGAACAGCACCCAACCGTTTATTCTCAACAATCTCTCGCTGATTCAGCTGACTTAATTTATCGAAGAGGCTGTAATTGATCTTTCGGCCATC
>NZ_SJNS01000030.1:0-12138 GCF_004331005.1 Acinetobacter sp. ANC 5045 | reverse complement strand
TAGTAGATGGAGATAGCCACAATTTCTGATAAAGATAGCGTTGCTTGTCTGATACGTTGACGTTTGTTTTCTTGCTTGAGAAATTGCCAATAGATGGGTTCAAATTTTTTGAAAAAATCATCAACAATACAAAAAATTTCTGTAAAATCGTACATGGTAGTTAGAGCCTTTGGGTTGTGTCGTAACTTTCTAAATGGCTCTAACTACCTTTTTTTCAAGGGCTTTTCTTATCCGTAATTCGGGTTAATTTAGAAAAATTTTAAAAGTTTTATCCAGAAAAATCCCGTTCATTGGCGAACGGGATTTTTTTATTTTGTCTTTTACTGTGACAGAGCACAGTCAGTATTGAATTAAACCTTAACAATCAAAACAGGAACAGGGGACTGAGTCAGTACGTTTTGGGCAACGCTACCAAGCATCATCTTTTTCACGCCAGTACGGCCATGCGAACCCATAATAATCAGGTCAGCACCAATTTCATTGGCAATTTGCACAATCCCTTCTGAAGCTGCAACACCGCGGATAATTTTGGTATCTATCGAGATACCTTCACGGCTAAACGATTGCTGAATTTCAGCCAAACGATTTTGTGCATTTTGTTCAGCCTGCATGAAATAATCGGTAATTGCAGGTGCAACTTTGTAGAAGTCTACGCCTACAAAAGGGTCAACTGCAATTACACTCATAATGGTAACAGGGCAATTTAGATCTTTTGCCAATGAAAGTGCTTGTTCGGCTGCAGCATAAGACATAGGTGACTCATCTACTGGAACAAGTAAGTGTTTATAAGTTGTCATGGCAAATCCTTATTAAAAATTTATGATGAAAATATGGCTTAAATTTGTAATTAAGCTTTAACTACAAGCACAGGTAATTCTGTATGGCGTAATACGTCTGTGGCAAAGCTACCCAATAATAATTTTTGGAAACCTTTACGACCATGTGAACCCATCACAATCACATCGGCATTTAAGTCTTTCGCAGTTTTGATTACACCTTCAGCAGATACCAAACCCTCAACCACGCGAGTTTCTGCATTTACACCCACTGCTTTCGCAATTTCATCTGCTTCTTTTAATGCTTTTTGTGCATTGGCTGTCGCTTGCACAAAGTATTCTTTCATAATGGCAGATGAATAGTTATAGTAAAAGTCCGAATCGGTAAATGGGTTTTCCGCAACAAGGCTAATTAAGGTGAGTTTGCTGTTAAATACTTTGGCAATTTCAGCTGCATGTTTGACCGCTGAAAAAGAAATTTGTGAACCATCTACAGGGACTAAAATATTTTGGTACGACATGCGGGTAACTCCAGAAATTATGATTATGTGCCTTACACTTTATTGATAGCATATAGTCTATACAGGTTCAATTTAAAATCTGAAAAAAGATTGATAATTCATTTAATTACCCGCCAAATTTGCTGAAATAAAAGATAAGCTGAAGATGATGAAATTGCTCAACTCAACGGCAAGGCTATACGATAAAATAAGCTGCTAAATTTGCAAAAATAAATAGGGTCTGTTGATATTTCATAAATGGCTTGCGCTGTAGGCTAAAACTGAGCAGATCAGGCATGAAACGCAGGGAATAGCGAGACTATTGCCAAGTTTCATAACGCAATCTGAGAAAGTTTTAGCCACAGCCTTTCAGGACGAGCATATTTTTTGCTGCTATTGCGTTATGAGTCAGTCATTTAGAATGACTAAATTTCCTGCCTCATGCCTTATTATCAGCTAAAAAATATGCATCGTCGCAAACATAGACGAATTGTCAACAGACCCTAGGCTTTTAAAGCAAAAAATAAGCATCAAAACTTTGAGGATGAGCAGAGTGGCATTCTCAAGATTCACGCAGCATAAGTCGCGGGCTTATTCTATTTTGAGGTGCAATTGATTTGCACTGCAATCTACACATATTTCCGATTTTTCAGGATACTTTAAAAAATATAAAGCTAAAATGGGTTCAAGTTCAGTACGAATTTTACGCCCCAAATGCCGCGCGCCGTAACGAATATCATGCCCCTGATAAAAATAGGCTTTAGCTGCTGCAGTGAGTTCGACTTGGCGCTGTTGATGCTGCAGGCGATGGTTTAACTTTTCCAATTCAATTTCAACCAATTGCGGCAGGGCATCAGCAGATACCGCTTGATAATGCAAACTACGGTCAATCCGATTTAAAAATTCAGGGTCAAATTTACGCTGCATGACTTTTTCAATGATCCGTTGTGTGGGCATGCGTTTTAAGCACAGTTGTTGTACTTTTTGCGGCAACAGATTCAATTTATCTAAGTATTGTTGTGCGGCTTGAGTACCCACATTGCTGGTCATAAAAATCATGCAATTGCGAAAGTCGATGGTTTTGGTGCCTGCAGTCAGGGTCAGTTTGCCTGTATCTAGCACATTCATTAAGCCACGTATCACTTCGCTTGAGGCTTTTTCCAGTTCATCAAATAACATAATGCCTGGGCGGGTGTGCGAACCTGCAATCGCAGTTTCATCAAATAAACTATGGCCTTCTTTAGAGCCGACATAGCCAGGAGGCGCGCCTGTGAGTGCAGCCGCATAGTGTTCCTGCGCCAAGGTATTCATATCAATGCGGCAGAAGGCATCGGGGCGACCATAAATGGCTTCGGCAATCAGGCGCACCGTTTCGGTCTTGCCAACACCTGTCGGGCCAAGCATTAAAGTCACTGAAAGTGGTCGCTCTGTGCTGGAGAAATCGGCCTTGACCACATACAGCATTTTTTCGATTTCATTCAGCGCTGCATCTTGTCCAATAATCCGTTGACGTAACAATTGCATGACTTGTGTAGGTTCAAAATGAAAGCGCGGCTTGCCAATCAAACGGTCTTTGGCGGATACATACTGATGTGTACTGATCGGCTGGGACGTTGCGGATTGAATGGTCGGTATGCCGTGTGGTGCGGTCGTCATCCTGCACTTTCCTTCTGCTGACAAGATGCCTGAGCATAGCAAATCTTGTGTTGCCGACTGATCGTTTTTAGCACTGAGCTGATCGTTTTAGTGGATAGATCATGCGCTATGCCACAGGATAAAGCTTGAAAAAATCAGATAAAGCAGCACATCATGTAAAGAATGTAGCAAGAATAGGATGACTCGTGAACCCAAACGCAGGTGAGCATATCGAGAAAATTTTGGCAAATATGACCCAATTGCCAGGGGTTTACCGTATGTTGGGTAAAGACGGGGAGTTGTTATATGTCGGCAAAGCCAAAAATTTAAAAAACCGAGTGTCGAGTTATTTTGTCAAAACCATCGAGCATCCTAAAACGCAGGCTTTAGTGGCGCGTATTTATGATATTGAAACTTTGGTGGTGCGTTCCGAAACTGAAGCGTTATTGCTTGAACAAAATCTGATTAAGCTGCATCGTCCACCGTACAATATTATGCTGCGCGATGATAAGTCCTATGTTTATATTTTTGTGTCGGCAGATCAGCCTTATCCGCGTATTGCCAGTGGACGCGGCAAAGGCAAGCATCAGATAGGCAAGTTTTTTGGGCCTTATCCGAGTGCGTACAATGCCCGCGATACTTTGGTGGTGTTACAAAAACTGTTTAATGTGCGGCAGTGTGAAAACAGTTATTTTGCTCAACGGCAGCGTCCGTGTTTGCAATATCAGATCAAACGCTGTTCGGCACCGTGTGTAGGATTGATTTCGCCCGAAGAATATAAAGAAGATGTTAATAATTCGATTCGATTTTTACAGGGCGATAGTAAAGAACTGAATCAGCAATTGATTGCTAAAATGGAAGCTGCAGCCGAAGCGTTGGAATTTGAAAAAGCAGTCTTTTACCGTGACCGTATGGCTTTGTTGCGTGATGTGCAGGCACAGCAAGCCATTTATAAACTCAAAGGCGAAGCCGATATTATCGCAATTGCTTATCAGGCAGGTGTGACCTGTGTGCAAATTATGCATGTGCGCAATGGCAAAATGCTGGGCGGTAAAAGCTATTTTCCTGATATGTTGGGCGATGATTTGGGGCAAATGTTGGCCGATTTTATTGCCAACTTTTACTTTCAGGTGGCCGATGAAATTCCAGCGGAATTGATTGTTAATGTGGAAGTGGCAGATTGCAAAGAGTTGGAACAAGCCTTACAGCAACACTTCGATAAAAAAATTCAAATTAAACATAAAGTGCGTGAAACCCGTGCCGAGTGGCAAGAATTGGCACAAATGAATGTGCAGCATGCCATTAAAGGTAAACTCGCCAATCACTTTGAATTAAATGAGCGTTTTCATCAGTTAGAGCAAGTGGTTGGACGCCCGATTGATCGGATTGAATGTTTTGATATTTCGCACACTATGGGCGAAGACACTGTGGCATCTTGCGTGGTATTTGACAGTGGTGGTATTCGCAAACGTGATTATCGACAATTTTCAATTCAGGATATTCAGGCTGGAGATGACTATGCTGCCATGCGCCAAGCTTTAACGCGCCGTTATAAAAAAGCCATGCTGCCCGATTTATTGCTGATTGATGGCGGTAAAGGGCAGTTGAATATGGCGATGGAGGTCATGCAGGAGTTAGGATTGGATGCCTTTATGATTGGGGTGTCCAAAGGCGAAGGACGCAAACCTGGTCTAGAAACGCTACATTTTACCGATGGCAGCAAAATTCAGCTGCCTGAAGATCATAAGGCGCTGCATTTGATTCAGCAGGTACGTGATGAAGCACACCGATTTGCAATTACCAAGCACCGTGCCAAGCGCGATAAAAAACGTGGCTCATCAATACTTGAAGTGATTCCGGGCTTAGGGCCAAAACGTCGTCGTGATTTACTCACCCATTTTGGTGGCATACAAGGTGTCCTGAAAGCTTCTGAAAAAGAGTTGACTTTAGTACCCGGACTGGGTGAAGTAATGGCGCGTACGATTTATAAAGTGCTGCATGAATGACTAAATTTCCTGCCTCATGCCTTATATTAGCTAAAAATCTTGCGAGATATATCTCTCACGTCGCAAACATAGACGAATTGTCAACAGACCCTATTTACTGCATAAAAAGCAGTATTTTCTACAAAGGTAAATAGCAAAAAAGTGCATTGACTCTGTCGTCATTGAACATTCACATCAGATCGAAACCCTGTAATATCAACCACAACATTGTTTAAGGAAAAGCTATGTCGTTGCTACAGACCTATCAAGCCATTGCCGAGCAAGAATGGATAGACATCCCGCTTGGGTGGTTACAAGGGCGCACTATTTATGGTGGATTGGTGGCAGGTTTGATGATGCAAAAAGCCCAGCTTTGTATTGCCGATCCGAAAAAGCGCTTGCTAAGCAGCAGTGTCACGTTTGTCGGACCTGTGCAACAAGGTCGGGCACGGCTCACGGTGGAAATTCTGCGTGAAGGCAAATCTGTGACCAGTGTCGAAGTTCGTTTATGGCAGGATGATGCAGTACAAAGCATTTTAATTGCCAGTTTTGGTGCGGCACGTGAATCCAGCATTGTAGTGCAACAAGAACGTACTGCGCCCAATTTTCCACCTGCAACGGAATTGCCTGTTACACAGCATCATCCTTTAGCACCTGAATGTTTTCAGCAGATGGATTTGGTTTGGTCTGAAGGACAATATCCGTTTACTGCTAGTCATAAACCTGATTTTGCAGGCTGGATGCGTTTTAACCCAAAACAGCATACGAATCGTGCCATGACCATTGCCGATTTGATGGTGGCTTTTGATATGTGGCCGCCTGGAGTACTGCCGATGTTTGAGCAGCTCGCTCCTGCCAGTTCACTGACTTGGCATGTGACCTATGTCAATCCTTTGCAAAATCAGCTGCAAGATTGGATGAAATATAAAGTTTTTACCGATCATGCTAGCGGTGGTTATGCCACAGAATATGCGCACTTATGGGATGATCAGGATCGGCTAATAGCGATTGCCCGACAGACCATCACCGTGTTTGCCTAGTGACACCTACTAGCATTTCGTATAAAGTGAAGCCTATTCACGATGACAAATCCTCAAAAAACTTGTGAATATGCAGCGTAAAGAGGGGAAACATTGGCGGTGTCTATGACAACAGGTCGTATCCTGAACATTCCAAATATATTAACTTTGGCTCGAATCGCCTTGATTCCTGTTTTTTTGTTGGTGGCGTATTGGCCGCCTGCAATGGGCGTAAATGGTTATGATGGTGGCATGACGCGTCATATTATTTTGACGTCTATTTTTGTGATTGCTGCTGTGACCGACTGGTTTGATGGCTATTTGGCACGTACTTTGAATCAGACCTCTGCATTTGGGCGCTTTTTAGACCCTGTGGCCGATAAACTTATGGTCGCTGCGGCATTGATTGTTTTAGTGCAATGGCAACCGACTATTTCTATGGCTTTTGCCGCGATTGTAATTATTTCCCGTGAAATTACCGTATCTGCCTTACGAGAGTGGATGGCTGAACTCGGCGCACGTACCAGCGTGGCGGTGTCTACAGTGGGGAAATATAAAACAGCATTCCAAATGATTGCGATTTCAGTGTTCTTATTGAACTGGCAACCATTGGAAATGGTGGCTTATTTGTTGCTCTATACTGCTGTAATTCTAACGCTTTGGTCGATGTTTATTTATTTAAAAGCGGCATGGCCATATTTGAAACAACCTTAAATATCGTGATTCTTCATTAAAAAGTGCTTCTGATTGAAGCACTTTTTGATTAACTATGGGTTTCTTCCTCGGCATCATCCTCATAAGTTTTGGCAATTTTTTCAATATTTAAACTTTTTGCCATCGCATCAAAAATTTCTTTATAAACCCCATTTTGATGATAAAGCGCATCATGTTCGCCATGTTCCGCAATCCTGCCATCTTTCATGACATAGGTGTAATCGGCATCAATAATTTGCGATAAGCTATGTGAAATGATGATGACCGTACGCCCTTGTTTAATTTTATCGAGGCTTTGTTTGATTTGTTCGGTTGCAATGGCATCCAGACTAGCAGTCGGTTCATCTAAAAAAATAATAGGTGGATTTTTCAGGAACATACGTGCAAGGGCAATCCGTTGTTGTTGACCGCCTGAAAGCATGAGGGCATCTGCGTCATAAGCCTGAGGCAATTGCAAAATTTGTTCGTGAATAGAGGCTTTTTGGGCTGCCAGAATCACATCTTCCAAGCTTGCATCAGTTTTGCCATAACGAATATTTTCAAAAATAGAGCCTTGGAAAATATGATTTTTTTGCAAAACCAAGCCGATATGGTCACGCAAATATTGAGTGTCGATGTGGTTAATATCAATCCCATCGAGCTGAATTGTTCCCTGTTGTGGTTCATAGAATTTATCTAATAAACTGATCAGGGTAGATTTTCCTGCTCCCGACAATCCCACCAATGCGGTAATTTTATTAGGCTGAATCTGCATTTGAATGTCTTTGAGTGCATGATGTCCATTCGGATAAAAAAAGTTTACCTGTTGCAGATCAAACTGCCCTCGAATAACTGGTTTAAGCGTACCACTTGGCTCAATTTCATGCTCGGCTTCCAAAATTTGAAAGAAGCTTTCTGAATAGATCATTGCATCATTGACTTCATCATAAATACGATGCAATGAGCGAATTGGGGCAGAAACATTGCCAAACAGCAACACGTGATACATGATCATGCCGATGCTCATTTGTCTATCTAACACAAAATAAGCAGTTAAAATAATAATCAGCACCACGCCAATTTGTTCAATAAAGCTTTTTAAACCATCAAATAAAAAACTGGTTTGGCGGGTCTGCATTTGATTGTGGGTCAGTTTTTTCTGCAGGGTGAGTTGTTTTTCTGCTTCGATGCTTTCTCTGTTAAATGATTTAATCACGGTAATTGAGTTGATGATGCTGAGAATCCCTTGGCTTTTTTTCTCACGTCCATCACGTAAATTACGTCGCCAGCTTCCTAGTTTTTGTGCCTGCTGATAGGTCAGCCAAAAATAAATAGGCACAATGAGTGTCGCGACCAAGCCCACATAAAAATTGGCATAATACATTAAGCCCAAAGCCACAATTGCACTGGTAAAGAGTGGCAAAATATCAATAAAGAAAATTTGCACTAAGCGGGTGAGCGAACCAATGCCACGATCTATACGTGTTTGTAATTTACCTGCTTGGTTGTTGTCCTGATTAAAAAAGGCCAGTCGATAACGCAAAAATTTCTCAATAATGCCCTGTGCCAAATCTTGTGACACAAAAATGCGTAGTTTTTCACCATAAAACTTCTGTCCAAACTGCACAAAGGCATTGATGATTTCTTTACCCAGCAAAATGGCTGAAATGGTGATTAAAATGTGCCAGCCTGCAGACAGACCTTGTCCTGCCTCAATTAAGGCGTTAATACGGTCAACAGCGTATTGTAAAGTTAGTGCATTGACTTGAGCTGTTAATGAGCCGATGAGCGTTAAAACTAAGGTAGCAATCACCAAGAGCTGATAAGGTCGAACGAAGGGACGCAATTTTTGAAATAAATGCCATAAATTCATAAGCTATTATTGTTATAAGAACGATGATTTTAAGTCTAAGGATGAACTTCACGACTCACAAGCCAAAAAGCTGTGTCATTTTGTGAGCAGTCCTGATCCTTGTTTTAGATTAAACAATAAGCTATTCAGCATAGGAATGACCATGAATCTAGAATTGTTTGCACCTGAGCGTTGTGACAACGTACTGCCTTATGACGGCATTGTGCAGGACTATGGTTTGGTGCTGAGTGCGGAGCATAGTGAGCGTTATTTGCAGTATTTTCTGCAACATTTGGCATGGCAGCCTGATGAAGGTCTGCTCTTTGGTCAGTATTATCGGACACAGCGCCAAGTGGTATGGTATGGCGATGAGCAGTATCAATATCGTTATTCGGGAGCAGTTAAGCAGGCACTGCTATGGCAGCCTGCTTTGTGGCGATTGAAACAGCAAATTGAACAATGGGTCGGGCATCCCTTTAATTCATGTTTGGCCAATTTATATCAAGATGGTACGCAGGGCTTGGGTTGGCACAGTGATGATGAGCCGAATTTAGGCAGACACGCTGTCATTGCATCTTTGAGTTTGGGGGCAACCCGTAAATTTTGTTTTCAGCATAAACACCGCGCCAACAAGGTTGAGCTACTGTTGCACAGCGGTCAGTTGTTGGTCATGCGTGGCACGACACAACACTATTGGAAACATGCCTTAATGAAGTCCAATAAAACTATACAACCCAGAATTAATCTGACCTTTCGCTATTTTCACACGGCTATTGAATAAAACTTGATTTAGCACTCTAAATCCTTATTCAGGAATAAATTTTAATTGTATTTAAATTCAGTGCTTTAAGGTATCAACAACCTAAATCTTTAAGTGAGCTCTATATTAAAACTGGTATTCAGTACTTCCACCTGTTTTTCAATTTGCTCTGCATTGTCCTGCAAAATTTCAATCAGCTTTTGCAAATTGACAAATTCAAAACGGTTTTTAGAGGCCAACAGCGTCAAGGCATAAGGCGCATCTTTCGATGAAAAACGAATCGGTACAGATAAACCTGCAATTTCTGCATCAAGTTCGCCGTTAGAAAAATAATAGCCTTGTTTTTTGATTTTGCGCATTTGCTGCAAAAAGTCATCTTCATCTTGTGCAAAATTGACTTGTGCCAATTCGGTAGAAAAACGTTGGTAATAGTCTAAAATTTTAGCTTTAGGCAGATGTGCCATAATAATTTTTGGCGATGAGCCGACATAAACAGGACGTGGGCAGCCGCGACCATAAGACAGCAAAGGCGTATCTTTAAAGATTTCGTGATGCACATCAATGCAGGAATCTTGATTGAGTTGGGTCAGCAAACAGCAAAATTCAGTACGTTCCACAATTTTTTTCATAAACGGAATACTGATGGTGACCAATGGATCGGTCGTGCGAGAGATAAAATCCAATACCGCAATTTTTGGCCCAAGGGTGTAATCTCCCGATGTGCCACTCATGCGCTGCAACAACTCTGCTGAAACCAACTCTTTTAAATAGCGGTAACTGGTAGGCTTAGATAAACCAAGTTCCTCACTAATGGTATCTACATTAATGACAGGACGTGCGGTTGAAAATAAGTCTAAGACTGTGAGAATCTTGCCAAAGCTAGACAGTGCCATGCGGATTTACCCATTCACACCAAAAGGATGGTGTCACTTTATATCAAAAAATCGCCAGACCAATAGACTTTTTAAAGATGATCTTAGGCATTCTAACGATCAATATCCCAATTCTTTCGTTTGTCGTTGTTATCTATTCAGAAACAGGATTTAAGGCTGAATGCCGTGAGGCTCACGATACCAGCTTTCAATCAATAGTGCTGCGGCAAGACTGTCGGCTGCGAGCTTTTTGCCACGCCCTTGGGCTTGATAATGATCAAGCTCATCACGTGCTTCACGTGTGGTTAGGCGTTCATCGACCATTAGGGTGTTGATATTGCTTTGATGGCGTAAGCGTCTGGCAAACTTACGTGCACGGGTAGACAGTTCCGACTCGCTATCATCCATATTTAAAGGTAAGCCCACTAGAAATAATTGTGGCTGATGTTGCTTGATGATTTTCAGCAAGTTTTCCCATTGTGGAATGCCATCTTTCATGGGGAAGAGGGCGAGTGGGGTCGCACTTTCAATTAGTGCCTGCCCCACAGCCATGCCCATTTTTTGCGTACCGAAGTCAAATGCCATGATAGTTTGGGTTTGTGTTGTTTCAGGCATGACCAATCTCTGAAGATAACCATGTTGGATCTACGCCCATTTTACGATAAGCGGCATCCCAACGATCGTCATAAGGTAAATTAAAAATTAAGTCCATGTCGGATTCGCAAATCAGCCAATCGCCCCGAGCAATTTCCTGTTCGAGTTGTTGTTTGCCCCAGCTGGCATAGCCTAAGGCAATTTGGTAGCGTCCAACGCCTTCATTGTGGGCAATTGCATCTAAAATATCTTTAGAGGTGGTGATACAGACATTTTCACCAACAGCGATAGATGAATGCCAAGTTGGCTGCCCTGTGTGTAAAACAAAACCTGCCTCAGGTCGTAATGGACCACCTTGTAGAACTTCGTGAGGATGCACATTATCTGCGTCTATATCTAAATCATTGAGTAATTCTTTGATTTGGATACCCGATGGACGGTTGATAATAATGCCTTGCGCACCGTCTTCATCATGACGTGCCAAATAGATGACGGTGTTTGCAAAAAACTCATCATTCATATCGGGCGGGGCTATGAGACAGCGATGCGTCAGATATTGTTTAGTCACCTAAGCAATTCTCCTTAATCTGAGGTGGTGGCAAACAGAACTGTAAACCGACTTGGAAACGTAAACGAGTTACAGCCAAATCATGCAAATATACATTTCTTAGCTGTACTTATCCCATAAAACCACTGTGATGACAACTTTGCTTTGGTAAAAGTGAGACAAAGGATAAATAAAAGAATAAATTTAAAATTTAGAAAAAATGATGTCATTAAATTTATCTATTTAGTTACAAAGTTGAAGATATAGGAACATAATAATTGATTGCTTTATTATCTTTGTGATGTGGGTTTGTTTAAATGTTTTGGTGTATATTTTTTAATCTACTTTTAATTTTAACGAATGTGATTTCTGTTTTTTAATTGCAAAATAGGCAGTTTGATTGCATTTATATTCTCTTTTATTAAATATTAAGTTTGTCTAATGAATAGTGGTTTTTTAATATAAAAAATCTATAAGTCTGTTTATTTCTTTTGTAAGTTTTGTGCTTTAGTGTAAAATTTGTGTTTTTTATAGCTTGATATGTTTCAATAAATATACATAAAATACATATTGAAACAAAAAATAATTGTTTGTAAGATGGTGAAATTTTCATCTTTTATAGCTTTTTTTGATGGTTTAATATGAATTATTTAATAAAGGGAAGTTTGTTTGCTGCTGTTTTTTCAGCTTCAGTTTTTTCTCAAGCAGCAATTTTTGGAACTTATAAGTTGACAAAAATAACTAATCATGCGAAAAAGTTTTTTTAGTTAACAGATGTTCACACATGCCTCGAATTGTTTCTGTACCACTTAGTTTAGAACAGCGAGAACGACTCATTTTTCTGGCCAAGCATGCAAAACATTGGCGTGAAAGACAACGTGCCCAAACTATTCTCTGGCTTTCTG
>NZ_SJNS01000003.1:0-189088 GCF_004331005.1 Acinetobacter sp. ANC 5045 | reverse complement strand
GGGTGCAACCGCCTATGTGACCTTGGAACCTTGTGCACACTATGGGCGCACACCACCATGTGCCAAAGCCTTGGTTGATGCAGGCGTGGTCAAAGTGGTTGTGGCTTGTCCAGACCCAAATCCATTAGTGGCAGGTAAAGGCGTTCAGATTTTACAGGATGCAGGTATTCAGGTCAGTGTGGGCGTGGCAGAAGCTGAAGCAGCACAGTTAAATGCAGGCTTTTTAAAAGCTATGGCTACAGGTATGCCTTATGTGCGTTTAAAAATTGCCTCTAGTTTGGATGGTCGTACCGCCATGGCTTCGGGTGAATCTAAATGGATTACAGGGGCTGCAGCACGTGCAGATGTGCAACATTGGCGTGCAATTTCTGCAGCAGTCATTACGGGTATTGATACGGTACTGGCCGATGACTGTCTGCTCAATGTACGTCAGTTGGCAGCGGTGGATGATCTTCACAATGTGGTACAGCCAAAACGGATTATTTTAGACCGTCAAGGTCGTTTGCCTTTGAGCGCACAAATTCTGCAGCAACCTGAAACCGTGATGGTGATGGGGCCGTATCGTGCAGAGTTGGCAGCCTTAGGCGTGATACAATTGGCGGTACAGCCTTTGGCAAGCTTGCTGGCTGAACTGGTCAAACAACATCAAATTTATGATGTACTGGTTGAGGCAGGCGCAACTTTATCTACCGCTTTCTTGCAAGAAAGCTTAGTTGATGAAGTCATCAGCTATGTGGCGCCTACATTATTAGGGCAATCAGCACGTGCCATGTTTAATGCAGAATTTGAGCAGATGGTAGAGCAACTTCGATTTAAACTTTGCGACGTCACTCAATTGGGTGATGACGTGCGCCTTAGGTTAATTCCTTCTCAAGAGACACTATGAGTTCAGAGTCAACGGTTTATCACAAACGTCGTCATGCGGCACGCACCACCGATGAATACTTATTTCATCAATTGGTGCCTTATTTGGGCAATAAACGCCGTTTACTGCATCTGATTTTAGAAGCCCTTGAACAGACAGGAACGCTACATCCTAAAGATGGTCGTGCCCCAATTTTTGCTGACTTTTTTGCAGGCTCAGGCGTGGTATCACGTTTGGCTCGCCAAAATGGCTATCGGGTAATTGCCAATGACTGGGAACCCTACAGCCATGCCTTAAACCATGCGATTTTGGCCTGCACCGAAGCACCTGCGTTTAAAGAATTAGGCGGTTATCAAAAAGCCATTGATTATTTGAACCGCTTGCCTGAAGTCAAAGGCTGGGTAACGCATAACTTATGCCCACGTAACGACGAAATTTATGACCCGAGCCGTGACCGTTTATTTTTTAAACGTCGTAACGGTATGCGTATTGATGCGATTCGTCAGCAAATTGCCACGTGGCAAGCGCAGGGTGCAATTGATGATGTTGAGATGTCGGCCTTGTTGGCACCTTTACTCTATTCTGCCAGTTTTGTCAGCAATACCAGTGGGGTATTTAAAAGCTTCCACCATGGTTGGGGTGGTAAAACTAAAACTGCACTAGAACGAATTGAATCGTTATTGTGGCTCACTCCAAGCCGTTTTTGTGAAATTGGCGATGCCAGCAAACCTGCTGCAGAAATGTGGTGTGTTGATGCACAGCATCTGGCTAATCAAATGAGTGGTTTTGAGGTTGATGTCGCGTATTTGGACCCTCCATATAACCAACATGCCTATAGCAGTAACTATCATGTTTTAAATGCTTTAACGCTGTGGGATCAGGTCGATTTACCCACTCCAGATACCAAAGGCTTTAAAAGTGGTATTGACCGTGCGTGGCGTAAGGAACGTCCAAGTCCATACAACTCTTCCAAGTATGCCAAAGAGGCTTATGAAACCTTATTGGAAACCATCAATGCACGTTTTATTCTGACCAGCTATTCTACCGATGGTAATATCAGTGCCACTGACTTGCTACAAGCTAACTTGAAACGTGGCCGCGTGACATTATTGACGCAAGATGTGCCACGTTATCGTGTCAGTAAGCAGCGTCAGTCTGAACGTGCGCGCGTGCTGGAATTTATTGTGATTACCGACACCCATGCCAAATCAGGCCCGCCAATTCGTCAGTTGTTAGGGCAACTTTACCATTTTGCAGAATTGGGTGGTGTAGATACCTCAGGTGTGAGTACCCAATTGGCGTTGTGGTAAATCCACAAATCCTCAGTGAATGAGAGAAAAGATTATGTTTACAGGCATTATTGAAAGTTTAGGTAAAGTAGAAAGCCTGCAAAGTGTGGGCGGTGATGTACGTTTGCGTATTCAGACCGATTTGGATATGTCGGATGTGCATTTGGGGGATTCAATTGCCACCAATGGTATTTGCCTGACTGTGATCGAGTGGGGCGACAATTGGTATGCCGCAGATGTGTCCCGTGAAAGTTTGAACCGTACCACTTTAGGCACATGGAAAGTGGGTCAGCCTGTCAATGTCGAAAAAGCCATGTTGCCGACCACACGTTTTGGTGGACATATCGTAAGTGGCCATGTTGATGCAGTCGGTGAAATTACGCTGGTACGTGAAGATGCACGTTCAATTTACTATGAAGTGACTGCACCTGCAGAAATTGCCAAATATTTGGCAGAAAAAGGTTCGGTGACCGTCGATGGCATCAGCCTGACCATTAACCATTTACGCGGCAGTGTTATCAGTCTGAATTTAATTCCACACACGGCAGAGCGTACCAATATTGGCACATGGAAAGTTGGCAGCAAGGTCAATTTAGAAGTGGATGTCTTGGCGCGTTATATTGAGCGTTTGCTCTTGGGTGATAAAGCTGCAGAAACTACGCAGCAATCTAAAATTAGCATGGAATTCTTGGCTGAAAATGGCTTTTTAAAATAAGCACAGAGCCGAATGAAATTTAAACAGTCTGATTGAAAAATTAGACTGTTTTTTTGTTTTTAGGGATAATTAAAAAGATAAAGATGTTTTTTTCATCATAAACACCCCTTTGGTTTAATGTAGATGATTGATTTTTTAATGAATTTGGAACACTGGCTGCCATTATTACTCGATAATTATGGTCTGTGGATCTATGCCATTTTGTTTCTGATTATTTTTGCAGAAACAGGTTCTGTGTTCATGTTCTTTTTACCAGGCGATAGTTTGCTGATCGCAATTGGTGCCTTATGTTCCACCACTGACGTGGTGCATTTGCACTATATGGGGATTTTACTTTTTGTCGCTGCGGTCTTGGGATATAGCGTCAACTATTACACTGGACGAATTCTAGGGGTGAAGTATTTTCATCAACATTCACGTTATTTCAAACCTGAATATATTGTCAAAACCAACCATTATTTTATGAAACATGGTGGCAAAACTATTTTAATGGCGCGTTTTATACCGTTTGTTCGTTCATTTGCACCATTTGCTGCAGGGTCAGGGCACATGCCTTTGGCGACCTTTAGTTTTTATAATGTGGTGGGTGCTGCCGTATGGATTTTTTCTTTAATGGCAATAGGTTATGGCTTGGGTAATATTTTGTCTTGGTTGGGTGATTGGATTTAAATTCCTCATTTTTTCTATTTTCTTATTCTAAATCCACCGCGATAACTAAAAAAGTGGATTGATGGCCACAAAAAAAGCCCACCGTGTGGACTTTTGATCTGGTTCAGTTTTAGTGTTTGGTGACAATTAACTCTGTGCCACCCAAGCGCGGGCTAAAAGTATCGTTACTTTGAATTGAAAACTCCCCCTTTTCCGCTTCTTTAGACAAGTACATGCTTAATGATTGGAAATCTGCACGACTGATCCATAAATCCTGAGCACGAATACTCCACTGTTCGCCCGTATTAAGATGGTCGATTTTGCCTGAAATTTTCGTCAAGATATCCATTTGAAACCCATGATTACAAAAGTCATTTAAAGGAGATAAAAGTTGAGAATTCAACTTTTTCTGGATGATTATCATGTGACAAAATTATTTCATTTTGATGACATTGGGTTTAAGACTTTGGGCTAATTGGGGATAAAAAGTAAAATTATTCTTTAGAAAAATTTGAATTTTTTAAGATATAGTCAATTTCTTCTTGGGCTGCAGCATGTAGTCGCGCACGAAAGATCGTTACCGCCTGCTCAATTTGAGTTTCGGCTTCTAGCTCTAAACGCAAACGTACACTTTCAAGTTCAGAAACAATTTGATCATCACTTACCGCAGTTGCGGCTTGATTAAAAGTCACTGCAGGTAATTCAGGATTTTGCTCATAACGTGCAGTATAGTTTGAAATTTCCTGATCCAGACTTTGACGCATCAACTCAAGTGCTTGAGTTTGTTCTGCAAAGCGTTGCGCTTCATCTTGCTGTAGCTGTGCAGCATAAGCGGCTTGTTCTGCACGTTGCTGTTCTAATTTGAGTTCGAGTGCCAATTGGCGACGTTGCCGTGCTTCTTCAATCAAACGTGCTTTCAGGTCAGCATAGGCTTGTTCAATTTTTTCCTGTGATTGTTGCTGAGCGCGCTGATCTTCTGCAATCCAGTTGTGTAATTGCGTTTCAGGTTGCAAGACCTCACAAATTCGATGCAGATCATCCATAAATGTCTGGCGCACAGCCTGAGGCGCGGTTAACCAGCGCTGTTTAAAATCTGAGCCGACATTTAAAGTCACAGCATCTCTCCTTATTTTGAGCAGTATTTTTAAAAAAACGTTTTAAAATTAAAGCTTAAACGTCTGTGGTTCTATGCCCAAACGTCGATATTGTTTAAATTTTTCACGTCCAAGCACTTTAGCTGCTTCGTGATTTTCAATAATCTCAATAATGTGACTAAATTTTGCATAGGCTTCAAGTGCCTGACTGTTAAAATTAAACACAATCCAGTCCGATTGCTGCGGTAATTCGGCAGAAATACATACGCTGGCCTGTGTTTGGTTAATGCCATGTGGAATAAAGCTGCTGGCATCAAAACTCCACAGACGCTCATCCAATATTTGCTGTAACTCTGGATCAGGGCAATGCAGCCAAATGCGTGCCTGCTGCCGCAAAATTTTGCGGCATAAACGGCAAGTGCTTTCCACTTGCCGTTCAGGACTTTTTTCAAACAAATAAAAGCTAACTTTAGCCATTATTGCTTGCACGTTGTGCGAGGAACTGCATCAATAACGGTACAGGACGACCTGTTGCGCCTTTATTGCTGCCTGAATTCCATGCAGTGCCTGCAATGTCTAGATGCGCCCAGCGATAGTCACGGGTAAAGCGTTGCAAGAAGCATGCTGCAGTAACTGAACCTGCTTTAGGCCCACCAATATTGCCAATATCGGCAAATGGTGAATCCAGTTGTTCTTGGTAATCGTCAATCACGGGCATACGCCATACACGGTCAAATGCAGTGTGTCCCGCAGCATCCAATTCCGCCGCAAGTTCATCATCTGGGGTAAACATGCCTGTCAGTACCGAACCGAGTGCAACCACGCAAGCGCCTGTTAAAGTCGCAATATCAATCACCAAAGCAGGGTTGAAGCGTTTCACATAGGTTAGGGTATCGCACAGCACCAAACGACCTTCGGCATCGGTATTTAAAATTTCGATGGTTTGGCCGCTCATACTGGTCACAATATCACCCGGGCGAGTGGCTTTGCCTGACGGCATATTTTCTGCAGCGGCAATCGTGCCGACCACATGGATAGGTAAACGTGCTTCACACAGCGCGCGCATGGTGCCTAAAACTGAAGCAGAACCACACATATCAAATTTCATTTCATCCATCCCTAAGCCGGGTTTGAGTGAAATGCCGCCTGTATCAAAGGTGATGCCTTTACCAACCAATACCACAGGTGCTTCATCACGCTGTGCTTGGTATTCGAGGCTAATGATGCGTCCTGGACGGTCTGAACCCTGACTGACTGCAAGGAAAGCACCCATGCCCAATTCCGCTATTTCTGCTTCATCTAAAATGGTGACTTTGAGTAGGTCTGGATATTCTGCCGCAAGTGCTTGGGCTTGTTCTGCCAAATATTCAGGGAAACAAATGTTGCCCGGACGGTTGCCCAAGTCGCGTGCCATGTTTTGCCCCGATTGCATGGCTTCAATCAATTGAAGTTGATCTGCGCTGAATGGGCTGTTATTGGCAATGAAATGGATTTGTTCAAGCTGAAATTCATTCTTTTTGCTTTTGTATTCATCAAAAGCATAGGCTGCTTGGGTCAGGCTGAGTGCAAATACATAATGCAGCTCGCTAGGCAGGGCAGACAAGTCAATGCTGATCTGTTTAAATTTTTTTTGTGAAGATTTGATAATGCTTTGTGCAATTTTTGCCAGCTTTGCGGCTGGTAATTCTTCGGTTTTACCCAAACCGATCAGGTTGCTATTGGCGCATTCAGCAACGCTAGCCACCAAACTTAAACTTTCATTAAAGCCTGCTTTAAATTGTGTCGCTTGAATAATGCTGTCTAAATCCTTGATTTGATAAGCAGCAGTTGCCTGTGGCACCTGTTCTGCAGCCACTAAAATTGACAAAGATTCACTCGCGCTGTGTTCTTGGAATGCGGGACTTAAGCTAAATTTAATCACTGGATTTTATGCCTATCTAAATGTGCAAACTATGCAACCATTGAAACATTTTTATGCGTCGAGTTTCAATGTATAACAAGGCGATAGGTTTTATATTTTCAACATTCAGGTAAACTAACGCGAATTGGATTCCCTCACATTTTGGAAGAAATAATTTGATTATTCGGCGTTATTTGGTCAAGCAAGTTGTGTCGACATCCTTGGTTGTGATTGCCTTACTGACTTTGATCATGATGGGTGGTCGCTTGATCAAGTATTTTGGCGTGGCGGCACAAGGGCGTCTGGATGCGAGTATTTTATTCAGCATCATTGGCTATCGCTTGCCTGAATTTTTGACGCTGATCTTACCTTTGGGTTTCTTTATTGGCTTGATGTTGGTATTTGGTCGTTTATATGTCGACCATGAAATGGCAGTGCTCAACAGCAGTGGCGTGAGTCGGCATCAATTGGCACGTTTATTGGTGCCAATGACGCTGGTATTTCTAATTGTCCAAGGCTTTTTAATGCTGTGGGCATCACCGTGGGGACTGCGTCAGTTTGAAGCATTGACCACCAGTCAGGCAGTACGCACAGGTTTTGATTTGGTGCGACCCAAAGAATTTATTTCTTCAGGGCCATATACCATTTACGCAGGCGATCTGTCCGAAGATCGTAAAAACCTGAAAGATATTTTCTTTTATCAACGTGCAGAAAAAGCAGGTCGTCCTGATGTCATGATTCTGGCAAAAGAAGCGACACGGGTAGAGCTGGAAAATGATCCTGCCAATGTGGTGGATTTGGTCGAAGGGCGTCGTTATGAAATATTTCCGGGCACAGCCAAATATTCACAGGCAGAATTCCAAAGTTATCGTTTACGTTTAGAGAATGACAAAGAAGCTAAATTTGAAAGTGCCGAAGTAGAAGCCTTAACCACCTCGCAACTTTGGAAAAACCGTGCAGACCCTGTGGTCGCAAGTGAACTGGGATGGCGTATTTTTGTGCCTTTTGCGATTGTGGTGGCGTTGTTTTTAGCCGTGGCATTGTCAGAAGTTAGTCCGCGTCAGGGGCGTTATTTAAAACTGTTTCCTGCCTTGTTAATTTTCGCCAGTTTGATTGTGGCGCTCATGGCGGTTAAAACCCGTATCAGCAAACAAGAAATGGGCATGATTGCTTATCCGTTGGTGTTGTTGGCTTATGCGATTGCGGCAGCCTTGTTCTCACGTAAACAAAAACTAGCACCTAAAATTAAGCAGCAAATTCAGCGAGTGAGGTCTTAAGATGTTGGCACGTCGTATAGTTGCAAAACACGTCACCAAGACCACTGCACTGGCTATGTTTGGTGCAACGGCAATTTTGTCTGGTTTGCAGGTGTTGTTTACCTATTTAGGCGAATTGGGTTCACTCAATGAAAACTATAGTGCATGGCAGGCATTGCTGTATGTATTGTGGGGTGCGCCAAATTATCTCTATGAAATTTTGCCGATTTCTGCCTTGATTGGCGCAGTGTTAGGCTTGGGTACGTTGGCATCCAACAGCGAATTGATTGTGATGCGTTCTGCAGGGATTAGCCTGTGGCGTATTGTGGGATGGGTGATTCGTTCCGCCATGGTATTGGTACTGCTGTCTTTTGTGCTCAGTGAATGGGTGATTCCATACACCAATGAACAAGCCAAAAGTGTTAAAAGTCACCGTAGCGTCGCTGAGCTGGGTGAAGTTCGTGGCTATTGGTCGCGCGAAGGCAATCGTTTTATTTATATTGACTACGCCAATGCCCAAGGGCAGCTCAAAAATGTACAAGTGGTCGATTTTGATGATAACTATCGCTTGCGTGGTACATTGTCTGCAGATCAGGGACAGTTTGTTAAAGACGGTAGTTGGTTGCTCAATCAAACTGAACAGATGGATATTTTGCAGGCGGGCAACGCGACTTTAGCTAAAAACAGCGAACAGGCTTTGGCTTTAGCATTGCAACCGAAATATGTGCACATGGTCACCATCGACCCTGAAGATTTATCCCCAAGTCAATTGGTCAGTTTCATGAGTTATATGCATGAATACAGCCAAGTACCCAAAACCTACCAACTGGCGTTCTGGCAAAAACTTGGTGCACCCTTTGCGCTGATTGCTTTGGTGGTGATTGCTTGCTCCTTTATTTTTGGGCCGTTACGTCAGCAATCTATGGGTTTCCGTTTGGTGATTGCTTTATTTGTCGGCTTAACCTTCTTTTATTTACAGGATTTCTTGGGCTATGCCAGCTTGGTCTATGCACCATCGCCTGCGTGGTTCGTATTTATTCCTATTATTCTGATGTTTGTCATCGGCGGTTACTTACTGCATCGTGCGCGTTAAGTGCGGGCCGATGCTGCTGCTTTTTCCGTATGATTGGGTAAACCTATCTGAATCAGTGGCGGAAACCATCTTCTGAACATAGAGTCTTGACGCAAAATTCGTTAAGATAGCATGATTAATTTGTAGACGAAAAAGAGTATTGATTATGGCGGATGCAACTGCTGGCAAAATCCCTCACGTATTGGTGATTATGGATGGTGTGGGTCATCGCGAAGCGGTCGAAGACAACGCGTTTTTAGCAGCGAAACGACCAAATTTGACTGCTATGCAGGAAAAGCATCCGCATGGTTTGATCTCTGGTTCAGGTGAAGATGTGGGCTTGCCAGATGGTCAAATGGGTAACTCTGAAGTTGGTCACATGAACTTGGGTGCAGGACGTGTGTTGTACCAAGACTTTACCCGTATTACCAAAGACATTCGTACAGGCGCTTTCTTTGAACATGAAGTGTTGGTCGATGCGGTAGAAAAAGCCAAAGCAGCCAACGGTGCAGTGCATCTGCTTGGTTTATTGTCTGAAGGCGGTGTGCATTCGCATGAAGATCATATCGTGGCGATGGCAGAATTGGCACTCAAACGTGGTGCAAAAGTGTACCTACATGCTTTTTTAGATGGTCGTGATACACCACCAAAAAGCGCACAGCCTTCTTTAGAAAAATTGGATGCATTATTTGCACAGTATCCAGATCAGGGGCGTATTGCCAGCCTGATTGGTCGCTACTATGCGATGGATCGTGACAACCGTTGGGATCGTGTAGAACAAGCCTATCGTCTACTTACCGAAGGTGAGGCAGTACGCACTGCGGCAACTGCGGTTGAAGGCTTGGCAGCGGCTTATGCGGCAGATGAAAGCGACGAGTTTGTTAAAGCCACCCGTATTGGTGAAATTGCCAAAATTCAAGATGGCGACAGCGTGGTGTTTATGAACTTCCGTGCTGACCGTGCACGTGAATTGACCAAAGCCTTTGTGGAACAGGATTTTGCTGGTTTTGAACGTAAAGTTGTGCCGCAATTGTCTAAATTTGTGATGCTGACCCGTTATCAAGCCAGCATTGCTGCGCCAGTGGCGTACATGCCAGAAGATTTGAAAAACTCGATTGGTGAATATTTATCAGACTTGGGCAAAACACAATTGCGTATTGCTGAAACTGAAAAATACGCACACGTGACGTTCTTCTTTAGTGGTGGTCGTGAAGATGAATATCCGGGTGAAAAACGTATCCTGATTCCATCGCCAAACGTAGCAACCTACGACTTAAAACCTGAAATGAGCGCTTATGAAGTGACTGATGAACTGGTTGCAGCCATTAATTCAGGTGAATATGATTTGTTGGTGGTGAACTATGCCAATGGCGATATGGTCGGTCATACTGGTGTGTTTGATGCAGCTGTCAAAGCAGTGGAAGCAGTAGATACCTGTTTGGGTCGTGTCTATGAAGCGGTGATGGCGAAACAAGGTCACATGATTATTACAGCTGATCATGGTAACGTCGAGCAAATGCAAGACTATGACAGTGGTCAGGTACATACTCAGCACACCACTGAATTGGTGCCATTCATTTATGTAGGCCCAACTCAGGCCACCATTTTGGAAGGTGGTGTGTTGGCAGATGTTGCACCAACTTTATTGAATTTGATGCAATTGCCAGTGCCAGCAGATATGCAAGGTCGCAACTTAATTCGCTTACAGGCATAACCCTCGATACAGGTAGATGATGGAATGACGGCTCACAAAATTTATGCGGTTGTGTTGGCAAGCGTGTTGTGTGCCAGTCATTCGAGTGTTTGGGCTGCGCCAGATTGGGAGTTAGATGGCCCTACACTACAACAGGACTATGTCGATGTGCCTGTAGAGTCGATACAGGAATTTGTACAAATCTATGGCATTGTCAAAGACAACTATGTGACTGAAAAAAGTGATGATGCCTTGTTTCAGCAAGCCATTCGTGGCTTGGTGAGCGGTTTAGACCGTTATTCACGCTATTTAACTGCTGAAGAATATAAACAACTTTTACAATATACCGAAGGCGACTTGGCCTCGGTTGATTTTACTTTGCGCTATGACGCTGCCCAGCAACATTGGGTCATTCAAAATTTAAGTGCCAATGCCGACTCGGCTAAACAAGGGCTGAAGAATGGCGACAGCCTATTTAAAATTGATAACCAAGAACTGAAAAAGCTGAGTGCAGATCAGGTCAATAACCTGCTCACAGGCTCAGTGGGATCGACTGTAAGCGTACAACGTGCAGCCAATCAGCCTGAAATTATGTTGGTACGCAACAAAAAAGTAGAAACCGATATTCAGGCGCAGATGCTTTCTAATCAGGTCTTGTTGTTAAAAGTACGTGTGTTTCAGCAAGACACCGCCAATGAAATTAAACGCTTAATTGAAGAACATAGCACGCCACGCTTAAAAGCCGTATTGATTGATCTGCGTAATAACCCAGGAGGCTTACTGTCTGCTGCGGTGGAATCTGCCGATTTATTTTTAAATCAGGGTGTGATTGTATCGACCAAAAGTCGTTCTGAAGGCGATCAACAATTTCAGGCGTTACCTAGCTTTGAATTTCAAAATTTAAAAGTCGGAGTACTGATTAATCATCGCTCTGCATCTGCGGCAGAAGTCTTTACCGGTGCTTTAAAAGACCATTCACGCGCTTGGGTGATGGGCGAAAAAAGTTATGGCAAGGGGGTGGTGCAAAAGCTGTTCCCACTTAGCGATGGTGCTGCCTTACAAATGACGGTTTCGCATTATTACACCCCACGCGAGCAAATGATTGAAGGGGTTGGGATTCAGCCGAATCAGCAATATATTCAAAGTCCTGAAATGAAAGAAGAGGCTTATCTTGAGCATGTGGCAGATTTACTGCTGAGCCGCCGTTAAGTCTCATCTGAGTAACACGTATTTTTAGACAGTCTTCATTGTTTAGCGTTTACTCATCTTCAGTATCTAATCCAAACTTTTTCAGACGATAGCGCAAAGAACGGAAAGACATGCCCAATTTTTTTGCTGCCAACGTACGGTTCCAGTGGGTCAGGTGCAGCGCATTCAGTAAAATGTCTTTTTCTACTTTTTCCAAGTAGGCTTCTAAACCTTCTTCAGGCAGTTTGCGTCCTGTCAGCAATACATCTGTCACGATCTGCTGTGGTGTTTCTGCTGTAGGTTGTGATTCAGTGGTTGCTGTATTGCTCATACTGAATTGGCGCAAGGGTGCGGTTTGTAAGTGTTTGAGATCAATAACATCATCATCACTCAGGGTAATGGCACGTTCAATAATATTGCGTAACTCACGCACATTACCCGGATAGTACTGTTCTAATAAAAATTGCTGGGCACGAGGTGTCAGTTGTTTGGCAGGAATGTCCCATTCTTGTGCAACTTTTTGAATGAAGTGGTCTGCCAATAACAGAATATCTTGTCCACGTTCACGCAAGGCAGGCAAGACCAAATCCATCACGTGAATACGGAAGAATAAATCCTGACGGAAACGTCCTTGCTGAACCAAACTTTCTAAGTCCTGATGACTGGCGCTGATCACACGAAAATCGACATCAATTTCACTATCTGAACCCACAGGACGGATGCGCTTTTCCTGAACGGCACGCAGCAGTTTGACTTGCATGCTCAGTGGCAGTTCGGCAATTTCATCTAAAAATAAGCTGCCACCATGTGCAGATTGAATCAGACCTTGTTTGTCTTGAGTCGCTCCTGTAAAGCTACCTTTTTTGTGTCCAAATAGCTCGCTTTCCATGAGTTCGGTGGGGATTGCACCACAGTTAATTGCAATAAATGGTCCTTCGTTGCGGTTACTTAAACGGTGAACCAAATTGGCGACAACTTCTTTCCCCGTACCCGATTCGCCTGTAATAAATACAGGCGCTTGCGAGCGCGCAATTTTTTTGATGGTGCTGCGCAATTGTTGAATAGGCAAAGACTGCCCAATCAACATTTTATATTCAAGCTGATCTTGGCTGTGATGATCGGTGGTGTCGAAAGGTTTATTCAGTGCTTTTTCAAGGAGTTGCTGTAAATGTATTTGATTGACAGGCTTGCTGACAAAGTCAAATGCACCTGCTTTTAAAGCAGCAATCGCAATATCCATATTGCCGTAGGCGGTCAATACGGCAACAGGTACATTCGGATATTGTTCGGAAATCCATTCAACCAGTTGCAAGCCATTGCCATCGGGCAGGTTTAAGTCGGTTAAGCAAGCATCGTACTGATGTTCTGCCAATAATTGCTTGGCTTGTGCTAAACGATACGCGACATGGGTTTGAATCCCCATACGTGCCAAAGTCATCTGCATGAGGGTACAAAGGTCTTCTTCGTCATCGACCAATAAAACCAAAGGTTGAACAGCGTGCATATTTTCCCCAAAACCACACAAAATTAAATCAAAACCACAGCAACAAGATTGATCCAATATCAATCGCGTTTATTCAATGGCACGTAGACATTTCATCCTGAAACATGCGCCTTGTTCTTGTTCTACATAGCTCAGCTTGGCTTGATTCGCCTCGCAAAAACTATGCGATAGATACAATCCTAAACCAGTTCCATTGATTTCGGTACTGAAAAATGGCTGGAACAGATAGAGGAGATCTTGACTGGCGACACCTGCACCAAAATCCCGCACATCAATATAAATATAAGTTGTTTGCGGGTAGACCGTAATCTCAATGGGCTGCTGTGCAGCATTGTGTCGAATGGCGTTACGAATCAGGTTAATCAGCACTTGGCGAAACTGTGATTCATCAAACTGGATGCTCAGTGGTTCGGTCAGTGTAAGCTGAATTTGACTCGCTGCATCAGGTAAATCTTCCTGAATGAATTGTGGCAAAAATTGATTGAGCTGAATCGCGACAGGCGTGGTTTGTTTATTTTTGACCATACTCAGCGTGTCGTGAATAATCTTATCAATCCGTGTCGCTTGTTTGCTGATCATGTCCGACAGCAATTGTTGCTGTGCAGCATCACTGCCTGTAAATAAATTGTTGGCTTGTACAATGGCTGCCAACGGGTTGCGAATTTCGTGCGCAATACTGGCAGAGAGTTGTCCTAAGGCGGCTAATTTGAGTTGCTGGACTTGCTGATTGATTTTACGTCCATCCTGCAGCGCCAATAAAGTCAGCGTTTGATGTGGCACTTTGAGTTTTTGTACCTGAATATGCACATGAAAATGACTTAGTTGCGACTCGAATTGAAATTTTTCTCCATCTTGCAATTGATCAAATTTGAACAGATCAAATAAATCGGGCTGAATTTTATACAATGGATAGGTCGCGTGCGCATATTTAGGATGAATCCCCAACAGATGACAGGCTGCAGGGTTGCTGAGGACGACATAGCAATTTTCATCTAAAACCAAATAGCCCATTTCGGTTTGTTCTAAAATATAACGGTTGATATTTTGTAGGCGGTTTAATTCCAAAGATTGCGAAAAATTTAGATTTTCTAAAATTTGGAAACGCCGTACTGCAATACGTCCACTGCCATAAACCACCCAAAATAAAAATGCCAATAGCGCACTTTGACCAATATTATTTAGCGATGAAAAGTCCAGCAAACTCCCAACAAAGTGTTGGTAAATCACCATAATCATCGCGATGAGGGTAATGGCTAAGGCTTTACGCTTTTGCAGCAAGAGAGAGGCTGCAAAAATCGTGATCACAAACAGCAGACTTAAATATAAATTAGGGCCATCGCTGGCAAAAGTCAGGCTACTCAGCGCGATAATATCGACTGCAAAAAACAGGGTCAGTTGTTGCGTGCTTTTAAAAGGAATATATTTATAGCTGATCAGTTGCAGGCAGCTAAAAATAAAATAGCAGACCAAGGTGTATAGATATAAACCCGGGTGCTGATATTGTGTGCCAAGCTGCTGAAAGGTGAGTAGGGTAATCAGCAGCAAACAAAAGGCAATCAGCAGTCGGTAAGTACCATACCACATGCCAAGATGATACTGATTTAACTCAGAATGTTGTTTTAAATCTGGCATATCGTAAAGGTCTTATTTGTGCATCAACAGCGTTGAAAATTTAGGGTTTAATCAGTCCATAACGAATGGCAAGGTGAGTCAGTTTGACATCACTATCAATATTTAATTTTTCAAAAATACGGTAACGATAGGTATTTACGGTTTTTACACTGACAAACAACTTATCGGCAATTTCCTGTGCGCTAATACAATTCACCACCATCATCGCCACTTGCATTTCACGTTCTGAAAGACTATCAAAAGGCGATTGTTGTGTGTCAGATAAGTATGAACTTGCCAGTTGTTCGGCAATGTCGGCACTGAAGTATTTACCGCCCTGCATGACTTTTTTAATGGCACGTACCATTTCACTGACAGGTGCGCCTTTGGTGATATAGCCTTTTGCACCTGCTTTCAGCAATAAAGAAGGGTAGGGTTCTTCTGCCAAACCACTCACCGCCAAGACCTTAGTGTCTGGTGCAGTTTGCAATAGACGACGTGTGGTTTCTACGCCTCCAATCCCAGGCATGTTCACATCTAACAACACCACATTGGGATGATGCTGACGCACTAAGGTAATCGCTTCTTCACCCGATTCAGCTTGTCCAATCACCTGCACATCGGCATGGTCTTCGAGCATACGGCAAATCCCAGTACGTACCAATTCATGATCGTCGACTACTAAAACTGTGATCACCTACACTCTCCCTTTGAAAAAATCATCTTTTTTGTTACATAAAGCAAAATTAGCTTGCAATGAAACGACAAAATTAGCAATGCTATTCTTAATCTAGAATGAAAAGTTCTGCACAATATGGTGTCAAAAACGATTCATTGTTGTATTTTTAAATGTAAGGCATATTTGAGGTAATACGCAAATGTATCTTACCTCCCTGAGTTGAGTAAGCAGTCGTGAAAAATTCTAAGAAGTCGTTCATGCATGTGCTGGTCGCATCTATGATGTTCAGCCTAAGTTCTGTCAGTTTTGCTGAACTTGTCATCAATCCTTCCTCTGGGAGCGACGGTCAGGCGACCTTAAGTTGGTCTTCGGAGCAAGCCGATCAATTCTTAAATGGTGATCTGGAAAGTACCAGTGCGAGCGCTCAGGCTGCGCCAGAGAGCTATGTTGCTGAACCTACTCCGCCAGGTTCAACGAAAATTACCACTACAGTGCGTAGTAGCAATGGTGTTGCACCTGCTTCCACTGCGCCTAAAACAGTCCGTATTTTAGATACCTCTGCTTATAGCAACCAACCATCAGTTAATGCACGTGCGGCTTTGGTGATGGATGCGCAAACAGGTGAAGTGCTGTATAGCAAAAATACCAATGTGGCATTACCTATTGCATCTGTGACCAAGGTGATGACTGCCGTGGTGACTTCTGATGCACGTTTGAATATGTCTGAACAAATCACTTTGCAATCGATTGATTTTGCAGGTGCAGCAGGTAAAAACTCAAGCTCAACTTTGCGTGTGGGCGACAAGTTAAACCGTGCCGAAGCGTTACTGTTTGCATTAATGAAATCTGAAAATCCTGCAGCAGCAGCGTTGGCACGTACTTATCCAGGTGGGAAAAATGCCTTTGTAGCCGCAATGAATGCTAAAGCGCGTGAATTGGGCATGCATTCTACCCGTTTTACCGAAGCAACAGGCTTAGACCCACGTAATGTATCTTCTGCGCGTGATTTGGGTATTTTGGTCAGCACCGCTTCGCAATATGGTTTGATTCGCCAATTCTCAACCACGCCAACCTATGACTTTAACTTGGGTTATCGTGTTTTAAAATCTAACAATACCAATGCACTGGTACGTAATGGTGGTTGGAATATTAATCTGTCTAAAACAGGCTATATCAATGAAGCAGGGCGTTGTGTGGTGATGCATACCACTTTGAATAACCGTCCTGCAGTGGTGGTGCTTTTGGGTGCAGATACTTCACAAGCACGTACCAATGATGCAACTCGCTTAATGAGTTGGGCAAGCCAGTTACCTAAACGTATTTAAGAGCACATTCAGCTTGGAGCGTTGAGTTATCAATCGTATGACTCAACTTCCGTTAAAGTTGCATGATTCCAAATACAAAAAAACCTGCTAATGCAGGTTTTTTTGATCACGATTCAAAACTTACATGTTTGAAAGGATAGAGTCTTTTACTTGTTGCATTGTAGCATCAATAGAGAGCATCACCGCATCTGCACATTGTTTCATTGCAGTGTCAGGATCTTTCAGACCGTTACCTGTTACGGTACATACAATCACAGAACCTTCTTTGATTTTACCTGCTTTGATGTCGCGCATTGCACCACCAATAGACGCAGCAGATGCAGGCTCAACAAATACGCCTTCATACATTGAAAGCATGCGTTGTGCTTCTAAGATTTCAGCATCAGTTAGCTCATCAAACCAACCTTCTGAATCGCGTACAACGGCTTTGGCATGGTTCCAGCTTTGTGGGTTACCAATACGAATTGCAGTTGCAACAGTTTCAGGGTTTTCTACAGGCGCACCACGTAAGAATGGCGCAGCGCCAGACGCTTGATAACCCACCATGATTGGGCGGCCTTCAGGGTTTGGACCTGTGAATTTGTCCGTTGCTGCGTCATAGACCACTTGCTCGAATTGATCGGCAGATTGGTTGGCAACCGCTTCGGTATAACCCATCCAGTGTGCAGTAATGTTGCCTGCGTTACCTACAGGTAAGCAGTGGTAATCTGGTGCACGACCTAACTCATCTACAATTTCATACGCAATGGTCTTTTGACCTTGTAGGCGGTAAGGGTTGATCGAGTTCACAATGGTCACAGGTGCTTGGTCAGCAACTTCTTTAACTAGACGCATACCATCGTCAAAGTTACCGCGGATTTGCATGGTGATGGCACCGTACATCATCGCTTGTGCCATTTTACCCATGGCAATTTTGCCTTCAGGAATTAAAACGAATGCTTTGATGCCTGCACGTGCAGCATAGGCAGCAGCAGCAGCAGAAGTATTACCTGTAGATGCACAGATAATGGCTTTTGAACCTTCTTCAACTGCTTTAGTAACTGCCATGGTCATACCACGGTCTTTAAATGAACCTGTCGGGTTTAAGCCTTCATACTTCACATAAATTTCAACATCTTTACCAATAATGCGTGGAATATTCTCAAGCTTAATCAGTGGCGTGTTTCCTTCGCCTAGAGAGATTGCACGTGTGGTTGCAGACACTGGTAAACGGTCACGATAACGGTCAACTAAACCAGTATAACGATTGGCATTCGACATGATGATGTTCCAATTGTGTGTAGAGCTTGGCAAGGGGAAATACTCCCCTTCACCCGATTAATTATCAAGCGATTCTAAACGAATTCGTACAATTTCGCCATGAATGGTTGGCAATGCTTGAATTTGTTGTAACGCTTCATCCATTTTCGATTCTAGGACTGGGTCAGTCAGAATCACGATAGGAATAAGGTCTTTTAAGCGTGATTGCTGCATGATGGCATCAATACTGATTCCCGCACGGCTTAAAATTGTGGTGACATCAGCAAGTACGCCAGTTTGGTCTTCGGCATTAATGCGAATGTAGTAACCCGTGGTCATTTCTTCACGGCTTAAAATTGGCAAGTCGGTTAAGGCTTCAAATGCCAATTGTGGAATTGTACCTGCGCCATCTTCGGTATAAGAAATGTCACGGACAATATCAACGACATCTGCAACTACTGCAGAGGCTGTTGGACCTGCACCTGCACCTGCGCCATAATAGAGCGTTGGACCAACCGCATTGGCTTGTACCAAGACCGCGTTTTTCACGCCATTAACATTGGCAATCAATTCTTCTTCAGGAATTAAAGTTGGGTGAACACGCAATTCAATACCTTTATCGGTACGACGGGCAATCCCCAAGTGTTTGATGCGGAAACCGAGTTCTTCGGCATATTTCACATCTTGTGCGGTCACTTTGCCAATACCTTCGGTAAAGACTTTGTCAAACTGTAGTGGAATACCAAATGCACATGAAGCCAAAATAGTCAGTTTGTGTGCAGCATCAATACCTTCGACGTCAAAAGTCGGATCGGCTTCGGCATAGCCTAACTCTTGCGCTTCTTTCAGTACATCTTCAAATGCACGACCTTTTTCACGCATTTCACTTAAAATGAAGTTGCCTGTACCGTTGATGATGCCTGCCAACCATTCAATTTTGTTGGCAGCCAAACCTTCACGGATGACTTTAATAATTGGAATACCACCTGCAACCGCAGCTTCATAGGCAATTTGTACGGCATTGTCTTCAGCTGCTTTAAATAGCTCATTGCCGTGTTCTGCAAGTAGGGCTTTGTTGGCTGTCACTACTTGTTTGCCGTGCTTCATGGCTTCCATGATCACGTCATAAGCAGGGTGAATACCGCCCATCACTTCAACCACCACGTCTACATCGGGTTGACGGACAATGTCCATCAAGTCGGAGCTTTGCTTGACCGATTCAGGCAAGTTTAGGTCAGGACGCGGACGACGTGTTCCCACATAAGTGATTTCAATTTCACGACCGGTGCGACGTCTAATCTCAGCAGCATTTTCTTTTAATAGTTTAAGGGCACCACCACCCACAGTACCAAGACCGAGGATTGCCAGACGAACTGGTTTCACGTCACACTCCATATTTTAATAACTTTAAGCAAGCCTAGATCATAGCTAAAAAAACGCGCTGACTCTAGGGCAGATCTCACTTATCTTCACAGTATAAAAAAAAGTAAAATAACGCATAAAAAATCGTTATTTATATTGGCTTCATAGATGCTACGTCTTGGTATATTGGGATGATTCAGCATCTACAAAACCTCTATTTTTATTTGTCTAAACGCTTGATCAATTCAGCGGTAGACAGATAGCCGCCTAAATATACGCCTTCGGCATTATAAATTGCAGGTGTGCCATTGACGCCCATATTTAAGCCCAATTGATACTGAGCACGAACAGGGTTTTTACAGTTGGCAGGTGCAATTTGTGCGCCATTCATGACCTGATTAAAGGCAGCGTGACGATCTTCGCTACACCAAATTGCTTCCATAGCAGGCATGTGCTGTTCACCACGCGGCCAAGCAATGTAACGGACTTCAATGCCTTTACCATTCATTTCATCCATTTGTTCATGTAGACGATGGCAATATGGACAGCTGACATCGGTAAATACATAAATGACGTGTTTGGTTTTGCCTTTGGCAGGGAATGCCAATAAATCTTCCTGTTTTAATTCAGCAAAAATTTTCTTGTTCACGCCTGCTTGCAGGTTTTCACTGACGTTATGTAGTTCTTTGTCACCTAAACGGATCACATCGCCTTGAATAATGTATTTGCCATCACTGGTGGCATAGACCGATGACATGCCTTCAAGACTCACCCAAAATAAATTTGGAACTTCAGTGGCTTTAATGTCGGTAATTTTGGCGTTGATACCTGCAGTTTTAAAATGTTGCTGCAAGGTTGTACTTAAACGCTGTTGTGCATTGCGTTCAATTAGGGTTGATGCTTCACCCGTTGCAGGCGCACTGGCGGTGAGTGTGGTTTGCTTTTTATCTTCATTGTTTGCATTTGAACATGCGGTGATTGCAAAAGCACTTGCCAGTGAACAGGCAATCAAAAGTGTCGAGCGGGTAAATGTCATAAACAACCCTTTCTTGTTGGCATAAAAAATAGAGCGTTAGCATAACAAAAAATATTCGTGATCGTTAGGGTCTGTTGCCATTTCATAAATGGCTTACGTTCATAGATGAAGTGTCAACAGACCCTATGCTTCTACGTCGTTTTTGTTTTTTTAAGCCCGTGGATGATGTTGGGCATGCAATTGCTGCATACGGATTTGTGCAACGTGGGTATAAATTTGTGTAGTGGATAAATCGCTGTGCCCGAGCAGCATTTGTACCACACGTAAATCTGCCCCATGATTGAGTAAGTGTGTGGCAAAGGCATGTCTTAACGTGTGTGGCGATAACTCGGCTTGAATGCCTGCTTGCAGGGCATAGCGTTTAATGGCATACCAAAAATTTTGTCGGCTCATAATGCCGCCATGCACCGTTAAAAATAGATAATCGGTGGCACTTTTATACAGTTGCGGACGCGACTCGGTTAAATATTTTTCTATCCATTCACAAGCGACTTGTCCCATAGGCACCAAACGCTCTTTATTGCCTTTACCTACAATTCGTAAATAGCCTTGTTTTAGGTTGATTAATTCTAAACGTAAATTCAGCAATTCCGTCACTCGTAAACCGCAAGCATATAAGACTTCAAGCATGGCACGATCTCGTAATCCGAGTGCAGTGTTGATGTCAGGAGCGTGAATTAAGGCTTCAACATCGGCTTCAGATAAATCTTTGGGTAAGGCACGACCTAATTTTGGGGTTTTATGCGCAGCAACAGGGTTGTCAGAGCGCAGTTTGTGCTCTCTTAAAAATTTATAAAAAGAACGTAGTGCAGACAGGCAGCGTGCAATAGAGCGGGGGCTTTTTTGTTGTTTGGTGAGTTCGATGAGTACATCTGAAATATCGTCATGATTCCATTCAGGCATGGGTTTGCTGACATAGTCACTGCATTGAATTAAATCGGACAGATAGGCATTGCGGGTATGCGGGCTGACACTTTGCGCGATTAAATCGTTGCGATAGCCTTCCAAAAAGCTCAAAGCTTCTGGAATTTGTATTGCAGCAGGAATACGAGGTTTTTTGTTCAGCATAGGAATCACAGACGAAATCACAAAATTAATTGAGAAATTCGATAATAAGCAGCGTTATTTTCTACTCTAATCCAATTCAGCAAGGCTGTCGATGTGATATAAAGCATTTAAATGTAAGTCGACCTTATTTGTTAATTGTTCTCATTTGCATGTTATAATATGCAAAATGGTATAGGAATTTCACGGTGCGTTTGTCAGAACTTAAAGCAAAACAAACAGCCATCATCCGTCAGGTATTACGTACCGCCGATGGTGGAACATCCCTTAGTGACTTAGTGGCAAACCGCTTAGAAACACTGGGTTTTGTGCCGGGTACGCAGGTGCAGGTGATTACCAAAGGTATTTTTGGTGGTGATCCAATCTTGATTCAAGTGGGATTTACCCGTTTTGCTTTGCGCAAAGTAGAAGCTGAACGCATTGAAATTGAACAAGGGGTGTCCGCATGAGCGATGCCTTACGTATCGCACTTGTAGGGAATCCAAACTGCGGTAAAACATCTTTATTTAACCATTTGACAGGGACACGTCAAAAAGTTGGCAACTACGCAGGCGTGACTGTAGAGCGTAAAGTCGGGCAATTCACCTTGCCTTCGGGACAGGCGGTGCGGGTGTTGGATTTGCCCGGAACTTATAGTTTAGAAGCCACCAGTCCCGACGAAGCCATTACTCGAGATGTGGTACAAGGCAAAATAGCCGAAGAAGGTCAGCAAGATGCCTTTCTTTGTGTCGTGGATGCCACCAACCTGAAATTGCATTTGGGCTTGGTTTTGGAAATGATTGCACTGGGTCGTCCGATTTTGTTGGTACTCAACATGATGGATGAGGCGCGTCGTCGTGGCATGCAAATCAACACGCAAAAATTGTCTGAGCGTTTGGGTGTACCTGTGGTGGAAACCGTGGCAGTGCGTGATTCAGGTATTCAAAACTTAATGCATGCCTTAGATCAGGGCAAATTTGCTGTTCCGCAGACAGAATTGACAGGCTTAACAGGCAGTCAGCATCAACGGATTCAAACCATTTTGCATGATGTGGTGCACTTTGTAGATCAAGAAGACAAACGCTCCGACTTCCTCGATAAAATTTTTTTACATCCTGTATTCGGTTTAGTCAGCCTTGCGGTGATGATGTTTGTTGTCTTCCAAGCGGTATTTGCTTGGGCTGCACCGTTTATGGATGGCATCGAAAGTTTATTTGGCTGGCTAGGTGAAGTGATTGGCGAAAACATTAGCCATCCCTTGCTAAACAGCTTGATTGTGGATGGCATTATTGCGGGCGCAGGCGGTGTAGTGGTGTTCTTGCCGCAAATTTTAATTCTGTTCCTGTTTATTTTAATTTTAGAGGAATCGGGTTATTTGCCACGTGCCGCATTCTTGCTCGATAAGCTGATGTTTAGCGCAGGTTTGAGTGGTCGTGCCTTTATTCCATTGCTGTCTAGTTTTGCCTGTGCAGTGCCGGGCATTATGGCAACACGTAGTATTGCTGACCCACGTGATCGTTTAACCACGATTATGGTTGCACCGTTAATGACCTGTTCTGCGCGCTTGCCTGTATATGCCTTACTCATCGCGGCATTCATTCCCAATCAAACTGTATGGGGCATGTTTAATTTACAAGGTCTGGTCTTATTTGGTCTGTATATGGCGGGCATTGTGAGTGCCTTGGGCGTATCTTTTGTGCTTAAATTTTTACAAAAAGATAAATCTGAGCATGTCTTGTTGATGGAGTTGCCTAGCTACCGTTTTCCAGACCTAAAAAGTGTTTGGATTGGTTTACTAGATCGCGCCAAAATTTTCTTAAAGCGTGTCGGTGGCATTATTTTTGCGCTGTCGATTTTATTGTGGTTCTTGTGTACGTTCCCGCAACCGCCTGAAGGCGCGACCATGCCTGCAATTGACTATAGTTTTGCAGGGATGCTGGGGCATGTATTACAGCCAATTTTTGCTCCTGTGGGCTTTAACTGGCAGATCGTGATTGCCTTGATTCCTGCGATGGCAGCGCGTGAAGTGGTGGTGGCTGCATTAGGCACAGTCTATGCCTTATCTGCAGTGGATGAAGATGCCATGTCCCAAGGTTTGGCTGCTTTAATTAGTGGTGGTGGTGAACTGGGCTGGTCATTGGCAACGGGTTTATCGTTATTGGTATGGTTTATTTATGCACCGCATTGTTTGGCAACTTTAGCAACGGTAAAACGCGAAACAGGATCATGGCGTACGGTCAGTATTATGACCTGCTATCTATTTGGTTTGGCTTATTTCATGTCATTCCTGACTTATCAAACGGCATCGTATTTGTTGGGTTAAGGCACATGCCTGACCTACAGGAGTAGATGAACATGGTTGAAATTTTAATTGTTGCTGCATTGGTACTGTGGAGTGCTGTAGTAGTCTTTAAAAAAGTCTTTCCCAAGACTTCTGGCGCAGTTTTTCTAAAACTCTCCAATTTCTGTACTGAAAAAGGCTGGCATGGCTTGGCCAAATGGCTAAAACCTGCAGCCGCGGCAGGCTGTGGTGGCAGTTGTGGTTGTGATTCTCAAGATCAACCCGCAGAAAAGAAAGTTGAAGTTCAAGCGGTGAAGTGGAAATAGACTTGTTTATTCACTTTAGCAATATTCTTTTTAAAAACCGTCTGCAATATGACGGTTTTTTTACGCACTGACACAAAAAAACTGCAGGAACTGCAAACAGAAAAAGCATTCAAAACAGCAAAGTGCTACTATTTTGTCTGTTTCAAAATTAGCGCACAAAATGGGGCAAAAATGTTAATACAACGTGGTGGATTAAAAGTCGTTGCAGGACTTGGTATTTCTGGTGTTGCAGCCGTTAATTTTTTACATCATCAGGGTTACCGCGTTGCTGTGACAGATTCTCGCCCCACACCCCCAGGGCATGACCAAATTCCTGCCGAAGTGGAAACCCGTTTTGGTCAGTTTGATCAGGATTTATTGTTGTCTGCAGAAGAAATTGTGATTAGCCCAGGGCTAGATCCAAAACTCCCTGAAATTCAGGCTGCGATGGCGCAGGGCATTCCTGTGGTGAGTGAAATTCAGATTTTACGTCGTGCGACCGACAAACCTATTGTGGCAATTACAGGGTCTAATGCGAAAAGTACCGTTACCACACTGATTGGTTTAATGGCAGAGCAGGCAGGCAAAAAAGTCGCGGTAGGTGGCAATTTGGGACGCCCTGCGCTGGATCTGATCAAAGATGATCCTGAACTGTATATTTTAGAACTCTCCAGTTTTCAGCTAGAAACCACCTCGAATTTAAATGCAGAAGTGGCGGTAGTGCTGAACATGAGTGAAGACCATTTAGACCGTCATGGCGATATGCTCGGTTATCACACCGCCAAACATCGTATTTTTCAGGGTGTGAAAAAAGTGGTGTTTAACCGTGATGATGCTTTGAGTCGTCCGTTGGTGCCAGATCAGACTCCTATGCAAAGTTTTGGCTTAAATGCGCCTGACCTAAACCAATACGGCTTATTAAAAGATGATGATGGCAGCATGTGGTTGGCACGTGGGCGTGAGCGTTTATTAAAAAGCACCGAGATGTATATTCAAGGCACACACAATATTGCTAATGCATTAGCGTGTTTGGCATTGGGTGAAGCCATTGGTTTATCTATGCACAGCATGCTGGAAACGCTGAAAACCTTTAAAGGTTTGGAGCATCGTTGTGAATTCGTCAAAGAATTACATGGGGTGCGTTATTATAATGACTCCAAAGGAACCAACATCGGTGCAACTTTGGCAGCTTTAGATGGCTTGGGTGCAGCAATTCAGGCACAAGGCGGTAAGGTTGCGATTATTTTAGGTGGGCAAGGCAAAGGGCAGGACTTCACTGCGCTACGCCAATCATTGCAACAATATGCCAAACTGGCAGTGTTGATTGGTGAGGATGCTACGAAAATTGAAACAGCAGTTGCGGGAACAACCCAACTCTTAACTGCAGATACCTTGCAACAAGCAGTTGAAATCTGCCAACAACATACACAAGCGCATGATGTGGTGTTATTGTCACCTGCATGTGCAAGTTTTGATATGTTCTCGGGCTATCCAGAACGTGGTCACAAGTTCGTTGCTTATGTCAACGCACTGGTATAACAACAATAAGGTGTGAGATATGGCTGGCTTTGCTCAGACAACAATCAATAAACTCAATCAGGTCTATGAGCGCTGGTTACCCAAACTGCCAGCGGAAGTGAATGTACGCAATGTACTGATTTTTAGCGTACTGGCGCTGTTATGTATTGGTTCAATCATGGTGGCATCGGCTTCTATGCCTTATGCCGAGCGCATGCATGAAAATGCCTTTCACTATGTATTGCGTCATGGCATTTCTATTGTGGTGGCATTAATCGCTGCCGTGATTGCCTATAGAGTGCCGCTGAATACCTGGTTTAACAACACCTTCTTTCTGTGGATTGTGACCATTGCCTTGTTGGCTGCAGTGTTGCTGGTGGGTACTGAAGTCAATGGTTCTAAACGCTGGATTCGGGTCGCAGGTTTTACCCTGCAAGCTTCCGAAGTCGCTAAAGTGATGATGGCCATTTTTACCGCTGACTATGTGGTGCGCCGTGCCGAAGAAGTGCGTAATAACATTAAAGGTCTGATCCGTCTTGCAGTGATTATGGCAGTCACGGTAGGTTTGGTGATTGCAGAGCCTGACTTGGGGGCGACCGTGGTGATTGCCTTGACCATGTTAGGGGTCTTTTTTTTAGCTGGTGCGCCATTAATTCAGTTTGGTATTGCCTTTGGCGCGATTATTGCCGCCTTTGTGTTTTTGGTGGTATTTGAGCCTTATCGTTTTGAGCGTTTAATGTCGTTCTCAAACCCGTGGAATGACCCTTTGGGTGTCGGTTATCAGTTGTCTAACGCCTTAATGGCATTTGGACGCGGTGAATGGGCAGGCGTAGGCTTGGGGCATAGTATCCAGAAAATGTCCTATTTACCTGAAGCACATACGGACTTTATGTTGGCTGTCTTAGGTGAAGAGTTTGGCTTTTTAGGCATTTTTGTGGTGTTGAGCTTGTCTTTTGCTATGCTGATTGCCTGCATTAAAATTGGTCATCGCGCCCTGAAAAACCAGTACTTACGTGCAGGATATTTGGCTTATGGCATCAGCATTATCTTCTTATTACAGATTATGGTGAATGCAGGCATGAATATGGGTATGTTGCCTACCAAAGGTTTGACTCTACCTTTTATTAGTTATGGTGGTTCATCGTTAATTATGTGTGCAGTGATGGTGAGTTTGATTCTGAAAATTGAAGCCAGCACGCATGAGATTAACCCTAGCCGTGAAGAATCCAGCTTCTAGAATTTATCCTTCTATTTCGCTTCTGGCTGAGCATGGTGCAAGACCATGCTTGGCATGACTGTTCCGCAGTGTAAGCACTTGACTGTAGTATTTTTTTGTTTAGACATAGGAAACAAGGGAATAAAAAATAAGGAAAAATATTGTCGTTGCTGTCTGAGTTCATAGCTACTGCGAGTGCGGCAAACGGGGCAGCTAAATTGACTTTTCTCGACCACTTTGGTTTTCGGTCCAACACCAAAAATAAAAAACATGACACAACCTCAAATGATCCATTTCAATTTGAGCATAACTGAATTTTAAATTTTATAAATAATAGCCGTGTAAAGCTGTGCCTGTAGGAATACGTGAAAGATCCCATTGCTGAATGGCTTGCGTAAGCATGCGTGCAGGGGTGTCTAATTCGACAGTGGCTTGATTTAAGGCAGTTAAAGCGGCTTGTAGCAGCTTCGATGCTTGGGCTAAATCTAAAGCTTGTGCCAAGTTCTGTTTAGACAGTTTTTGCCCTTGTGCATTCATGGCTAAAGGCAGGTGCGTGTAGCTGAGTTTAGGGTAGCCTAACAGTTGCCCCAAATAGATTTGCCGTGCGGTGTTGTCGAGTAAATCTGCGCCGCGAACCACATGGGTAATGCCTTGCAAATAATCATCCACCACCACTGCCAGTTGATAATTGATAATGCCATCACGCCGTTTTAGGACAAAATCGCCCAAGTCCTGCGCAAGGTTGGAACATTGTTTGTCTTGCAGGCGGTCTTGAAAGCAAATCTCTTGGTCTGTGACTTTGACTCGAATCGCTTGATTGGCAAAATCTAAACCTAAATTGCGGCAAGTCCCTGCATAAATATGATTGGAGCCAAGCATTTTGCGGGTGCATTGACAGGCATAGACCAAGTCGCGTTGCTGCAATTGTTGCAACACGGCTGCATAGAGATCGAGGCGATCTTTCTGGAAAATAATTTCGGCATCTGGCTCAAATTGAAAGGCATCAATACAACGCAAGATATGATTTTCACTGCCAGGGTAAATGCGTGGGATGTCAGTATCTTCAATACGTACCAGCCAAGTGCCGTGCTGGGCTTTGGCATCGCAATAACTGGCAACGGCAGTAATGAGAGAGCCAAAATGCAAAGGGCCGGTTGGCGATGGCGCAAACCGACCTGAGTAGCGCGTCAGCGAAATATGATCTCGCTGCTGCGCATGGGGAGCATGCTCCGCTAAAGAATTTTCAACAGTCACAATTAACCGTTATTTTGCTTCTCTTTGATCTCTGCCAAAGTTTTGCAGTCAATACATAACGTTGCCGTTGGGCGTGCTTCTAAACGACGCAGACCAATTTCGATACCACAAGTTTCACAGAAACCATAGTCATCGTTTTTAATCGCTTCAATGGATTGTTCAATTTTACGAATCAATTTACGTTCACGGTCACGGGTACGTAATTCAATCGCAAATTCTTCTTCTTGTGTCGCGCGGTCATTCACATCAGGCAAAGCGGTATTTTCGTCTTGCATGGTGTTGAGTGTACGATCTACTTCTGACATTAACTCTTCTTTCCACGCCATTAAAATTTGACGGAAATGTTCGAGTTGTCCTTCAGACATGTATTCTTCATTCTTTTTCGGCTGATAAGGTGCAATACCAAATAAGCTAGCTGTAGAACCACCCTCTAAAGCCTTTGGCTTTGCCTTACGCACGCGTTTTGTAGCTTTTTCTTCTACAAGATCTGTTTGTTCGTCCAAGACTTGATTTTGGTTGTCATTCGCCATGTAGGGCATTCCTCATCATATGCGTAAGATTCATACGCGAAAAATATGGTGATATGCAAGTGTTTTTATCCACTCCCTCAGAAAGAATTCTCTCTTCGGGGGACGTCATCATATAGACTTTTTTTGATTATGGATAGTCTTTGATGTTTGGATGTGTTATCGCATTTTTTCGTTGAAGGCATAAAGTAAAGCAAAAAAAATAAAATGGAAAGTTAATAACCTGAAATTTCAAAATTTATTTGTTGTGTGACATGCTCAACCCGATGCACTTGGGTGCTAAAACTGCCATCTGCATTCAAATGTAACACACGGTAACCCGGTGCCTCAGGCCCAAGCGCAAAGTGCTGGCTATGTGGTTTAAATTGCACGCAGGTCGATGGGGTCGAGTAAAATTGAATCCCTTGCCATTCATTTAATGAGTCTTGATGCACATGCCCACACAGCACCAATTTGACATTGTTGTGGCGTGCCAATACATCAATTAAGGCTTCGGTATTTTTAAGTTTGTGCTGATCTATCCAGTGCGATTGCATATCAAAAGGATGGTGATGACAGGCAATAATCACCTGCTGCTGCGCATGTTGCTGTAAAAGCTGATCTAACTGCTGTAATTGTGCTGCGTCCATCCAGCCATCAATCCGACCTTTAACCGCAGTATTCAGTAAAATGACACTCCAATTGCCCAACTCAATTGCATGAACTTGATTGGACTGTAAATGGAATGGAAAAACCGCGGCATCATCATGATTGCCCGGAATCTGGAAATGCGGCGTATTCAAAGTCTGCATAAACTGCAAATAACGCTGATAGGTTTCAGCAACAGGGATTTGTGCTAAATCGCCTGTATGGAAAATAGCATCGAGCTGCGGATATTGCTGTTGAATATCGTGCATTACCGCGTGAAAGCTGCGTTCAGGATTCATGTGCACAAACTCTAAATCTTCCTGATTCATGAGGTGCGTATCTGAAATTTGTACAATTGTCCAGCGTTGCTGGTGATTGTTTGAGAATAAAGTCATGCCTGACCCCTTAGACATCCTTCACGGTTTTAATTTGTTGTTGTAACCATTGCAATGCCATGATGACAGGTGCGTTTTTTAGCCGACCATTGGTCAGCAAGTTTGGAATTTCCTGATAATCAAGAATGTGTAATTGAATATTCTCTCCTTCATCTGGCATACCAAACACGCCACCTTCCTGTGGTAACGTGGTGCTCGCACTATATAAGTGGAACAATTCTGCGCATGCACCCGCAGATGGATAAAAACTGAATAAATGTTGTAATTCTTTTAATTCACAGCCCGATTCTTCCAAAGCTTCACGACGAATGCAACTTTCAGGTGATTCATTGCCATCTAGCACGCCTGCAATCACTTCGAGTTGCCAAGGCGAGTCGCAATCATCAATTGCACCAATACGGAATTGTTCAATCAGGGCAAATTTTTGTTGTGGTGCATCATAAATGAGTACCCCAGCCGCTTCAGGGCGTTGAATGAGTTCACGCTGAAGGACTGGGGTATATGTAGTTTGATTAAACAAGCGATGGCTCAGGCTGACTTTTTCAACCTGAATAAAACCACGATACAGGTATTCACGTTGGTGAATCTGTGCATCGTGTTGTCCATAAGTTGCTTGTTGAATAATCTTCATAAATTCTCATCAGGATGAGCAAAGCATAATTTCATCCTAACTGAGATTTTATTGAATACAAACGCTTTTTAAACAAATTAGAGCTTATAGTATAATTTTTGACCATGTTCCTGATAAGCGGTTTTCATGGCTTTGAGACCTGATTCGACCTCTGCATCTACTTGCTCCGTTTTGTTCGCAGCATTTTGATTTTGTGCATAATCTCTCACGTTTTGCGTGATTTTCATCGAACAGAACTTTGGTCCGCACATTGAACAGAAGTGTGCAGATTTATGCGCTTCTTTTGGCATGGTTTCATCATGCATGCTGCGTGCGGTATCTGGGTCAAGGCTCAGGTTAAACTGATCTTCCCAGCGGAATTCAAAACGTGCTTTAGATAAGGCATTGTCACGTGCTTGCGCGCCCGGATGTCCTTTGGCAAGGTCAGCCGCATGTGCTGCAATTTTATAGGTGATGATGCCGTCTTTGACGTCTTTTTTGTTCGGTAAGCCTAAGTGCTCTTTAGGTGTCACATAGCACAACATTGCAGTACCGTACCAACCAATCATCGCTGCACCAATTGCAGAAGTAATATGGTCATAACCTGGTGCAATATCCGTGGTTAATGGGCCGAGTGTATAGAATGGTGCTTCTTTACAGACTTCAAGTTGCAAGTCCATATTTTCTTTGACCATGTGCATTGGTACGTGCCCCGGGCCTTCAATCATCACTTGCACATCATGTTCCCAAGCGCGGTGAGTCAATTCACCCAAAGTTCGCAGTTCGCTGAATTGTGCTTCATCGTTGGCATCTTGAATACAACCCGGACGTAAACCATCACCTAAGCTGAACGATACATCGTAAGCTTTCATGATTTCGCAGATTTCATCAAAGTGTGTGTAAAGGAAGTTTTCTTCATGATGCGCCAAACACCATTGCGCCATGATTGAACCGCCACGCGATACAATACCTGTTAAGCGATTGGCCGTGAGTGGTACATAACGCAATAACACGCCTGCGTGAATGGTGAAGTAATCCACACCTTGTTCAGCCTGTTCAATCAGCGTGTCTTTAAAGATTTCCCAAGTGAGGTCTTCGGCAATGCCGTTTACTTTTTCTAGTGCCTGATAAATAGGTACAGTACCAATTGGCACAGGCGAGTTGCGGATAATCCATTCACGGGTTTCATGGATGTTTTTACCTGTCGATAAATCCATGATGGTATCTGCGCCCCAACGGGTCGCCCAAGTCATTTTCGCGACTTCTTCATCAATACTTGAACCTAGTGCCGAGTTACCAATATTGGCATTGATTTTGACCAAGAAGTTGCGACCAATAATCATTGGCTCACATTCTGGGTGGTTAATGTTGGCAGGAATAATTGCACGACCTTCAGCCACTTCCTGACGTACAAATTCAGGCGTGATTTCAGTTAGATTTTTAGCTCCAAAGTTTTGCCCCGAATGCTGACGCATATCGACACCTTCGCGTTGGCGTTGGTTTTCACGAATGGCGATATATTCCATTTCAGGGGTGATGATGCCTTGTTTGGCATAGTGCATTTGGGTGACGTTTTTACCAACTTTGGCACGACGTGGCTTTTGAATATGGGCAAAACGAATCTCTGCAGTGCGAATATCGCGTAAACGCTCTTGACCAAATGCCGAGCTGAGGGTTTCTAGTTTTTCGGTGTCTTGGCGCTCTTCAATCCAACTGTCGCGGATGTTCGGCAAGCCTTTATTCAGATCAATTTCTACATTTGGATCGGTATACACACCAGAAGTGTCATACACCATGAGCGGCGGATTGTGCTCACCGCCTAAGCCTGTTGGGGTGTCGGTCAGTTCGATTTCACGCATTGGCACCTGAATGTCTGGGCGTGAGCCTTGAATATAGACTTTTTTCGATGCTGGCAAAATGCGGGTTAAATCTTTGGCATCTTGCTCGTGTTGAGCAGAAATGTCAGCAGGGGATAGATTCGTTAATTGGTTCATTGCAATGATCCTGAAGAATGAAATCAACGAATCAAGCACGACCAAAAACATTGCAATTGAGTTGTTGAGACTTTAATAGTTCAACATTAACCGTGTGGCTGGGTTTTTAGGTGGCTTGATTCCTACGCAGGTTTTAACCTGATCAGGTTCAACGGTACTTGGGTTTACAGCTTGGTTTGCAGATTTTAGGCTACAAACTCAGCATGGACACAATCTCAGCGAGGAATTACTCGCGCTCCGTCAAGCTGTATAAATAGTAGCACGTTGTTGGTATAAAAGCAGGCTTCGCGCGGCTTTTATTCTTTGATGCCTAATGACAAGTATTTGAGCTTTAAGCGACTTTGGATAATTAGCGAGTAATACAAACGGCATCACTAAAACAATCGCGTTTTGCATGGATGGAGATGTTCTTTAAATTTAAATATTGATGCAACTGTGCATGTACTAAAGCATCATCGCCATATTCACGCTGTTCACGTGCAGTGGGCTGTGCTGCAATTTCAGTGAGTCGTTGTTCACTGCTCATGTGTAAAAAGGCAAGGAATTTACGCGCTTGCTGTGCTAAGGGAGATTTTTGCAACTTTGCCAGTTTTTTAATTTCAAATAATACGGCAGGTTGGATACTGTATTCATCGACATAATCCTGAGAAACAGGACTGTTGACTGTGCCTTTAAACAGCAGCAAGGCATACACTTCGGCTAGATAACGTGCATCCCGTATAAAGTGACTTTTAGGATAACGCTGCACGTAATCTTCCCAAAATAAGGCGCGTTCTGCCAAATCGGCAGCATCAAGGGTGAGTCCACCATCACGCAAGCTGTGCTGCATATTGTCATTGGCCATTCTTTCAATAAAAATCTGCTCGGCATCGGGCATGTAAGGCGCAAAAATAATGGCTAAGTATTGTGGGCTACGACGATAAACCAACTGTGCTTCACCTGCATCGTATAGCTCTAAATAGGCTTGTCCCTTATGTTTCAATAAATATTGATCACGCAAGGCAAAGTTTTCAAAATGACTTTGCTGAATGGTCGGATGCTGCGCCATATCAAAAGCATGTTGATCAAAAGCGGCTTGTTCTGCAGCGCTGCGTTCTACATGCAAAAAGCGTTGATACATTTGGGTCGAAAGATTGAGTAAATTTAATTGCTCATTTAAAGGTAGCAACGGTAGGCAAACTTTTAAATCCTGATTAATTTGTTCTAGCGCAAACGTGGTGCGGGTATTGTCAATTTGCTGCATATTGTGCTGAATGTTTTCACACATTTGGGTCAAATCTACAGGTTCGCTGGCACTGGCCTGTACCTTTGGTGGTTCAGCTACGGGAGGCGTATCTGAATTTTGGCAGGCGAGCAAACACAGACAACTGCCAAGCAGTAGGGCAAGTTTACTGGTGCGAAGAAATTTAACCATTACAGCAATTCAACATGAGTATTCATTCATCATCTAGTGCCTTCATTTAGGCACTATGGATTCCAAAAATTCAAAATGAGTCATTCATACCAAAATTCTAAATTTAAAATATCCGCTGTGAGACACACGGTTTTAGAAGCTTGGGTCGAAGGACAAAGGGAGAGCTTGCATTGTAAAGTCAAAGCCGCGGAGTAAATTGTAGTATTCTGCTAGAGTTTGGTTACATGCCTGTGAGTAAGTGCCACTTTATGCAGTGATTGTTAGCACGTGTATGGCTTTGCTTAAGTATTGCAATGAATTGAAATAATATGAAAAATTATCAAAATTAATGAAAGTCATACGAAAAAAATGCAAATTCGCTTTAGTATGGGCAGTGTAAAATACATTGCAGTAGGATTGGCGAAATTACAGAGTGGGTTGATCGAAAAATAATGAAAAAAATGATGTTAGTGACATGCTTATGTTGGATGAGTTCAAGTGCTTTTGCTTTGGATTTAATGCAAGCCTATCAGCGTGCTCAAAATAGCGATCCGACTTGGCGCGCACAGCAATTACAATATCAGGCCGATCAATTAAATTTAGGGCTTGCGCAAGGCAATTTACTGCCAACTGTGACTCTGTCGGGCAATATCACCCGTAAAAGTCAGGAAATGAGTCGAGTCAATATTGCCAGTTCCTCGCCAGAGCTTTTAAGCAGTTCATCTTCAACTTCACGTCAAGTCGCGTTAACAGCACGTCAGCCTTTATTTCGTTGGGATGCTTGGCAAGCCCTGAAACAAGTCAAAACCTCGTTAAGCCTGAGTGAAGTCACCTTACGTTTACAACAACAGCAACATATTTTGAATGTATCAGAAGCGTATTTTAATGTGCTGAGACAGCAGTCTTTAACAACAGCATATTTACAAGAAGAAAAAGCTTTGTTGGAACAGCTCAATATGATGAATGCCAAACTGCGTGAAGGTTTGGTGGCTAAAAGTGAAGTCAGTGAAGCCAATGCGCAATATCAAAATGCACGAGCGAACAGGATTGGAACACATGTGCAGTTGGTTTTGGCACAAGAGCAGTTGGCACAATTGATTGGGCCATATCAAGAAAGTTTGGCAGTTTTGCGAGATGACTTTCAATTTCAAAAACCTGTGCCTGAAAGTTTAGAGGCATGGTCGCAATTGGCACAAACTCAAAATTTGGCTATTCAACAGGCACGTTTGCAGCGACAATATGCCGAAGATGCACGTCGGGTTGAACAAGCAGCACGTTATCCGCAGGTAGAAGCTGTGGGCAGTTATGGTTATGCCAAACAAAGCCCTGAAAGTATCATGTCGCCCGATGGTCAGTTCGACCAGGTCGGGATTGAAATGAACTGGAATGTGTTTAGCGGTGGGCGGGTCAATAAAAATGTGCAAAAAGCAGTGGTTTTGGTACAGAAATCTGAAGCCGAGCTAGATGCAGCAATCCGTAAAGCCAATACCGATGTGAAACAGGCATATTTACAAGTCGAAACTGATCAAGCCAAATTGCAGGCGCGACAGGCTGCAATGAATTCAGCAGATTTAGTGGCACGAGCATCCAAAGCGCAATATCAGGAAGGTTTAAAAACCATGGTGGATGTACTGTTGGCACAGCGTAACGCCTTTTCTGCCAAGCAGGATTATCTCAATGCACAGTATGACTATTTGAAGCATGTGTTACAGTTGAAAGCAGCCGTTGGGCAATTGACTGAACAAGATGTGCAGGAAATGAATGCTTGGTTGATTCGGAAAGCCATATAGGGTCTGTTGACATTTCATAAATGGCTTGCGCTGTAGGCTAAAACTGAGCAGATCAGGCATGAAACGCAGGGAATAGCGAGACTATTGCCAAGTTTCATAACGCAATCTGAGAAAGTTTTAGCCACATGAGCAAGAACAAAGCGTTGCTTTGTTTGCTGCGCAAGGGGGCGAGCATATTTTTGCTACTATTGCTTTATGAGTCAGTCATTTAGAATGACTAAATTTCCTGTCCCATGCCTTATATCAGCTAAAAAATATGCGTTGCCGCAAACATAGACGAAATGTCAACAGACCCAAGTCATTTTGTCATCTGAATGGCTTATGCTGTTTAAAGACAGAAACGATCAGACTTGAGAGTTTGGTGAGAAAATGTCATAAAAACGTCATCATTGCTGTGCTTTAATATTCAATCATTGCGTCAGTCTATCCTTTTGTTGTGGAGTGTATTCCTTGAGTACGAATAATCCTGTGTTAAGTCACCATATTTCTTCTCAGTTCAATGAAGATTTGCAGGATGTAAATACCAAATTTATGGCCATGGGTGGTTTGGTAGAGCAGCAGGTTGCCAACTCGATTCACGCACTCTTGGATACCGATGCAGCCTTGGCGGTAGAAGTTCAGTTCCAAGACAATGTTGTCAATCGCATGGAAACCGAAATTGATGAAGCCTTAACGTTGATTTTGGCGCGTCGTCATCCAGCCGCAATTGATTTGCGTATGGTGATTGCCATGTCTAAAGCCAATACTGACTTAGAGCGTATTGGTGATGAAGCTGCAAAAATTGCCCGTATTGCCCAAAACTTATGTGAAGAAGGTGGTTCGCCACGCGGCTATATGGAAACACGTCATATTGGTAACCAAGTGCGTGTCATGATTCACGATGCACTGGATGCTTTTGCACGTTTAGATGTCGATCAAGCACTGCGTGTTTTACTTGCCGATGCCGATATTGACCGTGAATATCAATCTGCAACACGTACTCTAATGACGTATATGATTGAAGATCCGCGTCATATTTCACGTGTGATTAATGTAATGTGGGTGTTACGTTCATTAGAGCGTATTGGTGACCACGCACGAAATATTTCAGAACAAGTGATTTATATGGTCAAAGGTTTTGACGTACGTCATACCAGCGTCAAAGAAATTGAAGAAAAAGTACAGGAACGCTAAGTTCAGCTTTTTTTTGAATATTCAGCCTCATCTAATGATGGGGCTTTTTTTTATGGCTTGAATGAGTCTTTTTGATTTTTGCTGATCTTTAAGATTTTGAAATAACCTGAATTTTGGATAAAAAAAATCTCAGACTTTGGGGGAAATCTGAGATTGAAATCGGGGATATTTATTATAGTGAGAGATAATTGCTTATCTCCTTGAAAATAAGTATAGGAAAATCACACTCAAGAATCATGTGGTTTATTGTAGTGGAATGTAGCGTTTTATATACAAATGTATTTTTAAATTACATTATTTTTAGTGTGATTATTTTTAAAACTATTCTTTTTGAAATCAATAATTAATCTATTGTTAAGTGTTTTGTTGTGACTATAAAATATACGCTTCAATCGAGAAATAAAAATAGGAAATTAGCTTAATTTTTTGAATCTATTTTCATTTATTTAAAACATTGTTGCGGCAACTCATAATCACAAATGGCATAAAAAAAGAGCCTTCATAAAGACTCTTTTAATTGTAAAATAAACAAGGTTTGAATTTTCCAAAATGAAAAAACAGTACTTGGATTAGTTTTGAGGTTTTAAGCCTTCTGCGACTTCCAAACTGGCATCATTGTTGAGAAACTTCTCACGTTGTTCTTCCAAAAACTTTTTCGCTTCAGGTTCAAACACATTTAAACGCTTTTCATTAATGAGCGTAGTTTGGTGTTTGAGCCATTCCTGCCAAGCCTGTTTAGATACCGTTTCAAGTAATTCTTGACCTTTGGCACCCGGAAAAGGAGCGAAATCCATCGCTTCCATGTCGGTTTGATATTTACGACAAAATACTTGTTTAGACATCTCTCACTTCCTGATTATGCATAAAGTTGAGCAAGACGTGTTTGAGCACGTTCAATTGCCGCTGCAACTTGTGCAGGCGCTGTACCGCCAATATGATCACGTGCATTTACAGAGGCTTCAAGGGTCAGTGCTTTTTCAAATACATCAGCTTGAATTAAATCTGAGAATTGCTGTAATTGTTCTAGGCTAAGTTCAGACAAGTCTTTGCCTTCTTGTACGCCCAATGCTACGGCTTTACCTACAATTTCATGTGCATCGCGGAATGCTACGCCATTTTTTACTAAGTAATCTGCAAGGTCAGTTGCCGTAGAGAAACCACGTAATGCAGCTTCACGCATTTCTGCAATGTTTGGTACTAAAGCAGGAATCATATCGGCAAATGCCATGAGCGAGCCGCGCACGGTATCAATGGCATCAAACAAAGGTTCTTTGTCTTCTTGGTTGTCTTTGTTGTAGGCAAGCGGTTGACCTTTCATCAGGGTCAACAGACTCATTAAATCGCCATAAACACGACCTGTTTTACCGCGCACCAATTCTGGTACGTCTGGGTTTTTCTTCTGCGGCATAATGGATGAGCCAGTGCAGAAACGGTCTGGAATATTCACAAATTTGAACTGTGCCGATGTCCATAAAATCAGTTCTTCAGACATACGCGACAAGTGCATCATAATTAAAGATGCAGCAGCGTTAAACTCAATCCCGAAATCACGGTCTGATACAGCATCTAACGAGTTTTCAGATACAGCTTCAAAGCCCAACAATTCTGCGGTAAAAGCACGGTCAATTGGGTAAGTGGTACCTGCCAAAGCAGCAGAACCCAAAGGCATACGATTAACACGTTTGCGGCAGTCAATTAAACGCTCAGAGTCACGTACCAACATTTCGAACCATGCCATAAGGTGATGACCAAAAGTCACAGGCTGTGCGGTTTGCAAATGGGTAAAACCAGGCATAATGGTATGCGTGTTTTTGGCTGCCAAGCTCAAAATGCCGTGTTGTAATTTTTTTAATAATTCTAAAATGGCATCAATTTCGTCACGGACATACAAACGAATATCGGTTGCCACTTGGTCGTTACGGCTACGACCAGTGTGTAATTTTTTACCTGTAATGCCAATACGCTGAGTAAGGCGCGATTCGATGTTCATGTGGACATCTTCAAGGTCAATACGCCATTCAAATTGACCTGCTTCAATTTCAGCCTGAATGGTATTTAAACCTTGAATAATATCGTCACGCTCTTCAGTCGTAAGTACGCCTACTTTGGCAAGCATCGTTGCATGTGCAATTGAGCCAGCAATATCTTGTTTATAAAAGCGTTGGTCAAATTGAACAGATGCTGTAAATTCAGCAACAAAAGCATCAGTCGCTTCAGAGAAACGACCGCCCCACATACCCGAAGTTTGGGCTTGTGACGGATTTGAGGAATTAGAAGATGTGGTCATATCGGCTCAATAAAGTAAAAAGCGGTGATTTGGACAAGAGTATAACAAATTCAGATTCACTTGCCGAAGAACAAGCCAATCAAACTTATGCTGATACGCAGGCAGAACAAAATTATGTGTATTTTTTTACGAAAATAGGGCGTTGGCAATATCTAATTGAACTATTTATTGGCAGTAATGCTTTGGCAATGGTCTTGGCTTTGGCTGAAGCACAGGGCTGGCAAGGTTTAAGTTTTACTCGGGTGCTGCAATATATTTTGTATATCAACTGGGTGGTATTGTGTTTTGCGGCTTTGGTTGAATTTTTTCAGGCACGTTTTTTACGCATGGGCTTGGCGCTATCGTTTATGGTGAGTTTTATCTTGCTGCAAACCATCGTATTGGTCACGACACTCAGTTTAAATACCTTATTGCATTTTGGGCAAAATTTTCATTTACAGCAGTTTAGTCTGGCTGAACTCATGCATGGGATTGGACTGCATTTGAGTTATGGTGTGATTTTGGGTGCGTTTTGTTTTCGTTATATCTATGTCCGAGAACAAGCTATTCAGCAGCGGCATAGCGAATTGCAAGCGCGGGTGCATGCTATGCAGGCCCGTATTCATCCACACTTTTTGTTTAACAGCTTAAATAATGTGATCAGTCTAATTGCAATTGATCCCGATAAAGCCGAGCAGATGCTGCTGAATTTATCACGTTTATTCCGTGCCAGTTTGCAGGAATTAAAACTGGTGAGCCTGAAAGATGAGATTGAACTTTGCCAGCGATATTTAGAGATTGAACAAATTCGTTTGGGTGATCGGTTGGCGGTAGAATGGAAAATTGAACAACCGCAACTGCTCAGTCAGGTACAAATTCCGTTATTAACTTTACAACCCTTGCTAGAAAATAGTATTTTTCATGGAGTTGAAAAAGTTTTAGCAAAGAGTACGATAAGTATATTGATCGAAATATTGCAAAACCAAGTCAATATTGTCATTACAAATCCGTATGTCAGCGATAAAATAAATTTAAGATCTGGACATGGGATTGCACTGCAAAACGTGGAACAGCGCTTAAAAGCGTATTATGGGCGCAGTGTTACTTTCAAAAATTATGCGGGGAATGGTATGTACACCACGGTGCTGCAATACCGTTATAAATAAAATAAGCTGTGATTGCTCTGATTTTTCTAGACTTGATAAAAATAAAGTTATTGACTTAAAAAGGAGGAAAAATGGACATCCTAATTTGTGATGATGAGCCTCTAGCTAGAGAGCGATTATCACGTTTGGTCACTCAACTGGGGCATCATGTGGTGGCAACGGCAGCTCATGGGCAACAGGCGATTGAACTGGCGGATGAACATCAGCCGGATGTCATATTATTAGATATTCAAATGCCGGGAATGGATGGTCTAAGTTGTGCTCAACATTTGCGTGAGCTTGATCCTATGCCAGCCATTGTGTTTTGTACCGCTTATGATGAACACGCACTTGATGCGTTTAAATCCAATGCGGAAGGCTATTTGTTAAAACCGATAATGCAACAGGAATTGCAACAGGTTTTAGATCATTTAACAAAACTCACGCAAGCGCAGATGAGTCATTTAAAACAAAAAGAAAATATGGACGAATTAAAAATAAAACGTCACCAAATCGCGGCGAAAACCTATCGCGGTGTAGAATTGGTGCCAATAGAAAATATCTACTATTTTTTAGCTGATCAGAAATATGTCACTGTGCGTCATAAAAATGGCAGTGTCCTGATTGATGAAACGCTGAAAGATTTAGAAACCGAGTTTGGTGATCAGTTTATTCGGATTCACCGAAATGCCTTGGTCTCGATTCAGTTTTTGGAGGGGCTAGAAGTGGTCAATTCAGGACAGTATCAGGTACGTTGCCGTGAGCTAGATGAGCGTTTGGCTGTTAGCCGACGACATTTGCCTTTATTGCGAGAACGCATCCAAAAACTCTAATTTGTCAGCATCATCGCAGATGAATACGCAACAGATTGATAAATCGGTAAAGAAATAGACTTGCATTTTTAGGGGATCAGGTTAAGTTTAGATGAACTTATTTATCTTGCTTAGCCACTATGATGAAAACCCTGAAAATTGCAACTCGACAAAGCCCGCTTGCGTTATGGCAGGCTGAACACATTCGTGCCCGCTTAGAGGCGATGCATGCCGATTTAACTGTTGAGTTGGTGACCTTTGTCACGCAGGGCGATAAAATTTTAGATACCCCATTGGCAAAAATTGGGGGGAAGGGCTTATTTGTCAAAGAATTAGAAGCCGCCTTAATGGATGGTCGTGCCGATTTAGCCGTACACTCTATGAAAGATGTACCCATGGCATTGCCTGAAGGTTTGAGCTTGGCGGTCATTTGTGAGCGTGAAGACCCGCTTGATGCCTTTGTATCGAATCACTATGCCAGTTTTGCAGATTTACCACAGGGCGCTAAAGTTGGAACTTCAAGCTTGCGCCGTAAATGCCAAATTTTGAAAGCGCGCCCAGATATAGAAATTATAGATTTACGCGGCAATGTGGGAACACGTTTATCTAAACTGGATGATGGTCAATATGATGCCATTATTTTGGCCAGTGCAGGTTTGAAACGTTTAGGTTTGGAGCAGCGTATTCGTCATACTATTCAGCCTGATCTGAGCTTACCTGCTGTTGGGCAAGGCGCTTTAGGTTTGGAGTGTCGTAGCCAAGATCAGGCGGTATTGGATTTGATTTTACCGTTGATGGATGCAGACACCAATGTGTGTGTACGTGCGGAACGTGCCTTTAATGCCTATTTGGAAGGTGGTTGTCAGGTGCCAATTGCAGGCTACGCAACTTTGCAGAATGGTCAGTTGCAGATTGAAGGTCGTGTTGGTAGTGTCGATGGGCAAACCATTCTTAAAGCTGTGCAATATGGCGCACCTGAACAGGCTGAAATGCTAGGTGAAGAATTGGCAAAAGCTTTATTGGCACAAGGTGCGGGTGAATTGCTCAAAGCCTTGTATCAATAGTCCATATTGCGTCAAAAGCCTATGCTCTTCATTAATACCCGACCTCAAGATCGTGCAGAGGCCTTAACTCAGGCTTTGCAGCAACAACACATTGAAGTCATTGATTTGCCCTTGTTGCAGCTTTCTGCACAGCCGTGGTCGGAGCAGCTGGCTAATTTATATGACCAGTTGCCTAACACGCATATCATTGTGGTGGTTAGTCCTACTGCTGTCGATATTGGGATGCAATATTTAGCCCAAAGCCAAATATCATTGCAGGACTTGCAACGTATACGTTGGGTGGCTGTGGGCGAAAAAACTGCAGAAGTTTTAAGTGGATATGGTCTTCACAGTGAAGTCCCGCAGGTTGAAACTTCCGAAGGGATGCTGAGTTTGCCGTGTTTACAAAATTTGAAAGTCGGCACACAAATTGCCTTTTGGCGTGGAGAGGGTGGGCGGCAATTCATGATGCAAACGCTGCTTGATCAGGGGATGCAGATCCATAATTTTGTGTTGTATCGGCGGGAGTGTCCTGCCAGTTCTATTGAAAAAATGCAGGCAGTACGCGCGCGTTTAATACAATCTTCAGAATTTATCATGATGATCAGCAGTGAAGCCAGTTGGTTAAACTGGCTAAGCTTAATTCAGCGGGATTTCGATCTACTGAACAAAGGTCATTATTGGGTATTGGGTGATCGTTTAGAGAAAATTTTGCTCGATTATCAAACGCAGCATCATACAAAATATAACGTATTCAAGTTGACCCATTTAAAAACAGAATTAATATTGCAGCAAATGATGCGCATGCAAGGAAAACTATGAAAAAACTGGTTGTGATAGTGGTGTTGATCGCTTTGGTCTGGATCGTCAAATTAAGTTTTGATGTGATGCAAATTTCAGCGCAACAACAGCAACTCAGTCAAAATTTGCATCTTGCAGAAAAAACCAATGCCAATTTAAATGATCAGTTGGTGGCTTTGCAGCGCCGTAATTATACCCAAGATGCGCCAGAACAGTCCGCAGTATCCAGCGCTGTGCAGCAAGAAGATGCGATTCAACCAGTAGATATGGTGGCGCAGCAATTGGACTTGGTGGAATTTTCCTTACAACAACAACAGTTTCACTATGCGACTGAAAAGCTAGCTCATTTAGACCGTGAGTTAAACGAATATGCTTTAGCTCCTGCTTTGAAACAAAGTTTGCACCAAGTTGTTCAGCAAGATCAGAAACAAATTCAACAATTTATAACAACACGTGATGCGCAATATCAACAAGTAAGTCAGTTATTGCAGCAATTAGATCAACAATTAAAACAGCAAGCTCAACAACCTGAGCTGAACCCTGCCGATGTCGATGATCGTTATTTTTGGCAAAAATGGCTGAGTATTGAATCTGCCAAGCAACCTGCGACACAGTTGATGCAGCGCCAGATTATTTTAAAAGAAGCACAATTGCGTCTATTGCTGGCTCGACAAGTCTTTATGCAAGGTCAATATGTGCAATATCAACAAGAAGTGAATGACATTATTCAGTTATTACAACAATTGCCTGATCAGAAAGCACAACAATTGGTTCAGCAATTAGAAAAAATTAAAAAATTAAATATCGTTCCAACGCCGAGTTTAAAAACACGTGCTTTATTGGGGGCGGTATAAATGAAACAGATTTTACTCGCCTATGTGGTGGTCAGTATTGTACTGGTCGCTTTGCTGAGCGTACTGAGTTATGGGTATGGTTCAGGCTATGTTTATGTGTATTGGCGCGAATGGCAATTACAAACCAATATTTGGTTGTTGTTGTTCTTTTTCTTGTCGATTAGTGTTTCGCTACAAATTTTATGGTTGTTGTTAAAGCGCTATTTTAGCCGTGAACAGCGTAAGGTTGAAACAGTATTTAACTTTAAAAATCTGCATCCATATGAGCAATTGGCGGTCATTTGGTTGCTAGATGCTGCAGAAGATCAACACCAATTTATTCGACAGGTGTTTGCCCAGTCAGGCTTGCTGAAAGGGGTGATGGAAGCACGTATGTACTCCATTCAACAGCAATATCCGCAAGCATTGGCTGCTTTAAATCAAAGCAGTTCTATGGCGTTTGAGTTGGCAGAAATACAGCGTATTGAAATTTATTTGGCGCAGCAACAACCTGAACAAGCTTTGACGCATTTAGAGTTTTTGAATCAGCACGAATTATCGCCGTGGTTATTTAAAGTCAAAACGGCTTATCAAAAGCGTCTAATTGCCTTGTGGGGCGAATTTGCCACGCAATATCCTTGGCATTATTTACGTTCGACCAAATACGGGCATTTAGATGCAGACACCAAGCAAAAGTGGCTGACTGAGTTATTAACCCAATTTGAGCAGGCTGATGCAGAAAATTTACAGGCTTTGCAGCAGCGTTATAGTGATTTAAGTGAGCAGATTTTCAGTCAGTCTTATGCCATTCAGGTGTTGTGGTTGAAGTTATTGTCGCGTCTGCCTGATTTGGCCGCACAACATGAACGTCTTGCGGTACAGATGTTGAGTGAACAGTTTAATCAGGAAGTGTTTTATTTATGGTTCCAACAGCAGTTGTTAAAACAACAACCTGATTATGCCAAAATTGAAAAGCAAATAAATCTGTGGGAACAGAAATACCCTGCATTACCTGTATTTAGTTTTGCCAAATGGCATATTTTTACAGCAACAGCGCGTTATTCAGAAGCCGAGCAATTACTGGATTTATATCCTGAACACGTATTAATGAGTTATTTAAGAGTTAAATCTAATTTAAAAGATCAGCCTGAATTATTAAAACAGTTAAATTTAATCTTTGAAAATAATTCTAATTTTGTCGAAATTAAAATTTAAGGGTGAGTTGTGTTAACACTAGCAGATTATCCAATTGTTTTTGAGCAGCGTGTTGCATGGGGAGATATGGATGCTTTTGGGCATGTCAATAATGTGATCTATTACCGTTATATTGAAAGTGCGCGTTTATATTATTTAGACCATTTAAAAATTTTACAGCAAGATGTTTTGACTGTGATTGCCTCAAATCAGTGCAAATATATACGTCCTGTGGTTTATCCTGATATTTTAAAAATTGGCGTTCGGGTAGAAGAATTGCGTAATAGTGCCATGCGTATGCATTATTTAATCCACAGTGAAGCACAGCAAATGGTGGTGGCAGAGGCAGATGCGGTGATTGTATGTGTAGATCGCGTCAATATGCAAAAAACCTTAATCCCTGAAAATGTACGCGCGGGTATTCATAAAATAGAAAAAACCGTACCGCATATTCTTGATTAAATCTTAATAATCAGTTCATAATATGTCCGACTGTTATTTATATGTAGAGTAGTAGATTTTTTATTGACGCTTCGGTTTGATAAAAATAGAATGAATCTGCTTAATTTAATAACTGAATATAAAAAGCATAGTTTTTGGAGTAAGTATGATGCCTGATATTAGCAATTTGTCTGTAGAACAGTTAAAGCGTTTACAAGCTGAAGCGGAAGCATTAATTGCCACGAAAAAAGATCAAGCAATTGAAGATGCCTATAATCAAATTTTAGCGATTGCAGACAATTTGGGTTTAAGCATTGAGCAGATTTTGGAAGTTGGCGAAAGCAAGCGTAAGAAAAGCCCACGTAAAACTGTAGCGCCACGTTATCGTAGCAAAATCAATTCTACAGATACTTGGACTGGTCGTGGTAAAAAACCACGCTGGTTAGTCGCTGAATTAGAAAAAGGTGCAAAACTTGAAGATTTTCTAATCTAAGCTTCATCAATTTGTCATTGATTTGACTTAGAGTTCAAAAACCAAGCAATACGGCTTGGTTTTTTATCTGTATCAATTGGCGACGCCGAAAAAGTGTGCATAATGTGTGAGTGTTATAAAAAGTCATTCATAGAAAAATTAGTAAGGTTGGTCGTGGTGGCATGATAAAGAAACCCAAATACATCACGTGGTGGATTTTCGCCCTCATTGCATCTTTGTTTTTTGTGTTATTACAAATTCCAGCAGCGTGGTTAATTTCAAAATTTTATAAAAATAATCAGACCTTACATAATGTGAGTGGCAATATCTGGAAGGGACAAGCCGATTGGCACAATGGACAGTTACGTGGTTCTTTAAGTTGGAATACACGTCCTTTAGATTTGGTTTTATTGCGTGTCGCTGCCGATGTTGAAGTACACAGTGGTAATACTAAACTCGAAGGCATTGTTGGCTATCGTTTTGGTAGCGTCTTGGTGCAATCTTTAGATGGGCAAGTTGCGCCAGAAACCTTAAAAAGTATTGTGGATTGGCAGTGGCCAAGTAATGCGATTCAACTCAAAGACATTCATTTGAATTTTAAAAAACAGCAAGGCTTCACCAAAGCCAAAGGACAACTGCAGTGGGCGGGTGGCGAATTGCTGTATCGTTTTGCTCAGCGCCAAGACCGTATGAATATCCCTGCGTTAAAAGGCAGTTTGTCCGATGAAAATGGCAAACTGTTATTTGATATTCGCGATCAACGTGAACAAAAAATGCTGAATATTGCGCTTGATCAAAGTTTGATGCTAGATGTGCAACTCACGCAACGCTTATTGATGAATATCGCCTCTTATGAAGGCAAAGCGGGCTTAGATACCTATGTGATCAGCACTCGCCAACCTCTATTAAAAGGAGGTTTCTAATGCGTACACTCTCTGAACGATTAGGGAATTTGCACTGGAAGCAGTTTGATCGTGCTGCGCCAGTATTTTTAGCTTTTTTGATTTTGTATCTGTGTTGGAAACTGGCGAGTTTATTTTGGTGGGTTGTTGCGCCGCCCCAAGTCATGCAAATTGATCGGGTGGAGTTGGGTTCACAGCAACCACAAATCCCGAATATTACCTCCTTTGCATTGTTTCAAGAACTTGGGCGCAGCAACACTGCCGATGATCAATTAAATATGACTTTGCAAGGTGTAGTGGTTGGGCAGCCGAGTCAGTTTTCTTCTGCGGTCATTAAAGTGAATGAGGTGGCAGAGCGTTACCGTGTGGGTGATGTGATTGATTTGAGTCAGTACCAATTGGCAGAAGTCTACTGGGATCGGGTGATTTTACGTCATAGCAGTGGCGCGACGCGTGAAGTATTGTTTAAAGGTATTGAAAATGGTTTAAATCAACCTATCGCACCTTTAATTCCAAGTGGTAATCAAGCTCCTGTAACTGCACCTACGCAGTCCGCACAACCGAATAATGCCATTGGACAGGCAGTACAGCGCATACAGGAAGATCGCGAACAATACTTAAAAGAGATGGGTGTTGAAGCAAATACGGGCAATGGTTATGAAGTGACTACACGTACGCCAGCCGCTTTAAGAAATAAACTGGGTTTACAGCCAGGTGACCGTATTTTGTCTTTAAATGGGCAAAACGTCGGGCAAGGACAAAGCGATGCACAATTGCTTGAACAGGCACGTCGTGAAGGTCAAGTGAAATTAGAAATAAAACGTGGTGATCAAGTGATGACCATACAACAAAATTTTTAAATGGATCGGCATCGTAACTACATGCAGAGACATATTTAGGGTTAGGAAACACAGTAGATTATGGCTTTATTGAATTATGAGCGTCCATTTTGGGCATTACTGGCTGCTGCACCGCTTGTTGCAATGGTGAGTACTGCAAGTCATGCGCAAACCTGGAAAATTAATTTACGTGATGCGGACTTAACTGCATTTATTAATGAAGTGGCCGATATTACGGGCAAGAACTTTGCAGTCGATCCGCGTGTGCGTGGCAATGTCACGGTGATTTCCAACAAAGCCCTGAATAAAAATGAAGTCTATGACCTGTTTTTAGGCGTATTGAATGTGAATGGTGTGGTGGCAATACCATCAGGCAATACCATTCGCCTTGTACCTGACAGCAATGTAAAAAGCTCAGGCATTCCCTATGATGGTCGTCAAAATGCGCGTGGTGACCAAATTGTAACGCGAGTGATTTGGCTAGAAAATACCAATGCCAATGACCTGATTCCTGCTTTACGTCCGCTCATGCCGCAGTTTGCGCATTTGTCTGCGGTCGGGGGCACCAATGCTCTAATCGTGTCTGATCGTGCCAGTAACATTTATCAGTTAGAAAGCATTATTCGTAACCTAGATGGTACGGGGCAAAATGACATTGAAGCGATTAGCCTGCAATCCAGTCAAGCCGAAGAAGTCATTGGCTTGCTTGAGTCGATGAGTTCGACAGGGGCAGCGAAAGATGTTAAAGGTTCGCGTGTGCGTATTGTGGCGGACAACCGTACCAATCGTATTATCATCAAAGGCGATACCGCAACACGTAAACGCATTCGTCAAATGATTGAAATGATGGATGTGCCTGCGGCAGATCGTTTGGGTGGTTTGAAGGTTTTTCGCTTGAAATATGCCAGTGCACAGAATTTAGCAGAAATATTGCAAGGTCTGGTTTCAGGACAGGCGGTGAGCAGCAGCTCTAATGCAAATAGCAACAGTAACAACAACAGTGCTAGTAATTTAAGCAGCACCAATAACAACACAGGTAATTCATCGACTATTTCCACCCCAAGTATTAATTTGGGTGGCAGCTCGAATAGCAACAATCAAAACAACATCACCAGTTTTAATGGTAATGGTGTCAGTATTATTGCCGATGGCTCGCAAAATGCTTTGGTGGTCAAAGCCGATCCGCAGTTGATGCGTGAAATTGAATCGGCCATTCAGCAACTAGATACCCGTCGTCAACAAGTGTTGATTGAAGCTGCGATTATAGAAGTGGAAGGTACCGATGCCGACCAATTGGGTGTGCAGTGGGCATTGGGCGATTTAAGCAGCGGTATCGGTCTAATTAATTTTGACAATATTGGTGCAAGTTTAAAAAATGTTGCTGCAGGCTATTTAACTGGTGGTGCAGCAGGCGCAGGCAGTGCGATTGGTGCAGGTACGTCATTGGTGTTGGGTGATTATCGTGAAGGTCGTGATGGTTCACGCAAGCTATATGGTGCGATGATTCAGGCCTTGAAGGAAAAAACCAAATCCAATTTATTGTCTACGCCATCTATTGTGACCATGGACAATGAAGAAGCCTATATTGTGGTTGGTGAAAACGTTCCTTTTGTAACAGGTTCATTATCTACCAATGGTGGTGTGGCAAATCCGTATACCACTATTGAACGTAAAGATGTCGGGGTTACTTTAAAAGTCGTGCCACATATTGGTGAAGGCGGAACACTACGCTTGGAAGTTGAACAAGAAGTGTCAGATGTCAAAGCCAATAAAGGTCAGGCGCAGGATTTAGTCACCAGCAAACGCGCAATTAAAACTTCTATTTTGGCCGAGCACGGACAAACCATTGTCTTAGGTGGCTTAATTTCTGATAACTCGGTTTATAGTCGTCAGGCTGTGCCAGGTTTGGGTGCTATTCCAGGGTTGGGGCGTTTATTCCGTTCCGATGGTCAATCTAATCAAAAACGTAATTTATTGATTTTTATTCACCCAACCATTGTGGGAGATAGTCAGGATATTCGCCGTATTTCGCAGCAGCGTTATAGCCAATTGTATAGCCTTCAGTTGGCAATGGATGCCGATGGTAGCTTTGCTAAACTGCCTGAGAATGTTAGCGATGTTTATCAGCAGCGTTTGCCTGTATCTCGAGTTGCGCCGCAAACAGGAACTTATCAAACCTTACCATCAGCAGTGTCTGCAAACCGCACAGCAACGGTGGTGAGCACCCCTGTTGCGATTGAGCCTGCGGTACAGCGCCAAAACGTAGTTTTGCCGCAGCAGGAAGTCAGCAAAACTAAAAATACAGTCACTACGACCACAATTCGCGCTACACCTTAATCGTATCCTGCGCAGATTGTGGTTGAGGGCATGTTATGATGTCGCCAAATCACACGAGAGAAGTTATTTATGACTTGGAAAATACAAGCAATTAGCGGTGAATTTACTGGCCAAGAAATTAGTATCGACCGTGATATGTTGGTGGGGCGTCATCAAACTGCAGATTTGGTGCTGCAATCGGCAGAAATTTCACGTAAACATGCGGCTTTTTTACTTAAAGAACAAGCGCTGTATGTGCAAGATTTAAATTCTTCCAACGGCACTTTTGTAAATGATTTACGCATTGCCGATGAAACCTTACTTAAAGAAGGTGATATCGTCCAATTTGCCAGCTTAAAGTTTTCAGTATTTGCGCCTGCGGTTGAATTGGAACATGCGGCAGATATCGCCGAAACTGCTGAAAAAGTCACAGCACAAACAGAAAAAACACCTGCACAGCAAATGAACGAGCAGGGAATGCCTGAATTGAATCAACGTGACAGTTCTGTGCAATTAAACCGTGATGGTATGCCGCAAGGCGTGGCAGTACCAAAACCAGCACCTATTCCAGAAGGCGTGGATATTCATGCAGTTCCAGCAGAGCCAACACCTGTGTCTGTCGAGCAGCCTGTTTCTCGTGTGGAACAAGAGAAAGAACAGCAAAAAAATGCTTCTGTTGGCTTGATTTCACTGATTGTCTTGGTGATTTTGGCAGTTTTGGCTTGGCTATTGTTTAAATAAGCAGCCTTTGCTTTACAATCAAGGCATGCGATCGCATGCCTTTGTTCATTTAGGGGGAAGAATGTCTATTGCTCAGCTTGATACACGTCAAGTCATTTTATTTGATTTAGATGGCACTTTGGTCGATTCTGCGACAGATTTATACCGCGCCATGAACATGAGTTTAAATGCACTGCAACTGCCTTTGGTAACACTGGAACAAGTGCGAACTTGGGTGGGGAAGGGAACTGCGGTATTTTGCAATAGTGTCTTATCGCACTTAATGGGCGAAGTTCATCCTGAACAGCAACAACAGCTACTGAACACCTTCTTAGAAATTTATAATGCCGATCCGTGTATCGACACACAACCATTCCCGGGCATTATTGAATTTTTGGACTGGGCAAAAGCACAACAAAAAACCTTAGTTTGTGTGACCAATAAACCTGAACTACCTGCTCGTGCCATTGTTGAAGCATTAGAGATGCAACACTATTTTGCTGATGTGATTGGTGGAGATCGCTTTGAGGAGCGTAAACCACACCCGCGTCAATTGCTGCATTGTGTTGAACATTATCAAGTGGAGAAGTCTCAAGTCTTGATGATTGGTGATTCTTCTAATGATGTTGAAGCCGCGCGTCGAGCGGGGATTGATTGTATTGTGGTCAGCTACGGCTATAATCATGGTGAGCCGATTGCCAATTGTCAGCCGCAACAAATTGTGGATAATTTAACTGAATTGTTAAATATTTAAGATTCAAAAATCAAATAATTTTACGTTAATTGCTATATAAGGATATCAATATGAGTCAGGCTGTAATGCCCATATTTCGATGGCGACGCTAGTCAATCTACAACCGTCCTTCACTTCGTCTTATCGAAAACATTGCTACATCGAAATATAGAGAGCTTCACATGACCACTCTGACTCAATTTGAACAACTTAAAGCAGCAGGCTACAACCTCATTCCTGTATATCGCCAGCGTTTGGCCGATACCGAAACTCCATTGTCGGTATTTGCACGTTTGAAGCAGCATCAACAAGCCTATTTGTTTGAGTCTGTAGAAGGTGGTGAAAACTGGGCACGTTATTCAATTATTGGTTTGGGTGAATCTACAGTTTTCTCCTGTAATGCGGGTGAACTCACCATCCAACATGCTGACGGTTCAATCGAAAAACAAACTTGTGCACAGCCGTTTCAGTATATCCGCGATTTTCAAGCGCAATTTAAAGTGCCTACGCAAGCTGACTTGCCTGAATTGCCAAGCTTTACAGGTGGTTTGGTGGGTTATTTTGGTTACGATGCAGTGCGTTATATCGAACCGCGTTTAAAAAACGTGCCTGCAGCAGATCCAGTCGGTTTGCCTGATATTTGGATGATGTTGTCTAAAACAGTCATCGTGTTTGATAACTTAAAAGATACCTTGTTCTTAATTGTGCATGCCGATGCAGCGCAGGCAGATGCTTATGACAAGGCACAACAACAACTCGATGCACTAGAAGAAATTTTAGCAACCCCGATTAGTCTAAAAGCAGAAAAACATACGCCACCACATTTTGAATCGCTTACAGGCAAAGAAAAATTCTTGGCGACCATTGATACCGTCAAAGAATACATTCGTGCAGGCGATGTTATGCAAGTGGTGCCTGGACATCGCATGGTGTCAGATTTTGATGGTGAGTCGTTACAGGTTTATCGTGCTTTGCGCCATCTCAACCCATCGCCGTACTTATTCTTGGTACAAGGCAAAACTTTGGGCGATGATCAGCCGTTTCATATTGTCGGCTCATCACCTGAAATTTTATCGCGTTTGGAAAATGGTATTGCCACTGTGCGTCCTTTAGCAGGTACACGCCCGCGCGGTAAAACCAAAGAAGAAGATTTGGCACTTGAGCAAGATTTGTTGTCGGATGAAAAAGAAATTGCCGAACACTTAATGCTGATTGACTTGGGGCGTAATGATGTCGGGCGTATCGCCAAAATTGGTAAAGTACAAGTGACTGATCAAATGGTGATCGAGCGTTATTCGCATGTCATGCATATTGTGTCCAATGTGCAAGGTGAAGTGCGTGACGATGTCGATGCTTTGGATGTTTTTCAGGCAACTTTCCCTGCAGGGACACTTTCGGGTGCACCAAAAATTCGTGCCATGGAAATTATTGATGAAGTTGAGCCTGTAAAACGTGGTGTTTTTGGTGGTGCTGTTGGTTATTTAGGCTGGCATGGCGAAATGGACATGTCGATTGCGATTCGTACCTGTGTTATTCGTCAAAATAAGGTCTATGTACAGGCAGGCGCAGGTCTAGTTGCGGACTCAAATCCTGAATCTGAATGGAATGAAACCCAAATAAAAGCTCGCGCAGTGATCAAAGCGGTTGAATTATCATCAAATGGATTGATTTTATGAGTTTTTAGCGTTTTTTTTGAAAAAAACACTTGCACGGATTTCAAGTTTTGCTAAACTGCACACCGTTCCGATACGAAACGTACGAAACACTAAGAAACGCCGGCATAGCTCAGTTGGTAGAGCAACTGACTTGTAATCAGTAGGTCCACAGTTCGAATCCGTGTGCCGGCACCATCTTAGGGAGTTTGAGTTGTTAAGTAAAGAACGAACACTGAGTAAGTGTGAAAATGGTGGGATTCCCGAGCGGTCAAAGGGAGCAGACTGTAACTCTGCCGCGTAAGCTTCGAAGGTTCGAATCCTTCTCCCACCACCATTAACTTCGATAGAAGTGGTAATTACCAACATAGATGCGGGAGTAGCTCAGTTGGTAGAGCGGCAGCCTTCCAAGCTGCATGTCGCGAGTTCGATCCTCGTCTCCCGCTCCATCGAAGGATTTGTCGCTCTTATAGCTCAGTGGTAGAGCACTCCCTTGGTAAGGGAGAGGTCTCGAGTTCAAATCTCGATAAGAGCTCCAGATACAGTTTAGCGATTATTCGCACAAGATTTTCAAAAAGCAGGCTTATTAGTCTGCTTTTCAAGTATTAGGTGTCTAGTTTTTTAGGCGATATGTCGGGGCAGAGTTTTACTCAGCATTGTGTTCGACGTAAACGAGGAAGATGAACATGGCTAAGGCTAAGTTTGAACGTAATAAGCCACACGTTAACGTGGGCACAATCGGTCACGTTGACCATGGTAAAACAACTTTAACAGCTGCGATTGCTACAGTATGTGCACGTAAGTTTGGTGGTGAAGCGAAAGATTACGCTGCTATCGACTCTGCACCAGAAGAAAAAGCACGTGGTATTACAATTAATACTTCTCACGTAGAATACGACTCCCCAACTCGTCACTACGCGCACGTAGACTGCCCAGGTCACGCCGACTATGTTAAAAACATGATCACTGGTGCTGCTCAGATGGACGGTGCGATCCTTGTTTGTTCAGCGACTGATGGTCCAATGCCACAAACTCGTGAACACATCCTTCTTTCTCGTCAGGTAGGTGTACCTTATATCATCGTATTCTTAAACAAATGCGATATCGTAGACGACGAAGAGTTAATTGAATTAGTTGAAATGGAAGTTCGTGAACTTCTTTCTACTTACGACTTCCCAGGCGACGACACTCCAGTAATCCGTGGTTCAGCACTTGCTGCACTTAACGGTGAATCAGGTCAATATGGTGAAGATGCTGTAGTTGCTCTTGTTGAAGCGCTTGATACTTACATCCCAGAGCCAGTACGTGCAATCGACCAAGCATTCTTAATGCCAATCGAAGACGTATTCTCTATTTCTGGTCGTGGTACAGTAGTAACTGGCCGTGTAGAAACTGGTATCGTGAAAGTAGGCGAAGAAGTTGAAATCGTTGGTATCAAAGACACAGTTAAAACAACTGTAACTGGCGTAGAAATGTTCCGTAAACTTCTTGACGAAGGTCGTGCGGGCGAGAACTGTGGTGTTCTTTTACGTGGTACTAAGCGTGAAGACGTACAACGTGGTCAAGTACTTGCTAAGCCAGGTACAATCAAGCCACACACTAAATTCGATGCGGAAGTATACGTACTTTCTAAAGAAGAGGGTGGTCGTCACACTCCATTCCTTAACGGTTACCGTCCACAATTCTATTTCCGTACAACTGATGTAACTGGTGCAATCCAGTTGAAAGAAGGCGTTGAAATGGTAATGCCAGGTGACAACGTTGAAATGTCAGTAGAATTAATCCACCCAATCGCAATGGACCCAGGTCTACGTTTTGCGATCCGTGAAGGTGGTCGTACTGTAGGTGCGGGTGTTGTTGCTAAAGTAACAGCATAATTATAGAATGTGTTAAACAGGTCGAGAGCTTTGGCTCTCGTTCTGTTTTGTAGGTCAGTAGTTCAATTGGTAGAGCGTCGGTCTCCAAAACCGAATGTTGGGGGTTCGAGTCCCTCCTGGCCTGCCACTTTTTTTAAAAAAGCTTGATGTCGGCTAATCTAGTCATATAATAAGTCGCGAATTCTACGACGAGTACAAAAATGTCGAATGATAAATCGCGTGACGCATTAAGCGACGCGCCAATCCCTCAAAGAAATAATTCTGCTGAAGTTGTTCAATCGAGTTCTCCATTAGACTACGTGTTGTGGGGTATCGCTTTGATTTTATTCATTGCTTCGATGATGGTGAATCAGCATCTTCCTGCGTATTGGGCACCAGCCAATGATATTTGGGTGCGTGTTGGGGTAATTTTGGCTTGTATCGTTGTGGCTTTAGGTTTATTATACGCCACCCATCAAGGCAAAGGCTTTGTTCGTTTGCTTAAAGATTCACGTATTGAGTTACGTCGAGTCACTTGGCCTACTAAACAGGAAACTGTAACAACGTCATGGCATGTATTGATTGTTGTTGTAGTCACTTCAATTGTATTGTGGTGTTTTGACTATTTGTTAGGCTGGGCAATCAAGTTAATTATCGGGTAAAAGAGCTATGAAACGTTGGTACATTATTCATGCCTACTCAGGTTATGAAAAACAAGTGATGCGTTCGCTTAATGATCGAATCCAGCGTAGCGCTGTTGCCGATAGCTTTGGTGAAGTCCTTGTTCCTACCGAAGAAGTGGTAGAAATGAAGGATGGTAAGAAACGTAAGTCAGAGCGTAAGTTCTTTCCAGGCTATGTATTGGTTGAAATGGAAATGAACGATGAAACTTGGCACATTGTTAAAGAGTGTCCAAAAGTTTTAGGTTTTATTGGTGGTACAGCAGAAAAGCCTGCCCCAATTACGCAAAAAGAAGCTGACGCGATTCTTGCACGTGTACGCAATACTGGTGAAGCACCTCGTCCGAAGACGATGTTTGAACCAGGCGAAGAATTACTTGTGATTGATGGTCCATTCACCGACTTTAAAGGCGTGGTGGAAGAAGTTCAATACGAGAAGTCACGTTTAACGTTGACAATTAATGTATTTAATCGACCTACTCAGGTTGAGCTGGAATTTCGTCAAGTCGAAAAATCCGTTTAAGTTTGAGTGGTTGGAAAACGCCCGATTTATGATGAATCGGGCATTGTTGTTGTAACGGTATCGTTACTTAAAATATTGGGGAGCCTAGCGGCGTTTGTACCCAGAGGTAATTTGAAATGGCTAAGAAGATTGACGGCTATATCAAGCTGCAAGTTCCAGCTGGTAAAGCGAATCCATCTCCACCAATTGGTCCTGCATTAGGTCAACGTGGTGTTAACATCATGGCATTCTGTAAAGAATTCAATGCTGCTACACAAAAAGTTGAACCAGGTTTGCCAATTCCTGTAGTGATCACTGTGTACAACGACAAGTCGTTCACATTCATCATGAAAACTCCTCCTGCTGCAATTCTTCTTAAGAAAGCTGCAGGCATTCAAAAGGGTTCAGCTGTACCTAACAAAAACAAAGTTGGTAAGTTGACTCGTGCTCAATTAGAAGAAATCGCGACTACTAAAGAACCAGATTTAACTGGTGCTGATTTAGAAGCACGTGTGCGTACCATTGCTGGTTCTGCACGTTCTATGGGCTTGGATGTGGAGCTATAAGACATGGCAAAGTTAACTAAACGTCAAAAAGCCATTGCTGCTGCTGTAGAAGCAAACAAAGTTTACACTTTGGAAGAAGCAGTTGAAGTTCTAAACAACCTTCCTGCTGCTAAATTCAAAGAATCTTTGGATGTTGCGGTAAACCTAGGTGTTGACCCACGTAAATCTGATCAGGTTGTTCGTGGTGCGACTACACTTCCTGCAGGTACTGGTAAAACTGTACGTGTAGCTGTTTTCGCTCAAGGTGCTGCTGCAGAAGCTGCTAAAGCTGAAGGCGCAGACGTAGTTGGTTTCGACGACTTAGCTGAAAGCATTCAAGCGGGTAACCTTGACTTTGACGTTGTGATTGCAGCTCCGGATGCAATGCGCGTAGTAGGTAAGTTGGGTACGATTCTTGGTCCACGTGGCTTAATGCCAAACCCTAAAGTGGGTACTGTAACTCCTGACGTTGCGACTGCAGTTAAAAATGCAAAAGCAGGTCAAGCGCGTTACCGTGTAGACAAAGCGGGTATTATCCACGCTGCGATTGGTCAAGTTGGCTTTACTGCTGAAGCAGTTCGTTCAAACGTTGAAACCTTAGTTGCTGACTTGAAAAAGTTAAAGCCTGCAACTTCTAAAGGCGTATACATCAAAAAGATCACTTTGAGCTCTACTATGGGTCCTGGTCTTGTTATTGATGTACAGAACGTTTCTAACTAAGTCTGACTTAGAAAGAATTTTAAAGTCCTGAAAAGTCTCCTTCTCCCTCTGGGAGAAGGTCGGGATGAGGGTTAAACCTCTCCCTAACCCTCTCCTAGCAGGAGAGGGGGACATTCAGGCGGACTTTGAATTGGTAAATGAGAATTTATCAGCGTCAAAGACCTCAGGCGAGAGTAGTTTTATGCTGCTTTCTTAATCTTCCAGCCTGGGTAGACGCGGTGGTGTGATTTATTCCTCCTCCGCGTGTAAGTTCAGCAATGAATTTACGAATTGGGAGTGTGCTTCATGTAAGCACATAAATCACCGTTAGGAGGTTTTACAATGGCTCTTCTTATCGAAGACAAAAAACAGATCGTAGCAGAAGTTAACGAAGTTGCTTCTAAAGCGTTCTCTGCTGTTGTTGCTGACTATCAAGGTATGAGCGTTGAGCAATTAACGGCTCTACGTGTTGAAGCGCGTAAATTAGGTGTTACTACACGTGTTGTACGTAATACTTTGGCTAAACGTGCTTTTCAAGATACGCAATTCACGATCTTGAACGACAACCTTGTTGGCCCAACAATTTTAGCTTTCTCAACTTCTGAAGACGACATGGGTGCAGCTGCACGCTTGTTCGAAGAATTCGCTAAAACGAATAAAGCATTTGAACTTAAAGCTGCTGCATTTGACGGCAAACTTTATCAAGGTGCTGAAGTTAGCGTAATTGCGAATCTTCCGAACCAAGAAAAAGCGCTTACTATGCTTGCAAACGTTCTTCAAGCTCCTATTTCGAAATTGGGTCGCCTTATTACTGCGCTCAAAGAGAAAAACGAGTCAGAAGCTGCATAAGCTTAAATTTATTTCCACACCATTCAATTTCCATTTGGAGTTATTCTCATGGCTTTAACTAACGAAGAAATCTTAAACGCAGTTGCTGAAAAAACTGTTCTTGAACTTGTTGAACTTATCTCTGCTTTTGAAGAGAAATTCAATGTATCAGCTGCTGCTGTTGCTGTTGCTGCTGCTCCAGGCGCTGGCGCTGCTGCTGCAGAAGAGCAATCTGAATTCAACGTTGAGTTGACTTCTTTCGGTGCGAACAAAGTTGCTGTAATTAAAGCAGTTCGTGAAGCTACTGGCCTTGGTCTTAAAGAAGCTAAAGACATCGTTGAAGGCGCTCCTTCAGTGATCAAAGAAGCTGTTTCTAAAGAAGAAGGTGAAGAGCTTAAGAAGAAACTTGAAGAAGCTGGTGCTACAGTTACACTTAAGTAATCTTAAGGGGAGTCGATTTTTTTATAATCGACTCCAAAAAATGGCTGATGGCTCTTGGGTCATCAGCCTTTTTGCGTTACAATTATCGGCTCGATTTTTGTTTGAATGATGGGAAAACCATCGAAAACAATATAAATTAATAAAATCAAACGCTTACCAATATTTTTCCACATTTAAAAATATTGTTAAGCGTTTTAATACCACTAAAAATTGCAGCATTTGTAAAGAGTGGTGGCCATATCGGCCTGCGTAATTCCTTCTAAACCCGTTCTGCAGGCGGGTTTAGTTTACTTTCCGAGGACTCCAGATGGCATACTCATATACCGAAAAGAAACGGATCCGTAAGAATTTTGGTAAATTGCCCCAAGTAATGGATGCACCGTACTTGCTTTCGATTCAAGTCGACTCGTACCGTACTTTCCTTCAAGATGGCAAAACTCCAAAAAGCCGCGAAGATATCGGTCTCCAAGCCGCATTTCGTTCAGTTTTTCCTATAGAAAGTTATTCTGGCAATGCTGCTTTAGAATTTGTTGAGTATAGTCTTGGTAAGCCTGAGTTTGATGTACGTGAGTGTATTCTTCGCGGCTCAACTTATGCGGCACCAATGCGCGTAAAAATTCGTTTGATCATTAAAGATCGTGAAACGAAATCAATCAAAGATGTGCGTGAGCAAGAAGTCTACATGGGCGAAATGCCATTGATGACGGATAACGGTACCTTTGTGATTAACGGTACTGAGCGTGTAATTGTTTCTCAATTACACCGTTCACCAGGCGTGTTCTTTGACCATGATAAAGGTAAGACCCACTCGAGCGGTAAAGTGTTGTATTCAGCACGCATTATTCCTTACCGTGGCTCATGGTTAGACTTTGAATTCGATGCCAAAGACCTCGTTTATGTGCGTATTGACCGTCGTCGTAAATTGCTTGCGACTGTAGTGTTGCGTGCATTGGGCTATAGCAATGAACAAATCCTAGACTTGTTCTTTGAGAAAGTACCTGTCTATTTAGACATGGGTAGCTACCAAATTGACCTTGTCCCAGAACGCTTACGTGGCGAAATGGCACAATTTGACATCACTGATACTGACGGCAAAGTGATTGTTGAGCAAGGTAAACGCATTAATGCGCGTCACGTACGTCAAATGGAAGCAGCTGGTCTTGAGAAGCTTTCAGTTCCTGATGAGTACTTGTACGAACGTATTACTGCAGAAGACATCCAGCTAAAAGATGGCGATGTGATTGCTGCAAACACCTTGTTAAGCCATGAAATCATGGTGAAACTTGCAGAAGGTGGTGTTAAACAATTTAACATCCTATTCACCAATGACATCGACCGTGGTTCGTTCATTGCGGACACCTTACGTGCAGATACAACTGTTGGTCGTGAAGATGCTTTGGTAGAAATCTACAAAGTGATGCGTCCAGGTGAGCCACCGACGAAAGAAGCCGCTGAAAATCTGTTCAATAACTTGTTCTTCTCTTCTGAGCGTTATGATTTATCGCCAGTAGGTCGTATGAAGTTCAACCGTCGTTTGGGTCGTCCTTACGAAGTGGGTACAGATCAGAAATCACGTGAAGTTGAAGGTATTTTGTCTAACGAAGACATTACCGATGTACTTAAAACATTGATCGAAATCCGTAACGGTAAAGGTGAAGTCGACGATATCGACCACTTGGGTAACCGTCGCGTACGTTCAGTGGGCGAGATGACTGAAAACCAATTCCGTGTTGGTTTGGTACGTGTTGAGCGTGCTGTAAAAGAGCGTTTGTCACAAGCTGAAACAGACAACCTGTCTCCGCAAGATTTAATCAATGCGAAGCCAGTGGCTGCTGCAATCAAAGAATTCTTTGGTTCAAGCCAATTGTCTCAGTTCATGGACCAAAACAACCCGTTGTCTGAAATTACCCACAAGCGTCGCGTATCTGCGCTTGGTCCAGGTGGTTTGACACGTGAACGTGCAGGCTTTGAGGTACGTGACGTACACCAAACTCACTATGGTCGTGTGTGTCCAATTGAAACGCCTGAAGGTCCAAACATTGGTTTGATCAACTCGCTTTCTGTTTATGCAAAATGTAATAATTTTGGCTTCTTGGAAACGCCATACCGTAAAGTGGTTGATGGTCGTGTAACCGATGAGGTTGAGTATTTATCTGCAATTGAAGAAGTGGGCACGATCATTGCGCAAGCGGACTCAAGCGTAGACCAAGATGGCAATTTAACAGAAGAATTCGTATCTGTACGTCACCAAGGTGACTTCGTGCGTATGCCGCCAGAGCGCGTGACGCACATGGACGTTTCTGCACAGCAGGTTGTATCTGTAGCAGCATCACTGATTCCATTCCTTGAGCACGATGACGCCAACCGTGCCTTGATGGGATCGAACATGCAACGTCAGGCTGTTCCGACGCTTATCGCTGATAAACCACTTGTGGGTACAGGGATGGAAGCGAACGTAGCACATGACTCAGGTGTATGTGTGATTGCAAACCGTGGTGGTCGTATTGAATATGTCGATGCTTCACGTGTAGTCATTCGTGTGAACGAAGAAGAAATGATCGCGGGTGAAGCAGGTGTAGATATCTACAACCTGATCAAATACACACGTTCAAACCAAAACACTTGTATTAACCAAAAAGTTTTGGTGAAGATGGGTGATAAGGTAGGTCGTGGTGATGTATTGGCTGACGGTCCATCTACAGATGGCGGTGAGCTTGCACTCGGTCAGAACATGCGTGTCGCGTTCATGACTTGGAATGGCTATAACTACGAAGACTCGATCTTGCTTTCTGAGCGTGTACTTCAAGAAGACCGTTTAACTTCGATTCACATTCAAGAATTGTCATGTGTTGCACGTGATACCAAATTGGGTGCGGAAGAAATCACAGCTGATATTCCAAACGTGGGCGAAGCTGCACTGTCTAAACTAGACGAGTCTGGTATCGTTTACATTGGTGCTGAAGTGACTGCAGGCGACATTCTTGTTGGTAAAGTAACGCCTAAGGGTGAAACTCAGTTAACGCCTGAAGAAAAATTGCTTCGTGCAATCTTCGGTGAAAAAGCAGCAGATGTGAAAGATTCATCATTGCGCGTTCCATCAGGTACTAAAGGTACTGTGATTGACGTTCAAGTCTTTACCCGTGATGGTCTAGAAAAAGACGAACGTGCACAAGCGATTGAAAAAGCACAACTTGATGCATACCGCAAAGACTTGAAAGAAGAATACAAAATCTTTGAAGAAGCAGCGCGTGAACGTATTATCCGCTTATTAAAAGGTCAAGAATCTAACGGTGGCGGTACAACTAAACGTGGCGACAAACTTTCTGAAGATGTGTTGTCTGGTTTAGAGTTAGTTGATCTACTTGAAATTCAACCAAGTGATGAAGCAATTGCTGAGCGTTTAACTCAAATTCAAACTTTCTTGAAAGAGAAGAGCTTTGAAATTGATGAGAAATTCGCTGAGAAGAAACGTAAGCTTTCTACAGGCGATGAACTCACTACGGGCGTGTTGAAAGTTGTTAAAGTTTATCTTGCTGTTAAGCGTCGCATCCAACCGGGTGACAAGATGGCGGGTCGTCACGGTAACAAAGGTGTTGTATCAAACATCTTGCCTGTAGAAGACATGCCGCACGATGCTAACGGTGTACCAGTAGATATCGTATTGAACCCACTAGGCGTACCATCGCGTATGAACGTGGGTCAGATTCTTGAAACACACTTGGGTATGGCAGCCAAAGGTTTGGGTGAGCAAATTGATAAAATGCTCAAACAACAACGCGAAATTGCTGAACTACGTGAGTTCCTAGACAAGATTTATAACAAAGTCGGTGGCGAGCAAGAAGATCTTGACAGCTTAACTGATGATGAAATCTTGGTATTGGCTGGCAACTTACGTGCAGGTGTTCCATTGGCTACTCCTGTATTTGATGGTGCAGAAGAAGGTCAAATTAAAGAATTACTTGAACTGGCTGAATTACCACGTTCAGGTCAAACCGTGTTGTACGATGGTCGTACAGGCGAGAAATTCGACCGTCCAGTGACTGTAGGTTATATGTACATGCTCAAACTCAACCACTTGGTGGATGACAAGATGCACGCGCGTTCTACAGGTTCTTACTCACTTGTAACGCAACAGCCGTTGGGTGGTAAGGCACAATTCGGTGGTCAGCGTTTCGGTGAGATGGAAGTCTGGGCACTTGAAGCATACGGTGCTGCATACACACTTCAAGAAATGCTCACTGTGAAGTCGGATGACGTTGAAGGTCGTACCCGTATCTATAAGAACATTGTAGATGGTAACCATTATATGGACCCAGGTATGCCTGAATCGTTTAACGTATTGACCAAAGAGATCCGTTCTTTAGGTATCAACATTGAACTGAAAAATGGTGACTAAGCATCTCCATTAAATCTCCCTAGATCCCTCTTTATAAAAGAGGGACTTTTCCCCCTTTGAAAAAGGGGGATTAAGGGGGATTAAAACTCAGTTAAAAAACAATATTTGTGACCCAGTTGGGATGTGAAAACAGCCTCCCAGCACACGGAGAAAAAAATTGAAAGACTTGCTCGATATCATGCGCAAAAAGACGGATTCAGACGGTCATGCTCCAGTAGAGTTTGACCGCATCCGTATTGGTCTTGCGTCACCAGAAATGATTAAGTCATGGTCTCACGGTGAAGTTAAAAAGCCAGAAACCATTAACTATCGTACGTTTAAGCCTGAACGTGATGGTTTATTCTGTGCCAAAATTTTTGGTCCAGTAAAAGATTACGAATGCTTGTGTGGTAAATACAAGCGTATGAAATACAAAGGCGTCATTTGTGAAAAATGTGGCGTTGAAGTAACGACTGCAAAAGTTCGTCGTGAGCGTATGGGTCACATCGAACTCGCTTCTCCAGTTGCACACATTTGGTTCTTGAAATCATTACCAAGCCGTATTGGTTTATTACTTGATATGACTTTACGTGATATCGAGCGCGTATTGTATTTCGAATCTTATGTGGTTACTGACCCAGGTATGACGCCATTTGAGAAATATCAACTTCTCAATGACGAAGAATACTTCAATGCTCTAGAAGAGCATGGTGATGAATTCACTGCGAAAATGGGTGCTGAAGCAGTTCAAGACTTGTTAAAAGACATCGATCTTGAAGCTGAAATTGCTCGTTTACGTGAAGAAATTCCACAAACAACTTCAGAAACTAAGCTGAAAAAAGCGTCTAAGCGTTTGAAGTTGATGGAAGCGTTCAAAGAGTCGAACAACAAGCCAGAATGGATGGTGATGAATGTACTGCCTGTACTTCCACCAGATCTTCGTCCGTTGGTTCCACTTGAAGGTGGTCGTTTTGCGACGTCTGACTTGAACGATCTTTATCGTCGTGTGATTAACCGTAACAACCGTTTGAAGCGTCTTCTTGACCTTGCAGCGCCAGACATCATCGTACGTAACGAAAAACGTATGTTACAAGAGTCTGTTGATGCCTTGTTAGATAACGGTCGTCGTGGTCGTGCAATCACAGGTTCAAACAAGCGTCCGCTTAAATCTTTGGCAGATATGATCAAAGGTAAGCAAGGTCGTTTCCGTCAAAACTTACTTGGTAAGCGTGTTGACTATTCAGGTCGTTCGGTGATTACCGTTGGTCCAAACCTACGTTTACACCAGTGCGGTCTTCCGAAGAAAATGGCACTTGAACTGTTCAAGCCATTCATCTTTGCGAAACTACAAGCTTCAGGTCAAGCTACCACCATTAAAGCTGCGAAGAAAATGGTTGAGCGCGAAACCCCAGAAGTTTGGGACGTACTTGCCTCTGTGATTCGTCAACACCCAGTGATGTTGAACCGTGCGCCTACACTTCACCGTTTGGGTCTTCAAGCATTTGAACCGATCCTGATTGAAGGTAAAGCCATCCGTCTACACCCACTCGTTTGTGCTGCGTTTAACGCCGACTTCGACGGTGACCAAATGGCGGTACACGTACCATTAACGCTTGAAGCGCAATTAGAAGCGCGTGCGTTAATGATGTCCACCAACAACATCTTGTCTCCTGCGAACGGTGAACCAATCATCGTACCATCTCAGGACGTGGTGTTGGGCTTGTATTACATCACGCGTGATGCAATCAATGCCAAAGGTGAAGGCATGGTGTTTGCAGATACGCACGAAGTAAACCGTGCACTTGCAACGGGTCAAGTTGACTTACACGCTCGCGTAAAAGCACGTGTACACCAAACCGTAATCAATGAAAATGGTGAGCGTGAGCAACAAACTATTGTTGTAGATACGACACCAGGTCGCTGCTTGCTTTGGGAAGTTGTGCCTGAAGGTTTAAGCTTCGAGCAAATTAACCTAGAGATGAACAAAAAGAACATCTCAAAGTTAATCAACTCTTGCTACCGTAAATTAGGTCTAAAAGACACGGTTATTTTTGCAGACCAATTGATGTACTTGGGCTTCCGTCAAGCGACACGTTCAGGTGTTTCTGTGGGTATGGAAGACATGGTTATTCCACCACAAAAACAAGCAATTATTGAAAAAGCAGAAACTGAAGTTCGTGAAATTGAACAACAGTTCGAGCAAGGCTTCGTAACTGCGGGTGAGCGTTATAACAAAGTGGTCGATATTTGGGCACGTACCAACGACCAAGTTGCTAAAGCGATGATGGACAACTTGTCATTCACAACTGTGAAAAACAAACAGGGTGAAGACGAGAAGCAAAAATCATTCAACTCGATCTACATGATGTCGGATTCAGGTGCGCGTGGTAGTGCGGCACAGATTCGTCAGTTGGCGGGTATGCGTGGTTTGATGGCGAAACCAGATGGTTCGATCATTGAAACGCCAATTAAAGCGAACTTCCGTGAAGGTTTGACGGTACTTCAGTACTTCATTTCAACTCACGGTGCGCGTAAAGGTTTGGCCGATACCGCATTGAAAACAGCGAACTCAGGTTACTTGACACGTCGTTTGGTTGACGTTGCACAAGACTTGGTAATTACTGAGCCAGATTGCGGTACTTATGGCGGTTTAGTGATGACACCATTCATTCAAGGTGGTGATGTCATTGAAAACCTTGGTACGCGTGTATTAGGTCGTGTAACTGCAGAAGATGTGAAGAAAGCGGGTTCAGACGAAGTTATTCTGCCACGTAACACACTCATTGATGAAAAACTTGCTAACTTCTTAGAAGAGCAAGGTGTCGATGAAGTAAAAGTACGTTCAGTGGTATCTTGTGAATCGACCTTTGGTGTATGTGCGAAGTGTTATGGTCGTGACCTAGCACGTGGTCACTTGGTGAATCCAGGTGAATCTGTGGGTGTAATGGCTGCTCAATCGATTGGTGAGCCAGGTACACAGTTAACCATGCGTACATTCCACGTGGGTGGTGCGGCAAGCCGAACTTCTGCAGCCAATAGCGTACAAGTGCGTAACAAAGGTTCAGTACGTTTCCATAACGTGAAAACTGTACAACACGCTAAAGGTCACTTGGTATCTGTTTCACGTTCAGGTGAAATTGGTATTGCCGATGAGTTAGGTCGTGAGCGTGAGCGTTATAAACTGCCATACGGTGCGTCAATCTTGCTCAAAGATGGCGAAGCGGTAGAAGCTGGCGGTATTGTGGCGACTTGGGATCCACACACGCATCCACTTGTGACCGAAGTTGCGGGTAAAATCCGTTTCAGCCAAATTGCTGATGGCGTGACTGCAACCTCGAAAACTGATGATGCAACAGGTATGACCACAGTTGAAATCTTGCCAGTGACTTCACGTCCTGCGTCAGGTAAAGACTTACGTCCTGCTGTGGTATTAGACACTGTGGATGGTGGCGAACAGTTCTACTTCTTGCCACAGAACACGATTCTTTCTGTCCGTGATGGCGAAAATATCGGTGTGGGTGACGTTATTGGTCGTGTACCACAAGAATCTTCACGTACTCGTGATATTACCGGTGGTTTACCACGCGTTGCAGACTTATTTGAAGCACGTAAACCAAAAGAGCATGCGATTCTTGCAGAAGTGTCAGGTATCGTGAGCTTTGGTAAAGAAACCAAAGGTAAGAACCGTTTAGTGATTACACCAGATGATGGCTCTGAGATTTACGAAGAGTTGATTCCAAAATGGCGTAACATCAACGTGTTTGAAGGTGAGCATGTGAACCGTGGTGAAACCATTTCTGATGGTCCACAAAACCCACATGACATCTTACGCTTGAAAGGTGAAGTGGCATTAACCAACTACATCGTGAACGAAGTTCAAGACGTTTACCGCTTACAAGGTGTAAAAATTAACGATAAGCACATTGAAGTCATCGTGCGTCAAATGTTGCGTAAAGTTGAAATCACCGATGGTGGCGATACGAGCTTCATCAAAGGCGAACAAGTGGATTACATTCGCGTGGTACAAGAAAACCAAGCTGTACTTGCACAAAACAAGTTCCCAGCGAAGTTTGAACGTCAATTGATGGGTATCACCAAAGCATCGCTTTCAACAGACTCGTTCATTTCTGCTGCATCGTTCCAGGAAACTACACGTGTGTTAACTGAAGCGGCTGTAACAGGTAAAGAAGATGATTTACGTGGCTTGAAAGAGAACGTTGTTGTGGGTCGTTTGATCCCAGCAGGTACGGGTCTTGCTTACCACTTAGAGCGTCGTCGTCAAGAAGCTGAAGCTGCTGAATTGGCATTAGTGAATGATTTCTCTGATGTAGATCAAGCATTAAGCCAAGCATTTAGCGATGAATTTAACGATCTCTAATTCGTTTTAAAGCATCATTTAAAGACGCCTTTCGAGGCGTCTTTTTTTTGCCAACGTTTTAGTTGCATATTTTGCTTTAATAAAGCCGCAATATTGCATATAGTGAATTAAGAACAATTTAAAAATATCAAGAAAACTAAGGGGATAGCTTATGCAATTTAGAGGACTGACACTGTGTTTATCGGCAATGCTACTGAGTGTGTCTGTTTCGGCTGCACCAATGCCAAACAGCATTGTGGTGAAAGACAAAGCCATTGTGCCTATTCTAAAAACTGAAGTGATTCGTACAGTGACAGGTGAAAAGCCTATACGCCATGTAGAAGCCACGATTTTTGAAGTGAGCAATCAGGGTAAAGATATTGTGGCAAAGGAAGTTGTTTTTGATGATGATCAAGCACAGTTTTCAGAGAAACAATTGGGTATTCCTGTGATTCAAAAAGGTGGGGTGATTGTACCAACCTCAAAAATTGAGTTGAATAAAACCCTAAAGCAGGATGGTAAAGTCATTTCTGAAGTGAAAACGATTGATGCAGAAGGCATGGAATATAAGCAGGGGCAGGCGCCAATTCATCGCACATTAAAACTGGATCGGGTCAAAACGCCTGAAAGCAAAGAAACAGTTTCTCATGCTGTGTTTACTGAAGATGGTAAAACCACACGTGATGTGGTGGTAGTTGAAGAAGAGGGTACAGAATCCTTTATGATGCCTTAAGCATTTTACAGAAATACTCATATCTTACTGTGCTTGGTAACAGTTTTTTCAAAGTTGTTACCGCAATATGCACTAAGCTGAGAGCGAATAGACCGAGGGGGAGTGATCACCATGAAAAAAGTATTGAGTGTATTGGCAATTGCCACAGTATCGACCATGCTTATGGCGGGTTGTGAAAGCATGAGTTCTAATGACCAACGTATTGGTGCTGCAGCATTAGGCGGTGCCGTTGGTGGCGCAGCGGGTAACAGCGTAGGTGGTAGTGTTGGTGCAGCAGCAGGCGCAGGTGCAGGTGCAGCAGTTGGAAGTAAAACCCAAGATGGTTCTAACCGTAACGCAACCTATAGTGGAATTGGCGGTGCGATTGGTTCAATTTTAGGTAAAGAAGTGATAGGTGGTAATGCAGGCGCTGCAATCGGTGGTGCTGTTGGTGGTGGTGCTGGTGCAGCCATCGAGCAAAAGCGTTAATCTGAATACGAACAGCCATGCCATCCTACTGAAGTATTTATATTTCAGTACATCCAACGCAGAGTCTTATGATTCTGCGTTTTTTATGCGCTAGCTGAAAAATTAATGCGTTTGGATAAATTGATTGACTGCTTGAGTATAAGCATTATTTTGTCCCAATGACTTGTTGATTTCAGCATGTGAAAGTCGGACAGGCAATAACTGGGTTTGAGTTCCGAATTTCTGTGCTTGTTGAATAAATTGTCGAGCTTGAGTACAGGGTTGATCTGCACGGATGGTTGAGCACACCGCGAGAAATGCAGGTAAAGCTTGATGTAGCTGAGCTATCGGAGAAAGGGCTTTCCAGTTGGAAGGTTGATCACCAAAGGCTTGATCATAAAAACGTGCATGACGTGTTTGCATTATCTTTTCTATATCATAAGCCGCGCTATCTAAAGCAACTGTAGCACGCCAAGGCTGTGGCTGGGGTGCCAGCCAATGGGGGCGAACGGTTAATAGACTGACCAGGTGTGCGCCCGCAGAATGTCCCATCAGCACCAAGCGTTTTGAGTCAGCATGCCAATGCGGTGCCTGATTTTGGATATAAATAAGCGCTTGGGCGATATCCTGAGTTTGCTGCTGTACGGTCACATCTGGAACTAATCTATAGTTGATAGACACAAAAATCCAGTTTTGCTTGGTCCAGTAACTCAGCTTATTTTTGACCACAGCAGCATGATTTTTATCACCCATTTTCCAAGCACCGCCATGGACCATCATCATGAGCGGGGCTGGTGTTTGATCTGTGAGTACTTTGGCAGGGAAATAGACATCCATCACTTGTTGAGGATGAGATCCATAAGCCACATTTTTCAAAGTCTGGACTTTGGTAAATGTATTCGGCACCAAAGCATGGAGGGATGTCGATGAATAGAAACAAAGTAGGGAAAAGATTGGCACAAGATTTTTTTTCATTTTAATGATCCTTTAATTTTAAATACTATCAATGTTTATAATTTTTATGATCCACTGATGTATCAACAGTAATACGTTAATTAATTCATACCTGCTCAAAAAGAGTAGAGAAGTTTGTCGGTGACATTGATCTTTTTGTCTTTTGATTAAAATAATATTACCAACAACGCAGAATCATTAGATTCTGCGTTTTTATGTGAGCTAAAAATTACGTTGCTACGGCTTTGGGCTTTTTACGTCGGATATATAACGTTTTATGCACTTCTGCAATTCGTACACCTGATTCATCGATAATATTGAGCGTATATTGACGTGTCAGAGGAGCATAGTCTTCTGCGATCTGTTTGATTTCCTCGACTTCAGCGGCACTTAGGCGAATATCGGCATACACCGTACTGCGTCCTGGGGCGAGGAAATGAATCGTTGCCGCTTTATCCCAAACAATATATGTTGAACCCAAGTGATGCATCAGAATTAACATATAAAATGGATCTACCATGGAATAGAGGCTGCCGCCAAAATGTACGCCGACAATATTTTGATTTTTGCGAGTGAGTGGCATTTTGACACGGACATGGTGGTTGGCTAAATCGATTTGATCAATTTCAATACCTGCACCCCGATAGGGTGGGTACCGATTTAAAAAGTATTTAGAAACGATAGGAAGTTGCTGCAATTTTTTGATGAGGTTCATGTGATATTTCATAGAGCCTAGAGCAGATTGTCTTTTATATTAGTATGAAATTTAAGCAAACCTATGGCATATTTTGTTATTCTCAACAGCAATCGTGTCAATAAAAACCAACAGGATGTTTATGCAAGCGCAAACGCAATGGATTGAAACCTCTGATCGACAACAGCTCTATGTCAAAACTTGGGGCGAAAAAAAAGCACCTGCACTGATTTTGGTGCATGGCTATCCAGATAACCAAGAAGTCTGGGAACGGGTGATTGCCGTGTTGGTGCAAGATTTTTATGTGGTGAGTTACGATGTACGTGGTGCGGGACAATCCTCCATTCCCAAATCCATTCGTGCCTATAGCTTGGCTCAATTGGCTGCAGATTTAATGACTGTTGCTAATGCCGTTTTGGGGCAGCGTGCATTTCACTTGGCAGCTCATGACTGGGGTTCAATTCAGTCTTGGGAAGCGGTGACGGATCCAGAATTAAAGGGACGAATTTTATCGTACAGCAGTATTTCAGGCCCATGTTTGGATCATGCAGCGTTCTGGATGCGTAAGCAGTTTTCTGAAAATAAAATTAAATTTTTCAAACAAATGCGTAAATCTTGGTATATTGCTGCCTTTCAACTTCCTGCACTTGCGCCTACAGTTTGGCAGTTCTTTCAACCTGAACAATGGCGTCAGGTAGTGATGCGCTTAGAACGCGATCAAGATATTCCGGTCAATCCTAATATCCGCAAAGATGGGCGCTATGGCGTCAATTTATATCGTGCCAATTTTATCCCACGTTTATTAAAGCCGCGTCAACGTTATGCAATTTGTCCTGTGCAAGCTATTGTCTTGAAATATGATCAATTTGTGGGTGCTGAATTGATTGATGAAATGTCGCTTTGGGTAGATGATTTTCAACGTGTAGAGTTGGCTGCCAATCATTGGGCAATTCTTAGTCAGCCACAAGCTGTTGCTACAGCTATCCGTGACTTTGCTTATAAGCATGAAAATCAGTGATTTTTGCTTGATCATACTTAGATTCATTTGTCGGAGTTGAATGTTTGGTCAACTCCAATCTTCATAATCTCTGATAAAATAGCTTCTTTTTTGAATTTCATCTCTTATGTTCGCAATTCTTGCTGCCATTGCAATCATGTTCGGATTGTCGTTGGCTCGTGTGCCTGTGGTTTTTGCCTTGGTTATTGGTGCAGTTTCAGGTGGTTTACTGGCTGGTTTAGGCTTACAAGGCACTTTAGATGCGTTTAATAATGGCTTAGGTGGTGGCGCTAAAATTGCCCTTGCTTACGGTATTTTAGGTGCATTTGCTTTGGCTTTGGCACGTTCAGGTTTGCCTGACTTATTGGCCTACAAACTGATTCGCACTTTAACAGGTAGCAGTAATACTAAGGTACAGAACCGCGTTAAATATCTGATTTATTTTACTGTGGCTTTGGCAGCGGTATTTTCACAGAACTTAATCCCTGTACACATTGCATTTATTCCTGTATTGATTCCACCTTTATTAAGTGTTTTCAATCATTTAAACTTAGACCGTCGTGCAGTGGCTTGTTTGCTGACTTTTGGTTTGGTTGCCACCTATATGTTTGTTCCTGTCGGTTTTGGTGCAATCTTCCTGAATGATATTTTGGCGCACAATATCAACACCTTTGGTGCTCCGTATGGTTTTGCCATTCAAAATGAAGATATTCCTTCTGCTATGTTTATTCCTGTATTTGGGATGTTTATTGGTCTATTGTTTGCGTTATTTGTAAGTTATCGCAAGCCACGACACTATCTAGATGTGCAGGTAGCACGTACTCAAAGCATTTCGAGTGAGCTCAATGCAAATACCGCCGCGCCAACCCTACAAGCGCCTCAGATTGCAAAATTTACCTTGTGGATGGCAGTGTTTGCGATTATTGCAACCTTGGCGGTGCAATTGTATTCAGATTCGATGATTCTGGCAGGTTTGGTGGGTGTTGCCATTTTAAGCTGTGCGGGAATTTTCAAATGGAAAGAAGCAGATGATGTGATCATTACAGGTATGCGTATGATGGCACTCATCGGCTTTATTATGATTGCTGCACAAGGTTTCGCTTCAGTGATTGAAGCGACTAATCAAGTGCCTGCTTTGGTAGAAGCGTCGGTGGAATGGATTGGCAATAGCAAAGCTTTGGCTGCATTTTTAATGTTATTGATTGGTTTGTTAATCACCTTGGGGATTGGCTCATCTTTCTCTACCGTGCCTATTTTAGCGATTATTTATGTGCCTTTATGTTTGCAGTTCGGTTTTAGCCCTGCAGCAACCATTGCGATTATTGGTACAGCAGCAGCCTTAGGAGATGCGGGTTCTCCAGCATCGGATTCAACCTTGGGGCCAACTTCGGGTTTAAATATGGATGGGCAGCACGACCACATGAAAGACAGTGTGGTACCGACTTTTATTCACTTTAATATTCCACTGATTATTTTTGGCTGGATTGCAGCGATGGTGCTGTAAATCATCACCAAAATTTGTAAGCACACGTGTTCAGAATAGGTTGGGCACGTTGCAGCATCGTGCTAAAACGACAAGAAGAATCTTTCTCAAATTCATCCTTGCATCTGCCGATTGAATCTCAATACACGATTTAAAATCTTCAAACAGAATGATTCATTTTCGTTGTAATTAACTTCTAATATTAGAATGAAGATGATTTTAATTCTCTTTATTTAATTTAAATAATTTTTATTGGTTTTTTATTTTTTGAAAATATAAAACCCGAGTGAATCAATCTATTTAAAATAAATTTGTTTTAATTTTTAAATAAATATAAGATGTATTTTAAATAAACCTTTTAATATATTTTTTAAATAAAATTGAGTAATATAGTCGGGAAATAATAATATAAACTCTATTAATTAACTCGGGTTTTAAAACCAAGTAATTTAGTCTATTTAAAATAAATTTATATAATAATGAATAGCTTATAAAATAATTAAAATATTATGTTTAATATGTGTTGCATATTAATAGTGGTCATGTTTAATATTAATTAAGCGTTAAGATTTTTATTCTAAAGGTGGTTTTGAAATGTTAAAGCATGTTGCTCTAATTGCATTAATGGGAATGTCTGCTTCTGCTATGGCAGGTCAATGGCAAGTTAAAGTTGGTGGTTCGGTTATTTCTCCAACCCAAGATAGTACAACATTAGGTCTTAATGTTGAGGCTGATCATGAGTATGCATTTACCCCATCTGTAGAATATTTCTTTAATGACAATATCTCTGCAGAATTATTGCTTGCAACTCCGATTAGCCATGATGTTTTGGTGGAAGGCGAGTCTGCTGTTAAAATCAAACACTTACCACCAACGTTAACAGCGAAATATCACTTTAAAAATGCAACCCGTTTTACACCATACATTGGTGTAGGTGGTACTGCATTTGTTGCATGGGATGAAAAATCAGATGCATTAGGTAAAGTTAAAGTTAAAGAAGATTTTGGTTTTGCAGGCCAAATCGGTTTTAACTTCCAGCCAGCTGATGCGAAAAACTGGGGTGTATTCGTTGATGCACGTTATGCACAATTGAGTCCTGAAGTAACTTTAGTTGATGTAGGTAACCATAAATTCGATTTAGACATCGACCCAATGGTGTACACCATCGGTTATAGCTACAAATTCTAATTATAAAATGTAGCTCTTTATAATAATAAAAATCAGCGCAACCCCATCTTTATGATGGGGTTTTTTATTGCAAAAAATAACAAATGTAGCGAATGAAAAAATTGAGAGCATATGCCATGTTCATTTACAGTCTGAAAGATAAAGTAAAGAACGATAAAAAAAGGAATTAATTCATGTTGATCAAATACGGTTGGTTTGTGTGTCTTGGTTTAATGCTGAGTGTCGCAGGGCATGCGGCGAGTTTTTCTTGTGAGAAAGCCAAAACACAAACGGAACATGCCATTTGTGAACATCGTGCGGTCAATGATGCCGATGTGAAAATGGCCACCACCTATCGTATCGTCAGCCGTTTGGTCGCTATGGGGACGCGCTCACAAATTCGTGATGAACAACTGCGTTGGTTAGAGTTGCGTGATCGTTGTGGCGCTTCCGTCGATTGTTTAACCCAAGTGTATAATTTGCGTCAGCAGAAATTAGAGTATCATTTAAATCAGGTCTATCAACGTGCGCCTTTTTAAATTTTTCTGGGTTTAGGCTTGAAAAATCTGGTAATCACTCCAATTCATTAACACATCCAACAATAACCATGTTTATGAATTTAAGGAGTGATGAATGAGCGAGCACAGCCAAAAACACAGTTTCCAAGCCGAAGTGGCGCAGTTATTACATTTGGTGACCCATTCTCTTTATTCCAACCCTGAAATTTTCTTACGTGAACTGATTTCTAACGCATCAGATGCCTGCGACAAATTACGTTTTGAGGGTATCAATCATCCTGAATATTATGAAAATGATCCTGATTTACGTGTGCGTATTCGTTTAGATCAAGATCAGAAAACCATAACCATTTCAGATAACGGCATTGGTTTAAGCCAACAGGAAGCAATTGAGCATTTGGGTACCATTGCCAAATCCGGCACCAAAGACTTTATGTCTAAATTAACGGGCGATCAAAAAGCCGATGCGCAATTGATTGGTCAATTTGGTGTGGGTTTCTATTCGGGTTTTATCGTGGCGGATAAAATCACCGTTGAATCACGCCGTGCGGGATTGGCTGCAGATGAAGCCGTGCGTTGGAGCAGTGCGGGTACGGGCGAGTTTGATGTCGAGCAAATTCACAAAGCAGAACGGGGTACCGATATTATTTTGCATTTGCGTGAAGATGCACTGGATTATTTAGAAAGCTACAAAGTTAAGCAGATCATCAATAAATACTCTGATCACATCAGTTTGCCAATTCAAATGCAGAAAGAAGTATGGCAGCAAGAAGAAGCAGCTGAAGGTGAAACACCGAAAGCAGGTCAGTATGTGAAAACTGATGAGTGGGAAGCAATTAACTCGGCCAGTGCGTTGTGGACGCGCAATAAAAACGAAATTAGTGAAGAACAGTACATTGAGTTTTATAAAAACCTCAGCCACGATTTTGACGCACCATTGGCATGGGCGCATAACCGTGTTGAAGGCAGTACTGAATACACCCAGTTGTTGTATGTGCCAAGTAAAGCACCGCACAACATTTTTACTCGTGAAGCCAAAGCGGGGATTAAATTGTATGTGAAGCGCGTATTTATTATGGATGAGGCAGACAACCTGATCCCGAACTATCTACGTTTTGTACAAGGTGTGGTGGACAGCGCCGATTTGCCATTGAACGTGAGCCGTGAGTTATTGCAAGAAAGCCGTGATGTGAAAACCATCCGCGAAGGCAATACCCGTCGTGTGTTGACCATGTTGGACAATTTAGCCAAGTCTGAAGATGAAAAAGACCAAGAAAAATTTAAGCAATTCTATCAAGAATTTGGTTCAGTTTTAAAAGAAGGCTTAGGCGAAGACTTTGGCAACCGTGAACGTATCCTGAAATTATTACGCTACGCTACTTCAAGTAATGATGACATCAGTACCTCATTGGCGGACTATAAAGCGCGAATGAAAGAAGGTCAGAAAGCCATTTACTACGTTACGGCAGACAACTTGAACGCAGCAAAGCATTCTCCACAGTTGGAGTTGTTTAAGAAAAAAGGCATTGAAGTGTTGTTGATGGCAGAACGCGTAGACGAGTGGGCGATGAACTTTGTGCAGGAGTTTGATGGCACGCCAATGCAAAACGTATCTAAAGGTGCGGTTGATTTAGGCGATCTACAAGATGCTGAAGAGAAGAAAGCTTTAGACGCGGCTGCAGAACAATTTAAACCTGTGGTTGAGCAATTGTCTGCATCTTTAAGCGGTAAAACCAAAGAAGTGCGTGTGACTACACGTTTGGTTGATTCCCCTGCTTGTTTGGTAACAGGTGAAGGTGAACTGTCACCACAATTGATTCGTATGTTGAAGGATGCAGGGCAAGCTGTACCTGATATGAAGCCAATTTTGGAAATCAACCCAGAGCATCCTTTGGTGAAAAAATTACAGGACTCCAATCAATTTGATGATTTGGCGCATGTGATTTTTGATCAAGCTGTTATTGCTGAAGGTGGCTTGCCTGAAGACCCAGCGGAATATGTGAAACGTATTAATAGCTTACTGTTAAAGTAAGTCTGCTTTCGCATGAACATGATCGATGATGCGTTGTACAAATAATGCATCGTCATCTTGCAAGATCATCTTGCAAAAAAACCAAGTCCTGTTCGCAAGACTTGGTTTTTTAATTTGGCTTGATTGTAGATGTTACCTGTTTAGAAAATGGCTTCTAAACGCACTAAAGCACCGAGATAATGATTACGATCTGCGCGATCATCATTTAAATAATTGACATCGCCCTGAATAAAGAACCATTCACGTAAAAATGGTTGACGCCAAGAGACAAATGGCCCCCAACGATTTAAACGTAAGTCATCATCGTGATAATAACCGCCTGTATAAATGCCATAGTTAAAGCGGTTGCCTGCAAAGAATTGATGTTGTCTAAAGGTGTAGTTGTCCCAAACCAAATCATCATCTTGTTCATCGGCATAGGTCAGGCTAAATTGATTGGACAAGAAAGCCTGATTGGGGCGTGCGTGCGTGAGCTCCAAGTTGGTTCTGAGATAATTTTCACTGTCGATGCCATAACGATAAATTTGTTCGGCATGAAAAGAGAAATCATTTTCCAAAGTCCAGTCTTTAGAGGCTTTTAAACGCAGATAAATATCATCGCCAGAACGTACCCCTAAATCGACATCTGTTTCAAAAGGTAGACGCTCGGCAAAGTTCGACCAACGTAATGCCAGAGAACTGTTGTCTTCACGGCTACGTTTGCTGTCTACAGTTTTGTCTGCATCATGCGCTGGGTTTTCGTTGGTAATGGCGACGTTATTTTGCAATTCGTTATCGAGCGAGTCATCACCAAAGACCACACTGAGTTTATTTTCAAGCGTAGGCAGTTTGATTTTCCCGCGAATACGAGGTTTGACTTCATATTCATTATGCTTATCCCAACTGCTATCGACCAAAACCCGCAAAGTGGCTGAGGCAGGCTGTTCAGGACTTGGTTCACCAAACCAGTTATCCAGTTTATGTGCTGTTTTATCTGCCCAGTTGCGAATATTTTTTTGACGTTGATCGAACCAAGTTAAATGTTCCGTTTCTGCGGTGGCAGGTACAATGGGTTCATTGGATTGTTCGGGTAACACCGTCGGTGTAGCATCAATCCAACGTGGAATCGTGTAATAAAAACCGTTTTTATCTGCTGCACTTGGCGGAGCGACAGGCAATTCATAAGGTGGCAGTGGCGTATGGGCTTGATCCACTGCTTGAGTTGATTCTTGTGCAAAAGTGATGCCTGCGACCCCACTTAAGAGACAGCTTAATATAAAAGGCGATGTGTGCTTTATTCTTGACATTATTTACTGATCTTTAAGCCATTTTTGTTAGTGTTGAAAATCTATGAGATAAAAGCAAGACTTGGCTACAAAATCATAATATAAACGGCAGTTTTTAGGCAGAAACCTCTTTTTCTTGATACATTTGAAGTGCTTGGCATAACTGCAAAGCATCAATCGGTTGCTGTAATTGGGAGATGACTTTTTGAATCATTTGCCAACTAATACCTTGTTGTCGATCTAATAAAATGTGCGGTATAGCTTGTTCAGTACGGGACAGTTGTAAGCGCTTTTGACCATGAATCACACGAATTTTTTGTCGTTCTTTCAGTAAAATCAAAGGGGTATGACTCTGTGCTTCACTTTCTTCAAACTGAATAAACTTAGTAGTTTGAATGTGCTGTATTGGAATGAAAGGAAAATAATGCTCTTGCTGCCACACGATTTGAGCATCATGACTATAGCATTGAAAAAGCTGATCGAAATCAAATAAATGTTCTTGTAATTTTTCCCAAGAAATTTCACGTATTGCTGCAATTTCATGTTCAAACTGTTGGCAAAAGTTTTGAGTCAAACGAATCGCTTGCATTTGATCTAATGCGCCAAGCAGTACCACATATTTAATAAAGCGTCCTTGCGTATTGGTTTGTTCTGCCAAATATACCGCACGCGCCAACACCTGTTGCTGATCTTCTTCGGGATCAGACAAATGCACCAATACATCGGCATATTGCGTGACTTCTGGCGCTTCAGGCAAAAAGACCCGATACAACTGTGCTGACTCATTTTGGCTAAGATTCAGCGCAGAAATGGGGCAACTATATTGGCTTAACAATAGATTATAAGCTGGGTTGACGCTTGGTTTTTGCGTGCCAGCCGTCATCTGGGCAGTATCTATTGTCGTTGCATCAGGCTGAGTTATATCCAATGTTGCATTGGAAATGATCGTTTGGTCTGCTGTCGGTTCAATTGTAAGTTCATCTTTAGCCACGTCCACAACTTGAGTATCAGACGAGGCAACTTCTTCTGTAGCGATGTGGTCTGTAATGAATTCAAATTGAATTGGCGAATCTACAGCTTTATTTTCTTCTGGGTCTACAGTGGCAAAAATTGGTTGAGTTTGTGCTGCTTCTATCGTTACAGTTTGAGCAGCTTCTAGCACAGCAGCTTGTTTCAGTTCTGCATCGGTTTGAAGGCAGTGATACTGTTGCTGCTGTTCCAACATCCAGCGATAGACCTGCTCTAAATCTTGAAATTCGCTTAGCAGAGCAGTGCGGTCTGCAGCAGGAATTAACCAAATTTGCCAACCTGCTCTCGGTTGATACAAAATCGCCCAACCTGCTTCAGGCTGTTGATAAAGTACTGTTTCAAGTGCTTCAAGTTGTGTAAATACGCCACGAAAAGATTGTGCATATAAACTTTGTTCTGCAAAAGTTACCGCAGTTTGAATTGGATTTTGTGAGGCTTTAAATGTGAGCAACTGTTTTTGAAAAATCGGTTTATCGCACAGCATAAAAATTTCTTTAATGCGTGCTTTGGCTTTGGCTGTTTCATACAGACTGAGTCTTTTATGCGTTAAAGCATCAATTAAGTCGCGTAATTCTTTAATCAACAGTGATTTTTCTAGTGTATTCATTGATGCATACTTAAATATGTTGTTGTGCTTTTTCCAAATAATCTGCCAAGACAATATTCAGAGCCAATTCAATCAATTTATATTCTGCCGATTGTGGTTGAGGATAGCGTTTGGCTAATTCTATTAAATGGTTGACCTCAATCGCTTGAGGTGGAATTTTTCTTTGTATAAGTGCTTGAAGTTGTTGCATAGGCATCTGCTATAGCAATGAAAAAAAATCACTTTAATTATATGGATTTAATTAAAAAATACATGCTAAAAATTGTCAGCTTTTGTGCTTTTTTAGACATTATTGACAAAAAATGCGCTTTTTATATGAAAAATAATCAAAAAAATTTAAATCGCAGTGCCAAAAAAGTATTAGCAATTGGGTAGAACACAGTTTTTAGATGTTGCATGGACGATTTAAAGCAAATTTAGCATTAGAAAAACAAACAGCAGCCTGCTTTAGACTGCTGTTTGGGGAGAGAAATGGGAGAGATTAATACAGCTAAAATTTGTGGATAAAACGCGTAACTTAAGCTGCCTTTTGCGAAGTTGGTTCATTTACAACAGCTTCAGATGCAGCCGATTCTGTATTCACTTTTTGAGTTGGAAAATCAGGTACATGCACAATTTGAGCAGATACATTTGCAGCAATTGCTAAAAGTGAAACCATCAAAACAGATTTAAACATATTCATGGGAATATCCATCCAAAGTGTTAATGTCTAGGCAGAAGAATAGACATCGTAGGGAGATCAAACGAAATAAAAAATTCACATGAATCATAACAAAGTTTAAAATTTACAAAATGATCATTTCGGCAATTATTTTAAAAATAGCAATATAAAACAATATATTAGAGTTTTAGCTCTAGTTTTTTGTGTAGGCTTAAATGGTTGAGATGTCTGCAAAATTTGTATTTGGATAAGTCTGAAATGAGGGTGAATGGTGACAATTTTTGACAGTGTGAAATCATGTAATGTTTTGGCTGTGATTGGTTAAACAGTCTAAAAATGCGGTTTTTTTAATCTATGATGGAATTCCAATAACGATAAAGGACAGTGAGAAAATCATGGCAATTGCAAAAGTAGTTGAAGTTAATTCAAGCAGTACAAAAAGTTTTGAAGACGCGATTCAGACTGGAATCGCTAAAGTGACAGAAACAATTAAAAATGTCCAAGGGGCGTGGATTAACGAACAAAAAGTGGTGGTTAAAGACAATCAAATCACGGAGTATCGGGTCAATTTAAAAATCAGCTTCTTGGTTGAATAACACCTCGCTTCATTAACGAAGCATAGTAAGATGACAACTAACCGAAGCATGGTTGCGGGGCAAAGCTGGAACTTTGACCCATTTTAAAAGCACAAAAAATCCCGTAATGGGATTTTTTTGTGCGTCTAATTAGCCGGAAGAACACTATTCAGCCTTGTCTGTATTTCAATCTTAAGCTTTGGGTTCAGACACATCGCATTGTTCTGCATCGCAGCTTGCTGCATCTTCAAGCTCTAGCTCGCTTGCTGTTTCAAGGGCTTTTTGCAGAACTTGCACAAAGACTTCACGTGGCTGTGCACCTGCTAAAGCAATACGCTGATCAAATACGAAGAACGGTACGCCAGTGACGTTTAATTGTTCACGTGCAACTTCTTGGTCAAATTTTACAAAGTCGGCATATTCGTCAGAATCTAGAACATCATCCACTTCTACAGGATTCAGCCCAATACGTGATGCAACATCTTCTAGTGTTTCACGCTCGCCAATTGCCAAACCTTGAGTCATATAGCTATAGAAAAAAGCCTCTTTGGCTTCGCTGCCCAAGCCTTTGCTTTGCGCTAAATGCACCAAGCGATGGGCATTAAAGGTATTGCCAGAGTTGGCATTTTCCCATTGAAAGTCAATGCCTTCAGCTTTTGCCATTTCGGCAATATTACGCTGCATGTCTTCTACTTCGGCAAGGCTGCGCCCATATTTTTGTGCCAAACGCTCTGAATTGGACACTTCCTGACGCGGTGGCGCATCTGGATCAAGTTCAAAGCTGTGCCAATGCACTTCTAATTCTACACCTGCTTCTTCAGCAGCAGCCTCTAAACGTTTTTTGCCGATATAGCAAAACGGGCAAACAATATCTGACCAAATATCAACGCGCATGAACAATCTCAAATTCTGTTTTTTACTAAGATGGGGATGTTACATAAAATTTAAAGCATAAAGCGATGCTAAACTTATTTTTGAGCATCTGATCAAATAGCGTCATGGATACAGAATCATATAAAGGCATAAATGAATTGATTTATTTCACTATATTCTAATGGCTGCATTAGAAAATAAGCATAAAATGCTATACAAATGTGACAGGCTTCACGCTAAGATATTGCAAATACTAAAAAATAAGAGGGCACGCATGCGACGTATAGTGCTAATTATAGGATGTGCAACGCTGCTGATTTTTGGCGGGATGTTTTATCAATATCAACAGCAGCAAAAACAAGTCACTCAATTGCATGCTTATCAAAATGTGATTTATGAAAAAGCCGAACAAATTTTTGTACAGGCACAGGATTGGTCTAAGCCGATTCAAATTGACTTAAAAGATAATCGTTTAGATGGCGACTATCAAATTATGGCGAGTTTTGTCTTGAGTCACATGGTGCAAAGTGCCGAAGCGCGCAATAGCTATTTACGTGAATTAAAAGCCTTGAATTGGGATCAGTTTTTAGATCCTCAACGACTTGCTGCAGATAAAAAACAAGACTATGCTGATACCGAAGCCATGTTGGTGCAAGTACGTGCCATGGTAGAGCTGTATCAGGAACATTTAGAACAGCATGAAGCGATGGCTTTGGAGCAGATTGAGAATCTTGAAATCAATCATAATTTGCGCCGTCATTTAGCAGAATCTTTGCTAGAAAGCCGCCATAATGACCAAGGACACGCATTATTTGAATTGGAAAAGAAAAATTTGGGTAAGGCGTATGTGTTGTTTGCAATTTTAAAAAACAATAAATGGGAGCTCAAAAACAATACCTTCATGTTCTATGAAGATGCAGCCTTGAAAGAATTTAATGCGGTATATCAAGAGATGGTGCAGCTCAATACGCAAATGCAAGAGATCACTCAGCAGCATCAGCGGGCACTGGAAAGCAAGTTGTAAGGTCTGGCAAATCCTTACATCAAATTGTCAAAAGAATGTCATCTGCCGTTCAAATCTCTTGCCTAAACTGTGCCTGTTGATTTAATTGCTCAGCTAGGCAGGTCCAATATGAACAGCATTCAAGTCTTTGATGATATTCAACAACTGTATTTGCAATTCTTAGAAAATAAAAACTACCCGAAACTCGAAAATTTAAATAATTGGGGCAAGAACCGTTACTTCTTTAATCAGCACTTTCGTTTGGTTGAAGATTGGCATCAGACTGAACAAATTGTGATTGAATTTAATCAACAATATTATTGCTTGGATACAGGCAGCGCCCCAGACTTTATGGATAAAGAACGCTATATGACATGGTTGATGGGGGAGTTGTTGGTTTAAGCCGTGCAGGTAAATCACAACTGATCAGCCATCTAGTCTTCAAGATAACAATGCAAAAGAATAAAATTTAAAAATTAGAACAGCTCAAAACAACAAAATAAAAAATCCCCGCATGATGCGAGGATTTTTTTATTACGAAGACTTTTTACACACGCTCAATAATTGTCGCGATACCTTGACCAAGACCGATACACATGGTCGCAAGACCAATTTGCGTGTCTTGTTGTTCCATCACGTTCAACAACGTGGTGGTGATACGCGCACCTGAACAACCCAATGGGTGACCGAGTGCAATTGCACCACCGTTCAAGTTCACACGATCTTGCTGATCATAAATGCCTAAGCCTTTTAGAACAGATAGACCTTGTGCAGCAAACGCTTCGTTTAATTCAAAGGTTTGAATGTCTGCAATTGACAAGCCCGCACGTTTAAGTGCTTTTTGCGTTGCAGGTACTGGGCCATAACCCATGATTGCTGCATCACAGCCTGCAACGGCCATAGAGCGAATCACCGCGCGTGGTTTCAAACCTAATGCTTGTGCACGTTCAGCAGACATAAGCAACATAGCAGAAGCACCATCAGACAATGCTGAAGATGTCGCCGCAGTTACGGTACCGCCTTTCGGATCAAATACAGGACGTAAAGCTTGGAATGCTTCAAGGTTAGCATCTGGACGAATCACTTCGTCGATGTCGCATAGTTGTTTAAAGCCGTTTGCATCATGACCTTCAATGCCAATGATTTCGTTTTTAAAACGGCCTTCTTGCGTTGCAGCCCATGCACGACGGTGTGATTCCACACCAAAGGCATCTTGCTCTTCACGAGAAATACCGTTCATGCGACCCAACATTTCAGCAGTTAAGCCCATCATGTTTGAGGCTTTGGCATAGTGCTTCGATGCAGCAGGGTTGATGTCGATACCGTGCATCATGCCCACGTGGCCCATGTGCTCTACACCACCAATGATGAAAATATCACCCTGATTGGTTGAAATTTGTGCCGCAGCGGTGTGGATCGCTTGCATTGAAGAACCACACAGACGGTTTACAGTTTGACCCGCTACTGTTTTTGGAAGATCAGCCAATAAAGCAATATTACGACCAATGTTCATACCTTGTTCTAGGGTTTGGTTAACACAGCCCCAGATCACATCTTCAACTTCGTTGACATCAAACTGGTTACGAGCAACTAAAGCACGAACCAATTCAGCCGATAGACTGTCAGCACGTACATTGCGGAACATACCGTTTTTGGTTTTACCCATTGCAGAACGTACGCCATCAACGATGACAACGTCACGTGGATTTAAAGTAGCCATTCACGTTGCTCCTTAACCGTAGAATTTTTTGTTGTTAGCAGCCATGTCACGCAACATTTGTGGCGCTTCATAAGCTTTTCCTAAGTGTGCATACTTGTCGCAAAGCGCAACATATTCAGCAACACCTGTTTGGTCGATGTAACGGCATGGACCACCACGGAATGGAGGGAAACCTACGCCCATAATCATCGCCATATCTGCTTCAGATGGTGTCGCCACGATGTTGTCTTCTAAGCAACGTACAGTTTCGTTACAGAACGCAAGCATCATACGGTCAATGATTTCTTGTGCATCAAATTCGCGTTTTTCAGATGTTGCTACAGATGCTACAAGCTCATACGCAGTTGGGTCGACCACTTTGGCTTTTTTGCCTTTACGATCCAATTCATATTTGTAGAAACCAACGTCATTTTTTTGACCTAGACGTTTGTTTTCGTACATGACTTGGATTGAGCCTTTATAGTCTGGCTTCATACGGTCTGGGAAACCTTCTGCCATGACTTCTGCACCGTGAACGCCCGTGTCGATACCAACAACGTCCATCAGGTAAGCAGGGCCCATTGGCCAGCCGAATTTTTCCATGACTTTGTCAACTTGCTGGAAGTCTGCGCCATCTTTAAGTAACAAGTCGAATGCACCAAAGTAAGGGAACAATACGCGGTTCACCAAGAAGCCTGGGCAGTCATTCACTACGATTGGTGTTTTACCCATTTTCTGAGCAAGTACCACAGTAGTCGCAATCGCTTCAGGTGAAGTTTTTTCACCACGAATCACTTCTACCAATGGCATCATGTGCACTGGGTTAAAGAAGTGCATGCCGACAAAGTTTTCTGGACGTTGTAGGTTTTCTGCCAAACGTGTAATCGAAATGGTTGATGTGTTTGACGCGATAATGGTGTTTTCACGTACTGATTTTTCAGTTTCAGCCAACACAATGCCTTTGACTTTCGGATTCTCAGTCACGGCTTCAATCACGATATCTACTTCTTTAAACTCGTCATAGCTTAAAGTTGGGCGGATACGTGCCAAAGTTTCACCCATTTTGGCAGGTGTCATTTTTTTACGTTCAACTTGTTTGGTCAGCAATTTGTTTGCTTCAGACATCCCCAATGCCAATTGTGGATTGCCAATGTCTTTCATGATAATTGGTGTGCCTTTGCTTGCCGCTTGGTAAGCAATACCGCCACCCATGATACCCGCGCCGAGTACAGCCGCTTGGTTAACAGGATGCGCACCTTTTTCATATTTTTTCGAGGTCTTCTTCACCACTTGGTCGTTGATGAACAAGCCAATCAACGCGCCTGCTTGTGGCGTTACCGCAGCTTTAGCAAAGCCTTCCGCTTCCGCTTTGAGTGCGTCATTACGTGGCAAGCTTGCACCTGCTTGTAAAGAATCAAGCATGAGTTTTGGTGCAGGGTATTGTGCAGGATTCGCTTTCGCTAATACCGCACCTTTTGCAGTGTTGAACGCCATCATTTGTTCAAGTGGGTTCAATTTCACTGGGTCTAATTTTTCTTGGCGTTTTGCTTTCCAGTCCAAACGACCTGCAATGGCTTGTTTAACCAAATCAAGCGCAGCCGCTTGTAATTGATCTGCAGCAACTACAGCATCTACAGCACCGTCTTTAAGTGCAGCATCAGGACGTTTAGGGTTGGCCATTGCCATCCATTCAACCGCATTGTCGATACCAATAACGCGGCTTAAACGAACCGTACCACCAAAGCCCGGGAAAATACCGAGTTTGATTTCTGGTAAGCCCACTTGTGCTTGGTCTGACATGACACGGTAGTCACATACCAAACACATTTCAAAGCCACCGCCCAATGCCATACTATTGATTGCAGCAACTTTAGGAATTTCTAAATCTTCAAAAGCATTGAAGATGTCGTGAACAGGCAATGCCCAATCCACAATAGCTTGTTCGCCTTGAGCGAAGTTTGCGCCAAATTCGGTGATGTCTGCACCCACGATAAAGGTTGATTTCGCAGAAGTGACGATTAAACCTTTCACTTCATTGTTTGCTTTAACAGCCTCAATCGCAGCTTTAAAGTCTTCAATCGTTGCACGGTTAAATTTGTTGACCGACTCACCTTGTAAGTCAAAGCGGAATTCTGCAATTCCGTCCGAAAGCATTTGGACGGTAATGGCATTGCCAGCGTGGATCATGCCTGATCTCCTTTATTTTGGAGGACTTCTAAGTTGATGTTATGAAGCGTGTGCGATAGTCCTGCACACATATATGCCTCGCTAATCTTACGATAACTATATCGAAAAAAAATATAGCAAGTTGTATCAAGCCGTGACGCAAGGGTCATGATTTTTCTCATAGCGCGGAATTGCTTTTTGACCCGATTTTAAAATCCTATGTTTAAAGAAAGATGAAAGTGATTGTTTTCTCTTTTATTTTTAATCAGGTTGTATTGCATTTTCGATTTAGAAAAGCTTGATAAATAGATGTTATCAGTGGGTTGTTTGGGACAGAAAAGTCAATCCCTTGTTTTGATGATAAGTTTTAAAGCATGAAGTCGATAGGTTTGGACAGCGACTTGCAATGCTGTGTTCTATTTTCTGCTATGACCTCATGCGCTGAAATTGAGTAGAATATGCGCCATTTTTGAATTTCAGCTGTTTTCAGCAATTTGGGTTGTTCTATGTTGAAGTGGGTTATTTTGGCGATTTTTATCGCTTCAGCGTTGTATATTCAACAGCGCGGCAAGGTGCGTCATAGTTTTTATCGTCAGTTTTTTGACCATTCTACCATTCTCGCACCGATCAACTATTTAATGTACTTATTTTCTAAAGTGCCGAATCAACCTTATATCGACACCCAGCACTTTCAAGATTTAAAGGTTTTGGATGACAATTGGGAAATGATTCGTGATGAAGCCAAAGCTTTGTATGAACAGGGTGGTATTAAAGCTTCAAGTAGCTACGATGATTTGGGATTTAACTCATTCTTTAAAACAGGCTGGAAGCGTTTTTATTTAAAATGGTATGACTCCGCGCATCCATCTGCCGCAGAATTATGTCCAAAAACCACAGCATTATTAAAAACTTTGCCTAGCATTAAGGCGGCGATGTTTACTGAACTTGCGCCCGACAGTCGTTTAGTGCGTCATCGCGACCCGTACGCAGGTTCATTGCGTTACCACTTGGGATTGATGACACCAAATGATGACCGTTGTTTTATTGATGTCGATAGTGAACGGTATTCATGGCGTGATGGTGAAAGTGTGGTGTTTGATGAAACCTATATTCACTATGCTGAAAATGGCACTTCTCAAAACCGTATTATTTTCTTTGCCGATGTCGAGCGTCCGTTAAAATCTCGCTGGATGCAAAAGTTTAATCACTGGTTTGGCAAAAATGTGATGACCGCAGCAAGCTCTCCGAATGAAGCAGGCGATCAGACGGGTGGCTTAAATAAAGTCTTTGGCTATGTCTATCAAGTGCGTTTAAAAGCCAAGGCTTTAAAAGCTAAAAATAGTCGTGTGTACTATTTCTTAAAATGGTTTTTAATGCTGGGGATTTTCTTCTTAATTTTTATTCGCCCTTATGTGTTTTAGAGTATCACAACGCCTTTCGGGGCGTTTTTTTATGACATTTTTGAGCAATTTCAGCAACGAGCTTTAATCCAGACCTACTTTTATGTATAGAATGAAGTAAATAGGGGAATTTTTATGCAAACGTTTCGTTCTAAAAAAGATTGGTGGGTTTTGGCTTTTGTGATTTGTATGTCTGGTCTATTGATTCAGTTATTGCTGACCATGTACGCCAAAGGCACGATGCCAGCATTTCCTGTGCACACAGGGGTGTATTTCATTACCATTTTTGTGTTGTGGTGGCCTGTGTTCAATACGCGCTATCAGGTCGATGCAGAACGCTTGCAGATCCGTTGCATGTTTTTAAAATGGGACATTCCACGCGACAGTATTCAAAAAATATCTAAAACCAATAATTCGGTAGCGTCACCTGCTTTGTCGCTGAAGCGTTTAAAAATTGATTATCTTCTAGCGGGGCAGCCAAAATTTGTATTGGTTTCACCTAAAGATCAGACCAAATTTAGTCAAGCCTTGGGAATGGAAATTACCGACTAATCCCTAGGGTCTGTTGACATTTCATAAATGGCTTGCGCTGTAGGCTAAAACTGAGCAGATCAGGCATGAAACGCAGGGAATAGCGAGACTATTGCCAAGTTTCATAACGCAATCTGAGAAAGTTTTAGCCACAGCCTTTCAGGACGAGCATATTTTTTGCTGCTATTGCGTTATGAGTCAGTCATTTAGAATGACTAAATTTCCTGCCTCATGCCTTATATCAGCTAAAAAATATGCATCGTCGCAAACATAGACGAAGTATCAACAGACCCTGGATCCTAATATTTTGAATAACTTGGGTTTGAATTGGGCGTATGAATCTTGAGGGAAATGTGGTTTGAAATTATTTTGGATGTTGCTGTGTTTTATATTGTTAAGTGCTTGTCAAACCACGCAGCAGAACAGTCGAATCATTGCTAGTGCATTTAATCTCACCACAGGTTTGCAGCAAAAAAACATGGATCGCTATGCACCCAAAAACATAAAAGTGCAGCATGATATTGTGTATGCAACGCAGCCCAATTTGAGTTTTGACTTGTATCAAGACAGTCAATTGCAAGATTTAGCGGCACGCCCGACAATTGTCTGGATTCATGGTGGTGGCTGGATTGCAGGTTCAAAAGCCCACGCACGTGGCTATTTTAAATTATTAGCCGCGCAGGGCTTTAATGTAATTGCCGTACAATATCAATTTGCCCCGCATGCAACTTATCCTACTCAGTTGCAACAAATTGATCAGGCTTTAAATTACATCACGCAACATGCAGAAAAATATCAGCTTAATCCACAACAATTATATTTAGCAGGCGATTCTGCAGGGGCGAATTTAGCTAGCCATTATGCCGCATTATTGAGTAATCCTGCATTTGCACAGCAGTCTAATTTACAGCCGACTATTCAGCGCAAACAACTTAAAGGGCTGATTTTGCACTGCGGGATTTATGATCTAAAAGCGTTTGTTGAAACTGCGCCAGATGAAATGAATATCGTAGAGTGGGGTGTTTATAATTTGGTGCAGGCTTACACGGGAGATCGGAAACAGGACAGTGAATTTCTGAAGAATATTTCGCCTATTCAACATTTAACGGCAAACTATCCTGCGGTATTTATCAGTGGTGGTAACAAGGACTTTTTAACAGAAACTCAATCTATGCCGATGCTGCATGCTTTACAGCAACAGCAGATTCCTGTGACGACAGCATTTTATCCAGATATAAAAGCATGGTTAATTCACGAATATCAATTTTTTATGCACCAAAAAGAAAGCCAGCAAACTTTTGCTAAAACAGTAGAATTTATCCGAAGCACAGCAGACCCTAATGTATCGCGCATACAATAAATCAATACGATGCTTCAGAAAAAAGTGTTTGTTAACTGCTTAAGTTATTTAGCTTTTGCTTTGTTTAAACTTTAAAACTGCCAAAACCACACAACCAAAAATCAGTCCCCAAAATGCAGAACCAATACCAAAAAACTGCACCCCAGAAGCACTAAATAAAAAGGTCAATAAAGCGGCTTCACGCTCTGCAACGTGCTGAAAGGCGAGGGCGATGTTGTGTCCAATAGTGCCAAGCAGTGCAATTCCTGCCAAAGCAGTAATAAAAACAGCTGGGAATGACATCAACAAACTGGTGAGCGTTGCAGCAAAGATCCCCATCAAGATATAAAACAAACCGCAGCTAATTCCCGCAATATAGCGTTTACTGGCATCGGGATGCGATTGATCATCTAAGCTAATAGCAGCACTGATGGATGCGATATTGACACTAAAACATCCAAATGGCGCGAAAATCGCTTGTGCTATGCCTGTCCAGCCAATTAGGTGACGTACATTCGGGTTAAAGCCATAGCTTTTGATCATGGCAAGACCGGGTAAATATTGCGATGCCATATTAATGACAAACAAAGGCAGGGCTAAACCTAAAATAGCAGACCAACTTAATTCAGGTTGCATCCAAACTGGTTGTGCAATACTCCATTGCACACTCGGCATTTGAAATTGCAAGAAGATTGGGCATAGTGCGACCCCAATCAATACAGTTAAAACAATGCTATAACGCGGGCTAAATCGTTTTGCCAATACATAGGCTGCCAATAAAGACAAAATAAATGCCCATGCTTCTTGCAGACTGGTAAATAGGGCAATCCCAAATTTAAGCAGCACACCTGCCAACATGGCGCTGGTTAAGCTTTGTGGAATATAAGTCAGTACCTTTTCAAAAATACCCAAAAAGCCAAGCACTGCTGTGAGTACGCCACAAAACAAAAATGCGCCAATTGCTTCGTGTAAGCTATAACCGCTGCCCGTGGCGATAATCAGTGCCAAGCCTGCGGTAGACCATGAGGTCGCCACAGGATATTTAAATTTCCAAGATAAAATCAGCCCGCTTAGACCAATACCTAAACCCAACGCCCAAAACCAAGAGCTGATTTGCTTAGCACTTGCGCCTAAAATTTGTGCTGCCTGAATGACTAAAACCGCGGAAACACTAATACCGACCAAGAAGGTAATAAAACCTGCAAATACTGCAGGCACAGAGAAGTCATTTAAAAGTTTTTGCATGCTTTCTTAGACATATTTTCTATAATTTATGAACAGATCATACACATTTGAACAAATAGTCAAAAGTGTTTTTTATACTTTTTTTATAGCGTTGAGCTTGCCAGTCTAAAGCCAAAACCGCAGAACAAAATACCAATGCTTGCAACGCAAATGGCTGCAATTTTATAGCGTTGATTGAAATAACTGGCTAATTTGACTCCTGAAAAAATCAAGATAGATAAATAACCCATGCTAATGATTTGTAGGACGATGGCTAAAACAGCAAAGCTCAGCATCGGGTAGGTGTAATCAGGATTGACGAATTGCACAAAAAAAGACAAATAAAACAAAATTGCTTTTGGGTTAATAACGCTAATCATTAAAGCAGTTCGGTAGGGATGAACCCGTTCAGTTGTATTGCTCGTTGCTGTTGTAGAAAGATTGGCGTGCGAAGTTCTGGTTTGTGGAAACCATGTTTTATAGGCTGCAATCAGTAGTTTAATACCTAAATAGCCTAAGTAGAGCGCACCAACTACTTTTAATAAGGTGAATAGCCATGGAAAAGCATGCAATAATGAGGCTGCCCCTAAAATGGTGCACACAATTAAAATCAGATCACCCGTAAATACACCGAAAGCAGCTGCATAGCCTGTGCGTATCCCAAAGCGTGAAGCCACTGACATGACATAGAGTGAGTTTGGGCCAGGCAAGAGCACAATTAAGGTTGTGCCAATTATAAAAGTGCTGAGGTCACTAATACCAAACACGCAAACTCACCTAAATAAAAACCGATGTTGCAGTATAACAACATCGGTTTTGTGGCTTAGTAAAAATTTTGGAATTTTACTGGGATAGGTTAAAGCTTAAGCTTTAATCTCTGCATCTAAGCCGAAAGACTGGCGTAATAGGGTGGCAAGTTGCTCACGCGCTTTAATAAAGCCATCAATGCCGCCTTGTAACAATTGGAACGCCATCAAATCTGCCTCAAGTTGCGCTTTGAATTGTTCCTTTTCAATTGCTGCCAGTGGTTCAGCTTGAACTTGAATGCCATTGGTCGATAACGCTGCAGCGACTTCTCGTTCATCAGCTTCAAGTTCTGCCAATAAATTTGGTGCAACGGTCAATAAATCACAACCAGCTAAAGCCAAAACCTGATCAATACTACGGAAACTCGCGCCCATAATTTCAGTTTGTACTTGATGCTGTTTATAGAATTGATAAATTTTCTTCACCGAAAGTACACCCGGATCTTTTTCAATAGGGTAGTACATGACATTTTCAGCTTTTTTATACCAATCTAAAATACGACCCACAAATGGTGAAATCAACGTCACTTTGGCATCTGCACAAGCATGTGCCTGATGTAAACCAAACAATAAGGTTAAATTGGTGTGAATGCCTTCGGCTTCCAACACTTTCGCCGCTTGAATGCCTTCCCATGTCGATGCAATCTTAATCAAAATGCGGTCTGAATGAACACCATAAGCTTGGTACAGTGCTAAAAGTTCTTTGGCTTTGGCAATGGTCGCATCACTGTCATAAGACAAAGAAGCATCCACCTCAGTCGAAACACGACCTTCAATCAGCTTTAAAATTTCTACACCAAATTTGACCGTTAAAATATCAATGCTGCGCTCAACCAATAGATCATTTGTATAACCTTCAGCTTTGGCTTGCTCAAATGCAGCTTCAATCAACGCTTTATTTTCAGGTTGATTTGCAGCCGCCGTAATGAGTGATGGGTTGGTGGTCGCATCCAAAGGACGAAACTTTTCAATCGCAGCCAAGTCACTACTATCTGCAACAATGGTGGTTAAGTTTTTTAGTTGATTTAAGGCTGTCTGTGTCATTCGAGATCTAGTTCTTAGGTTATTGCTTATACATTCAGTTATATCACAAACAGCTTTTAACCCAAGTACCAAGTAAGAGGGTTTGTGGATTATTTACCAGTTTTTCTCAGATTTCGGACGTGATTAATCAAAAAATGAGCAGCAGCGCCCAATTGATGTTCTCGGCTCCAGACCAAATCGACAAAATATTCAAATTTTGGGGTGAAATCTAGCAGCTGTAAAATTTTTAATTCGTGTTGTAGTTCGGGATGTTCATTCAGCATTTCCAAGGGCAAGACACCCCAGCCTAAACCCTGCTTAATCATACTGCAGGCAGAATGATGATTATCGGTACGCCAATAGTGCTTAGAAAATAACAACTCGGGTTTAATCTGCCGATCACGGCTCGCCACTACAATTTGCCGATTTTGTAAAATCTGTTCAAAACTGACTTGATCAGATTCAGCCAGCGGTGAATGTCGGGCAGCGACAGGCACTAAAATTTCACGTTTTAATTCCACAAATTGTTCACTGCTTTGTAATTGTTCGCGTTCAAACATAAAGGCCAAGTCCGCTGCTTGAGTCATCAGTAAATGTAACGCATCTTCTTGTGGTGCAGAGAAAATATTGATCTGCAATTCAGGAAATTGCTGTTCTAGCAGCACAATATAATCTGTCCAGCGAGTGTGTAGTAATTCAGATACCACCACAATATTTAAGTGGGGTTCTAGCCCAGAACTGAGTGCAAAAGCATGCTGTTTCCACTGCTTCATTTCTATGAGCAGTTGTTTACTTTTTTCGTAAAGACTCTGTGCTTGTGGGGTAGGCAGAGGTTCACGCCCAACCCGTTCAAACAGTTTTAAGTCTAAATCAATTTCTAAATTGGCAATTGACATACTAATTGCCGAAGGCACTTTGCCCAATTGACGTGCAGCTGCAGAAAAAGAACCCGTTTCCATGACGGTGATAAAAATAATCAGCTGATCTTGATTGATATTCATGACAGAGGTTGGCTTTTATCTTTCAATATTATTGATGGATTCTAACTCGATTGGTCAATTAAATGAAAATAAAATAAGCGGGGAAGGATAAGTATTTGAGTAAGCAGATGTTGATTTCCAAAAGAAGATGGGTACATGCCCTGAGTTATGAAGTGATTTTATTGGTCATCATTGCTTTGGCATTAAGTTATGTGTTTGAAATGCCAATGCAAGTGACAGGTGGTCTAGGCATTGCGATGGCGGTGACATCGGTGCTGTGGAATATGTTTTTCAATCATTATTTTGAAAAGTTTGAAGCGCAACACCAATTACGCAGAACTTTTAAAATCCGCGTTTTACATGCAATCGGTTTTGAAGGTGGCTTAATGCTCGCCACTATTCCCATGGTGGCGTATGCCTTAGAAATATCCCTGCTGCAGGCAATTTTGATTGATTTGCTGATGACGCTCAGCATTTTGCTCTATACCTTTATTTTTCAATATTGTTATGACCATATTGAAGCGAAACTGGGTTATGCCCCGCAACATTCAGTCAGATAAAGCGCTAGTAGCTAATTAAAAGTTGGCTGCTATAAATTTAGGGTTATAAAAAAGCCACCTGAATGAATCAAGTGGCTTTTATCTCTATCTAAATTAGAACTAGGCAGAATTATTTTTCAATAATGGCTGTTACACCTTGACCGCCTGCTGCACAGATTGACACCAATACGCGACCTGAACCTTTTTGATTCAGAAGTTTCGCCGCAGTGGCAATAATACGTCCGCCTGTTGCTGCAAATGGGTGACCTGCTGCCAAAGATGAACCTTTGACGTTCAGCTTGCTACGATCAATTGATCCTAAAGGTGCATCTAAACCTAAACGCTCTTTACAGAAGTTCGGATCTTCCCATGCTTTTAAGGTCGACAAGACTTGAGATGCAAACGCTTCGTGAATTTCGTAATAATCGAAGTCTTGTAATGTTAAACCAGCACGTTCAAGCATACGTGGAACAGCGTACGCAGGTGCCATCAACAAACCTTCTTTTTTGCCTACAAAATCAACTGCTGCAGTTTCTTGGAAAGTCAAATATGCCAAGACTTCGTGACCATTGGCTTTTGCCCATTCTTCAGAGGCAAGTAATACGCAAGATGCACCATCGGTTAGTGGAGTCGAGTTACCTGCAGTCATAGTGCGCGCGTCGCCTTTACCAAAAGCAGGTTTTAACTTCGCTAGTTTTTCTACAGTAGAATCTGCACGTAAGTTATTGTCACGTTCTAAACCTAAAAATGGCGTGATGAGATCATCAAAGAAACCTTCGTCATAGGCAGCTGCCATTTTTTGGTGAGATGAAGCTGCTAACTCATCCTGCGCTTCACGAGAGATGCCCCATTCCAACGTAGTAATGGCTTGGTGGTCGCCCATTGATAAACCTGTGCGTGGTTCACCGTTACGTGGCGCATCCATTAAATCTTTAATATTGATTTTGGTTAATGCTTTTAAGCGGTCTTTACCTGTCTTTGCAATATTCAATTCGAGCAATGCTTTACGCAAACCATCACCAAAAGCGATTGGTGCGTCAGAAGTCGTATCTACACCGCCTGCAACACCAACCTCGATTTGACCAAGTGCAATTTTATTCGCAACTAAAAAAGCAGCCTGCAAGCCAGTACCACATGCTTGTTGTATATCGTAAGCTGGTGTTTCAGGAGCAAGGGCAGTATTGAGTACGCACTCACGAGTCATGTTAAAGTCACGGCTGTGTTTGAGCACTGCACCTGCAACAACTTCACCCAAACGCTGACCTTGTAAGTTGAATCGTTCAACAAGACCATTTAATGCTGCTGTAAACATATCTGTATTAGATGCAGTAAAGTAAGCGCCATTAGAACGTGCGAATGGAATACGGTTACCACCGATAATAGCAACGCGGCGAACAGTGTTTTGGCTCATAATTTTATCCTGTTGAACAGAGGTATTGGTATTAGATGGTGCTTTTGTTTGCGTTGAAGCAGTTGTTTTAGCACGGCTAGTCGTGCGGGTACGTGTAGTTTTTGTCGTACTCGTGTTGGAACGGGTTGCAGTGTTGCTACTTTTGCTTGTACGTTTAGCAGTTGATGTATTTGACACAGAATCCGTTGCAGAATTTTCCACTGCTGGATTTTCTTGAGTTGTTTTGCTCATAAGGCTTTTCCAAGCATGTTAAGGGTCTACTTGATGCGTACATTAGCACAATAGTATGACAGCTGAATTGACTACAATGACATTGCAGAATGCATTCAGGTCAAGACATCTCATAATTAACTCAAGTATGATTTAGCACAAACGGGTAACGCTATTGAAATGTGGGCATTTGGCATCATATTGATGTTAAAAGATATCGTGTAATCCATCAAAAAATGAATTTATGAGAGATAATAATCATGACTGATCAATATCAAACATTTGCAAAATCTCCTATTGGTAAATTTGTCATTAAAAATTTGGGTTTACCATCCCCAACTTTTTTAGATCGTTTTGAGTCTGCAACACCAGTGGTAAAAGGTGCAGTACTTTTAGGTGCAGCCCCTGCAAGTGATTTGTCTGCATCAATTGCACAAGTTTTAGCTAATGTACATGCCAACAGTTATGCAGGTAACAATGCAGAATTGCAACAAGCTGCGGCAAAAGTGGGCTTAAATTTAGGTGCATTCAATCCAGGCGATAAAGAATCTAAATTTAAAGTGGTGGTGTTTGATGCTTCAGGTATTGAAAACTCTGAACAATTAAAAGCGCTTTATGAGTTCTTTAACCCAATCTCACGCCAAATTCAGGCTTCTGGTCGCGTGGTGGTGATTGGTACTACACCAGAAACTGCAGGCAGTGTGAAAAAAGCCATTGCACAACGCGCTTTGGAAGGTTTTGTAAAATCGGTAGGCAAAGAATTTAAAAAAGGCATTGCGGCTAACTTAATTTATGTCGATCAAGGTGCTGCAGCAAACTTAGAATCTACGTTACGTTTTGCAATTTCACCACGTTCTGCTTATGTGTCAGGTCAGGTGATTCGTGTGTCGAGTGCTGCAACTGTAGATGTAGATTGGGCAAAACCATTGGCAGGTAAAACTGCAGTGGTGACAGGTGCAAGCCGTGGTATTGGTGAAGCGATTGCGCATGTGTTGGCACGTGATGGTGCACACGTTATTTGCCTAGACGTTCCACAACAACAAGCAGATTTAGACCGTGTTGCTGCTGAAATTGGTGGTTCAACGCTAGCAATTGACATTACTGCTGCAGATGCAGGCGAGCAAATTAAAACAGCTGCCGCTGCACAAGGTGGTTTGGATATTATTGTGCATAATGCGGGGATTACCCGTGACAAAACTTTGGCAAATATGAAACCAGAGCTTTGGGATTTAGTCATTAACATCAACTTGTCTGCAATTGAGCGTGTGAACGATTACTTATTGGCAAATGATGGTTTAAATGCCAATGGTCGTATCGTTTGCGTATCTTCAATTTCAGGTATTGCAGGCAACTTGGGTCAAACCAACTATGCAGCATCTAAAGCTGGCGTGATTGGTGTCGTGAAATTTACCGCACCTGTTTTAAACAACGGGATCACGATTAATGCCGTTGCACCTGGCTTTATTGAAACGCAAATGACCGCGGCAATTCCTTTTGCTATTCGTGAAGCTGGTCGTCGTATGAACTCTATGAGCCAAGGTGGTTTACCTGTAGACGTTGCAGAAACCATTGCTTACTTTGCTTCATCGGCATCGACAGGTATTAATGGTAACGTGGTACGTGTTTGTGGTCAAAGCTTGTTAGGGGCTTAACACCTTCAAAGTTCTCTCCCTTGGGGAGAGGATTTAGGAGAGGGAGATAAGGGGATAGATTATTAACCCTTCTCTCTAGCTTTCTCCCAGCGGGAGAAAGAACTCCATTAAATAAATTAGAAAAACTTCTCAAAGGTTCAGTATGAATACTCGCCATTTTAGTCAACTTCCAAAACCCTATTTAGCCTATCCAAAAGTGATTCAGGGCTTAATTTTTAAAAAGCCAAAAGGTGAAAAAGTTCTGCCGCAAGTTGAATATGTGGTGGATTCATTCAAGGTCGATCAAAAGCACTTAAAAGCCTATAATGCAGTGACAGGTTTTAAAAATAACGGCTATATTCCTGCAATTTATTTGGCTGTATTGTCACAAAGTCTGCAAATGCACATGATGACCCAAGAAGCATTTCCATTTGCAATTTTGGGCTTGGTGCATATTCGCAACCAAGTCAAACAAAGCCGTAAAGTTGGATTGAATGAACAACTGACCTTGTCGTGTAAATTTGGTGAATTGCAACCACATGATAAAGGCGTACAGTTTGATTTTATTACCACCGTTAAAGTAGGCAATGAGGTGGTGATGGAAGGTTTGACCACGTATTTAGCACGTCAAAAAACCACCACTAAAGCTGCTGCAAAGCCTGCAGAAAGCAAAGCGCTAAACTATGCCGTTCAAGCTGAATGGGATATTTCTGAAAATACAGGTCGCCGTTATGCTTTAACGTCTGGCGATTTTAACTTAATTCATATCCACGCGATTACTGCAAAAGCATTTGGCTTTAAACAAGCGATTGCGCACGGCATGTGGAGCAAAGCCAAAGCCTTATCTAGTTTAACTTTGCCAGATGCTTATGAAGTCGATGTGTGGTTTAAGTTACCTATGTATTTGCCATCTAAAGTTGAGTTTTTAACTGCAACGGACGCTAAAAATACAGATTTTTTAATTCGTAACAGTAAAAACCAAAAACCGCATGTGACAGGTGTTGTCACCGCGCTTTAATTCAGTGATCGAAAGCCCAGATTATTTAAATTTGGGCTTTTTATTTGCGCTAAACTTTTATTAACAAGAAAAACGAGATAAACAGGACGATGCAACATTTAAAGGATTATATTTTTGCTGAAAATGAAAATTATCGTGGATGGGTTGCGCCTGAGTTTCATGATTTAGCGATGCAATTTAGCCGTTTGCAAAATGCACGTAGCCAACAGGGCGGAGCTGCTTTAGCGGTGTACTTTCAAGGTCAGAAAGTCGTCGATATTTACACAGGTAAAAAGTCGCCAGATGAAGACTGGCAAGCCGATACGTTATCGGTATGTTATTCCACAGGCAAAGGTGTATTAGCGACACTGGCACATATTTTGGTCAGTCAAGGACTGGTCGATTACGATACTCCCATTTATATATACTGGCCTGAATTCGCCCAAAATGGCAAAGCAACGATGACTTTAAAGCACATACTAAGCCATCAAAGTGGTTTATATGACATACGTAATATCATAGCCGATGCGACTGAAATGGCAGATTGGTCGCACATGCTGAATGTGCTGGCTCAAGCCAAGCCTCGTTTTGATGTGGCAAGTGAGGCGGCATATCAACCTTTAACTTTTGGTTGGCTGGTCGGTGGGATTTTAGAAAAAGCTACAGGTCGAACATTGGCTGAACTGATGCAGCAATACTTGGTTGAACCTTTGGCTTTGGATGGGGCTTATTTTGGTGTGCCTGCATCTGAGCTTTCGCGTGTCGCACGACCATTTAAAACTGCTGTGACATCAGTGCAAACAGATTCATCACCCACAAATAAACAGACAGCTAAAGTTCAAAACCAAGCTAAATCGAGCAAACGTCCTGTATCAATATTCGATAAAGTCATTGCATGGAGTGGGCAAAATCCGCAAGACTTTCAGGATGGCATGATTTCCAAAGGCATGAAAAATTTTAGTTTTTTTAGTGATACTGGTTTGCAAGCTGTGATTCCTGCTGCCAATGGTGTATTTACTGCCCAAAGTTTGGCACGTATTTATGCCATGTTGGCGCAGAGTGGATCATGGCAGGGTCAGCAATTGGTTCAGCCTGAAGTTTTTCAGCAATTAAGCCAAGTGCAATATGTGCAGCGTGATCGAGTTATGCCTATCCCGATGCATTGGCGATTAGGCTATCACCGTGTATTAAGTTTGGGTAAGCGCTCTCACGGTTTTGGACACATGGGTTTTAATGGTTCAGGCGCGTGGTGTGATCCTGACCGTCAACTCAGTTTTGCCTATACCCATAATTTTGCTGCAGGTTCTTTAATTGGTGATTATCGACTTTGGGGACTGAGTCAGGAAGCCATTCGCTGTGCAGATCGGCAATTGCAAGGGCGTAAAGGCTGGTTTTAGGCGTGATTGTACGTTCACTCTTTGCCAAAAAAACAGTATGCTTAGACCTGTAAAAAGGAGCATTCATGTATCAGGTACTTGCGCGTAAATATCGTCCTCGTAATTTTAATGAATTGGTGGGACAAAACCATGTATCACGGGCATTGACCAGTGCTTTGGAACGTGGGCGTTTGCACCATGCTTATCTTTTTACGGGAACACGTGGTGTAGGTAAAACTACCATTGCGCGTATTTTGGCCAAATGCCTGAACTGTGAAACAGGCGTGACATCTACCCCATGTGAAGTGTGTCCGACCTGTACTGCGGTCAATGAAGGTCGTTTTATTGATTTAATCGAAATTGATGCGGCGTCACGTACTAAGGTTGAAGACACACGTGAGTTGCTCGATAACGTACCTTATGCACCGACTCAGGGACGTTTTAAGGTTTATCTGATTGACGAAGTGCACATGCTGTCTACACATTCGTTCAATGCTTTGCTAAAAACTTTGGAAGAACCGCCTGAGCATGTGAAGTTTCTGTTTGCGACCACAGACCCACAAAAACTCCCCATTACTGTGATTTCGCGCTGTTTGCAATTTACTTTGCGTCCATTGCAGGTCGATGAAATTACCAGTCATTTAACGGATATTTTAGCCAAAGAACAGATTGTTGCAGAGCAAGATGCAATTTGGCAGATTGCTGAATCTGCGCAAGGTTCTTTGCGTGATGCGATGTCTTTGACAGACCAAGCCATTGCTTATGGTCAGGGTGAAATTCATCATCAAGATGTTAAAGACATGTTGGGGCTGATTGACCGTACCATTATTTATGATTTGATTTTAGCGATTCATCAAAACCAGCAGCAGCGTGTGAGTCAGTTGTTATTGCAATTCAGACAGCAAGCTTTAGATGTGTCTTTGGTGCTGGATCAATTGATTTCGACACTGCACGAACTGGCAATCATGCAATATCTGCCAGATTTGAACCTGAAATACAGTGCTGAGATCAATCAAAAAATACAACAGCTTGCAGGACTGATTTCTGCGCAGGATATTCAGCTCTATTATCAGATTGCCTGTAAAGGACGTGCCGATTTACAAATTGCTGTAACCCAAGAGCAAGGTTTTGAAATGTGTGTGCTGCGTTTGCTGGCATTTCGTCCTTTGCAAGCCAATGAAGTGTTGGTTTCTGCTGTACCTAATACGGCACAAACAGCACCTGAATCTGCTCAGTTTGTTACCCAAAGTGAGCAAGCCCCTCAGCCTGTAATGCAAAATTCAGCCATTGAGACGCATCAAGCGGGTGAATTGGACGCAGTTGCAGCATCTGATACTCAAACTCATCATGCTGTTGGGCAGGATATTGATGGATTTGAGTATGAAGATAATGAATACCTTGAGCAAAACACAGCACAGCCTGCCATTGTAGAACCATCTTCCGATGACTTCTTGGATGATGAACCTGATATTGATGAACAAAATAGCGTGGTTCAGAATCATGAGCATGCTCTGCCTGAAAGTACTGTAGATCAGTCAGCACCAGAAGTATTAAGTGTTCAAAATATCGCCCCAACAGAACAGATTGTATTTGACCCAAATGCAGCAGAACCATTATTTGGTTTAGACAGTGAAGCAGAAAATAATACGGTAGCGGCAACCAATACACCAAATCAAGATGACTTTTTACTGGAAAGTTTTGATGCGGTTGCACCGTTAGGTGATCTTGCTGCATCAGCCGAAACATCGCTAGTTTCATCTACACTACAATCGAATAATGCTTCACCGTCAATTACACAAAATGTAAGTAATGCAGAAACCGCTTTATTTGATTTAGCAGCGACTGAAGTCGAACCGAATGTTGCCAGTGCGACAGCACAACCGCAGCAAACCATAGCATCTAATGCCGATGATCAATTAATGCCGCAGGATATTCTGCGTTTACAGCCGCAAGTTTTAGAAGGTGAGTGGACTTTAGACAAGTGGGAATATTGGTTTAGACACAGCGAGTTGTCACCTGCCGTGCAAGAATTGGCGCAGCATGGCGTAATGACGGGGCAGATTAATGCTGAATCGGTTTTTCATATTCCTGAGCAATATCAGCAGTTATTGACTCAACTGCAACATGCTTTAGAAAGTGCTTTAAAAGAACAGTGGAGTAAAACTCTGTTTAAAGTGCAATATGAAAATGTGGATGACACGACACCGTACATTTTGCAGCAACAGCGCAAACAACGCGCTTATCAACGGGCTGAAAATTTATTGCATCAAGAACCGATTGTGAAAGATATTTTGCAAAACTTTGATGGCGAATTACATAACATTCAGTTGAAATAACCTGTTGTTAGCTTTTGTTTGCAGAATTTTAAGGCTGGGTCAAACCAGCCTTATTTTTTGCTAAGCTCAAGCTGAATCTGTGCTTTTATATGGCTGTAATGCTTCGCGGATGGAGTCAGGAATCGGGCAGTTTTGGCGTGTAATTCGATCTACAAATACATGCACCACTTGTCCTTGTGCAGCGGCAAGATTTTGATTGTTTTTAAAAATTGCCAAATCATAAATTAAGGATGAGTTTCCAATTTTTTGAATAGCAACACCTACTTCAATCATTTCAGGATAGGACAATTCCTGCAAAAAATGACAGGTGGAATTGACCACTAAACCAATACAGGGTGATCGTTTGGGTTCAAAGCCTGCTTTTTGCATCAGTAGGGCATTGGCTGCGCTGTCAAAATAGCTGTAATAAGTGACATTATTGACATGTCCATACATATCGTTGTCTGCCCAGCGAGTTTGGATGGGAAAGAAAAAAGCGTATTGCTCACGGGTTTTGGTGTCAGGTTTCACAAGTTTACCTATATTTTTATCGACGTGGTGTCATGCTTTAATGGGTGGAAATCATCCCAAATAAATGTAGAAAGTTAAATACAGAACGTTAAGCGTAAATGTTAGGCATAAATGGCTTGGTAAATCTGTAACGCATCCTGCATTTGCATTGCTCTCGGGTTGTTTTGCAATAAACGGCTTTGCAGCATCGCATCTTCTGCCAGTTGTGGCAGCATGTTTTCTGCTATGCCTAGGGCATTGAGTTTTAACACCAAGCCACTTTGATCTAAATGATTTTGTAAATGATCAATAAACAAATCACATAATCCATCTGTGCAGCCTTTACTGCGTGAGTCTAACCAACACATCAGTTCTGCATAATACTGTTTGGCTGCAGGCGCATTAAATTTTAAAACTTCGGCTAGTACCAATGCATTGCTATGCCCATGTGAAATATGGAAATGTCCGCCTAAAGGATAGGCAAGCGCATGTACCGCAGCCACAGGAGCATTGGCAAAGGCTTGTCCTGCCAGCATTGAACCAAACAGCATGTTTTGCCGTGCTTGCATATTGCTGCCATCTTCAAGCACTAATTTTAAGTTTTGATCAAGTAAACGCAGCGCATGTTTTGCCAGAAAATCTGAATACGCATTTTTTTTGATTTTAGAAGTATAGGCTTCAATGGCATGTACCATCGCATCTATACCTGTGGCTGCGGTAATCTGTGCAGGTAGATGACGGGTAAAATTGGCATCTAAAATGGCAACATCGGCATATAAAATAGGAGAAACAATGCCTGTTTTACTGGTTGCACCTGTGGTGACAATGGAAATAGGTGTGACTTCTGAACCTGTGCCTGCTGTAGTGGAAACTAGAATGAGCGGTAAACGTGGTGCTTTCGCATTGCCGACACCGTACAAGTCTGACAGTTGTTGAGTTTGTGCAGGATGACTCAGCACGGCAATAATTTTGGCGACATCCATCGCACTACCCCCACCAAAACCTAATACAACATCAATATTTTGCTGTTTGGCAAAATCAACTGCTTCTAACACAATCTGTTCTGCGGGGTCGGCTTGCACATTCGAGTAAATGGCATAGTCCAGTTGCAGTTGCTTTAAAATTTCTAAAATAGGTTGATGTAATTGTTGTTGTAAAATGCCAGCATCGGTGACCAATAACAAACGCTTATAATTTTTTTCGGTTAAAACCGTTTTTAGTTCAGAAATTGAACCCAATCCAGAAATAATGTTGCCAACTGTTTGAAATTGAAAATGCTGCATCGTCTTTATTCCTAATTTTTATACTTAATTCAACATTATTGTAGGGTCACGATATAGGATTCATATCATAAATAACTTAACATAAGACTCTTAAAAATAAAGTAGCTTTGAGGTTGTTTATGTCATCCAAAACGCCATATAAGGTGTTATGTGTTTGTTTGGGAAATATTTGCCGCTCTCCAACGGCAGAAATTGTACTTCGACATTTTTGTGATGAACAACAACTCAATGTGTTGGTAGATTCTGCTGGAACCAGTAATTATCATCCAGGCAAAGCCCCAGATTTACGCAGCCAAAAACATGCGTTCAAACGTGGTTATGACTTATCTACATTGCGCGCGCGTCAGTTACGTATACAAGACTTTGTCGAGTTTGATTTGATTTTGGCGATGGATTTTGAAAACTTAAGCAATATTCAATCTTTAATGCGCCGTGCTGAAGCTGAACTGGGCAGTTTGCGCGCTGAAATAGCCTTAATGAGCGAACACGATCCGCATTATACGCAGCAAGAATTACCCGATCCATATTATGGCGAAGCCGATGGTTTTGAGCGGGTGCTCGATCAATGCGAGTCGAGTAGTCGCGCATGGGTGAAAGTTTTACAACAACAATTTGAATTGAAGGTTTAAGTCATGCACATTCACTACAACATGCAACTCAAACCTTTCAATACGCTCAATTTAGATGCAACTGCGTCGCATTATGTCAAAATTGAAAATATTCAAGATGTACAGGATGCTTTGGCATTTGCTCAGACAGAACAATTAAATGTGCTGATTTTATCGGGTGGTAGCAATATGTTATTGCCTGAACATATTCATGCCTTGGTCATGCACATGGATATTCAGGGCATCGAAAAATGCGCTGAAGATGATGCAAGTGTCACCCTAAAAGTTGGGGCAGGACAAGTCTGGCATGAGTTTGTGTTGTGGAGTACGGAACAAAAGTTATATGGTCTGCAAAATCTGGCTTTAATTCCAGGTTTGGTCGGCGCTTCACCTGTGCAAAATATTGGTGCTTATGGCGTTGAAGTCGGTGAGTTTATTGAATCTGTGCAGGTCTATGATCGTGAATGCCAACAATTCAGCTCAATTGTTGCTGCAGATTGTCAGTTTGCCTATCGACACAGTATTTTTAAAGATCATCCCAACCGTTACATCATTACCCATGTGACTTTTAAACTGTTAAAACAGGCTGCGTTAAAATTAAATTATGGCGACTTAAAAGCTGCTGTAGGCGATGAGCAAACTGCTGAAAATCTGCAGCAACAAGTCATTCAAATTCGCCAAAGTAAGCTGCCTAATCCTGCAGAATATCCAAATGTAGGTAGTTTCTTTAAAAATCCTGTGATTTCGACTCAGCAATTTGACCAAATTGCAGCACAATTTCCAAATTTACCCCATTACCCACAGCCGAATGCGCAAGTTAAAATTGCAGCAGGCTGGTTGATTGATCAAGCTGGCTGGAAGGGAAAACAACTGGGTGTGGTGGGTATGTTTCATAAACAAGCGTTGGTTTTAGTCAATTATGCCGATGCCACTTTGGCAGATGTGCAACACACCTATCGTGCTGTGCAGCAAGATGTTTTGAGTCGTTTTGGTATTTCACTCGAACCTGAACCTGTGTTATTTGATGAAACAGGTTTGATTCGTGCACATCAACCGGTAGGTTAAGTGAAGATGAAACAGAATCGTTGGATGCTCAGATTGGTACAAATTGCTGCCGTGCTCTTTGTATTGTTTGCAGCATTCATGATTTTTATTTATTCACCTTTTTATTCTACTTTGGTGGTCAAAACGCTGAACACTTTGGTGCCTGTAGAAGTGAATCAAGTGGCAGCAAAAAGTCAGCAAATGGCGGCTTTTAGTGATCAAGACAGTTTGGAGCCCGGTTCAGATTTATGGATTGCCCGACAAGCTTATCTGAAGCTCATGGAGCAAGAAATCCAATCTAAAAATTCGCAAAATTTAACTTTAATTCAGGCACGTTATAAAGCCTTACAAGCGCTTATTTTAGAAGAACAAACGCAAAAAAAAATAGCCTCAGAACAAGAGTTGCCGCAAGTCCCATTGTTGGTGTCTAATGCAGCTTCTGAAGCGGTTGTAGAAGACCCATCCGAAAATGTAAAAGCCTTGCTCAATTTGGATAGTCATGAAAATCAGGCACTCATGGAACAATACTTGGAGTTTTTAAGCACTCATAAAATTGCCGAAACCGAAAGTGAGCCTGTAGATGAAGAAATCTTTAAAGATATTGCTTTAATTCAGCAACAAAATATTCCAAAAATACCTGCAAACTCTAAACCTTATGCGATTGTGGTTTTAGGTGGTGGCTTAACTTTAGATGATAATGGCAAAGATATTGTGGTCAATGACTACACACGTTTACGTTTAGAAACGACCCTAGCGGTGGTAAAACAATATCAATTGCCGATTGTACTGAGTGGTGTAGAAGCACCTTATATGCAGCGTTGGTTAAAAAAATATGATGTCGAAGCAAAATTATTAGAAGATCGCAGCATGAATACTTGTGAAAATTCACGTTTTAGTTCTTTATTATTACAAAAAAAAGGGGGGGCGCCGACAGTGATTTTGATTACAGACCGTTATCACATGCCACGCACCCGCCGTTTATTTGCTTTGAATGGAATTGAAACGATTCCAGTCGAGGCTCCCATGCCGACTCAACTGACCGCATGGCGTCCAAGTGAACAAAACTATGATCACAGTCGCCGTGCCAATTATGAAATGCTTGCCGCCATTCGGGATGTCTTGATTGGTTCTAGCGCATGTCGCGAGGTGCCATAATGCCTGATATTCCATTTTTAAACCCAAGCGTGTTGAAGCAATTAGATTTGCCAGTGCCGAGTAGGGAAACCACACCACAAATTCTACAACCTTTAAATTTGAATCGTGGTTTTGAACCGAGTGTTGAGTTACAAGCCTATCGACAGCTATATGGTTTTCATTTGTTGGACTGTGAACATTGGCAAGGCTATGTGCAAATGCCGTTGTTTAAATTGCATGTGCAAATTTTTCAACCCGATTTAAGCAAAACCAAATTTGATCAGGTGCAGGGCACGGTATTTCTACTGCATGGCTATTTGGAACATAGCGGGATTTATCAACCTATCGTCAAAGAATTATTAGAGCAGGGCTTTAGTGTTTTGACTTATGATTTGCCCGGACATGGATTGAGTGATGGTTATCCTGCCAACATCAAAAATTTTGATCATTATCAGCAAGTATTACATGCGGTTTATCAATATGTAAAAAATGCCGATCAATTGCCAAAACCGTGGTTGGGCATTGGGCAAAGTACAGGTGGTGCAATTTGGATGCATCACTTGTTGGAATTTGCTCAGCGCCGTGAAAATCCATTTGTAGAGCGTGTGTTGTTGTTATCGCCTTTGATTCGTCCTGCAAAATCGGCATGGTGGCATAACTCTGTTGGTTTGGGCATTATCCGTCGGATTAAGCGTGAAGTGCCGCGACATTTCCGACGCAATAATCATAATCCTGAATTTTTACGCTTTGTGCGTTTAAAAGACCCGCTGCAACCTAGAATGATGGGCATGGATTGGATTTTAGCCATGTCTAAATGGATGTTGGAGATGGAAGAACGTCCAGCTTGCCGTATTCCTGTTTGGTTGGCACAAGGGGCGCAAGATCAAACCGTAGATTGGCGCTACAACATTGAGTTTATTCGGCGTAAATTCCGCCTGCAAACCTTACTCATGTTAGAAGAAGGCTCGCATCAATTAATCAATGAACGTGCGGATATTCGTGCGGCTTTAACAGGGCTGATTCCTGCATTTTTACATGCACATAGCTCTAAGACTTATTATTAATTTATCAACCATCTTTTAAATACGGCTCTACATTTGCTTTGATGCTGTTCTCGGCATCAAAGCATATTTATGCTGCGCTGCTCATTAAAATGTGAAGCGATTTCTAAAATAAAATAGTACTTCACATTTATTTTTTATTTCATGCTCGAGTTTCATGTTTCAGTGCTATGCTCATGTTTATAAAATAAGCTAAATTTGAAAAACTCCTTAATTCTAGGGATAGTGTTTACATCAAAACGATTGATATATTTACAAGCATAATCAAGGGGATGAATGATGGCAGAAATGGAAGCGATATTACCCGTACCGGTTTTAATTGTTGAAGATGAGCCTATTATTCAGTCACGTCTTAGAAAAATTTTGCATGATATTGGCTATCAAGATGACATGCTATTTTTCGTGAGTCATCTTAAAGCTGCAATGACGTGTATAGAAGATCATCCGATTGCTTTAGCTTTAGTCGATTTAGGCTTGCCCGATGGCAATGGTAAAGAACTAATCGAACAATTACATTTTAGAGATCCAAGCGCATTAATTTTGGTGATTTCTGCATGGAGCACCCAAGACAGCTTATTTTCTGCAATTCAAGCAGGTGCAACAGGCTATGTGCTTAAAGAACGTGATGATGCTGAAATTATTATCGCAATACGCAGCATTTTAAGAGGTGGTGCACCGATAGACCCATTTATCGCCCGTGAAATTTTATCGCAAATTTCACATCAAAAAGTATCCGTGCTGACCGAAGATTTATCAGATCGCGCCGATGCTCAAGCATTCAACTCACATTATGAACAGCTCACCAATCGTGAATTAGAAATTTTAAATCTGGTGGCGCAGGGCTTAAGTAACCGTGAAATTGCTGAGCAATTATTTGTGTCGCGTTATACCGTTGAAAGTCATATTAAACATATCTATCGGAAGTTGTCGGTCACTAAACGCACTAAGGCTGTCAGTACCGCTAGAACTTTAGGTCTTTTATGATTCAAAGGCTTTGGCAGTGTGGTTTGGGCGTGTTGTTATTGTTCTGTGCGTGGCAAAGCTATGCGCAGCAAGTGGTGTACCCAATTAATCAGTACTGCAATGTGCATGTACTTTCAATCAGCTCTGCCAAAACAGCATCACATAATAAAAAACCTGAAACGGGTTGGGAAAATGTTCAACTGCCCGACGTTTGGGATGATCGCTGGAAAAATTATAATGGTGGGGCGTGGTACAAAATAGAGTGGGAGTGGTTTTGTGAGCGTGATCATCGTTTAAATCAACCCATCGTTTTTGCACTGAATTTTTTAAATAGTGCAGGGGCAGTTTATCTGAATCAAGATTTACTTTGGGCAAGTCAACATTTAGAAGAGCCTTTGTCAAAAAACTGGAATATGCCACGTTACTGGATTTTACCTATTTCAGGCTTAAAACAAGGTAAAAATCAAATATTGGTCTATGTAAATGGATATGCATTTCAAAATGCGGGTATAGGAAAAATAAGTTTTAATAATGTGCATAACAATATTGAACAGCACCAGCAAAGTATATGGAATAAACGTACTTTATTTGAAATTAATGCGATTTTATCTGCCACTTTAGGCATTTTATGTTTGGTTATTTGGCTGTTTTTACGCCGTGATCAGAGTTTTGGTTGGTTCGCGTTGAGTTGCATGTTCTGGTTATTATTTATTTCTCATTTTTTAACCACAGAAACCTTTCCATACCCAAGTGTATTGGTGGCATCTCAAGCCAATTTAAGCTTTTTTATCCTCTATGTTTTAGCTTTTAGTCTGTATTTAATTAGGTTTGTCAATCAACGCTTGCCAATATTGGAAGAAAGTATTTTTATTCTGAGTTTAGCGGTAATTGTTTGTGTGTTTTTAACACCCTTAGATTATGTCAAACTGGTATTTTGGATTGTCTTTTTAAGTTATGCCAGTTTACTGGTCGTGGTTTATTTTTATTTGGCGTATTTAGCGTATAAATCCCCAAAAACAGAAGTATATCTGCTGTTATTTTGTTTAACCTTGATTGGCCTTTTCGCGGGTGTAGATGTATTTCGTTTAAGTAACGCGGCAACAGCAAGTTTATATCAGCCATTATCACCGTATACCTCGCCAGTGATTACTATATTTATTGCGATTATTTTAGGCATGCGTCTAAAAAGAAATATTCAAAAAATTGAGAAATTTAATCAAAATTTAGAGCTTAAAGTTTTTGAAGTCAGTGATGATTTAAAACGCAGTATGTCGGAAAAGCATTATTTGGAACTGGAAAATGTGCGTTTGCAAGAACGGATTCATCTATCGCATGATTTGCATGATGGTTTGGGTGCATCTTTGGTACGTTCCATGATTATGGTCGACCAAAGCGAACAGAACATGAGTAATCAGCAGTTCTTATCTATGCTGAAATTACTGCGTGATGATTTACGTCAAATTATTGATAGTGGTTCTTCCATTGGTTCTAAAGTGCCTGAAAATCCTAAAATTGGGGTTGCGCCAGTACGTCATCGTTTTAGTCAATTGATGGATGAAATGGATATTCATTCCAAGTGGGATTTTCCAAATGAATGGGTGATTGAGCCGAATTCGTTACAGTGCTTAACTTTGATGCGGGTATTAGAAGAAAGTTTAACCAATGTGATTAAACACAGCCAAGCCAAGCATGTATCCGTCAGTATGCAATTTGTACCGCCTAAGCAATTGGTACTTAAAATTCAGGATGATGGTGTAGGTTTTGAAGCCAATAGCGTGCTTGAACATGGCATGAGTATTGGGATGCGCAGTATGAAAATGCGTTTAGAACGGGTTGGAGGGCAATTAAAATTAAATTCGACACCTGGCTATACGTTAATTCAGGCAGTTTTAACTTTAGATCCCGCTTATCTAAATTCCCCAAGATGAATTGATCATCTTGAGGGGGCTGAAACGAATATTTTAAGCGTCTTCAGCAGGTAACAACATTAAAATGGATTCATTGAGCAGTTGTACCAAATCTTCCAGAATATCTGCGTCGTAAAGGTTTTCATCGAGCAGCACGCGTTCACCATTGGCAATTTTTTGCAGCGTAGGGATAGATGCTTCTGCGACACAAATCGCTTCACCATTCGCCCAAAATAAAACTTCATCTAGCTGATTTGCATAAAGTAGGCGAGAGGCGGGTTCCAACATGATTTGATAACCCTGATCTAGCGCATCTTCTAAATCGCCTACACCTATTTCATCTACTTCAGGAATATTTTCAGGATATTTCGGTTCAGACATTAAGCTTAAAATCGCATCATCCAACACCGATGAGTTTTGTAAACGCGCCCACAATTCTGCTTTCAGATAATCCAATTCTGTCGCAGTCATTTCGCCAATTTGGGTATTTTTTTTACGAACAAGGTCTTGTAGTGGCGTGCGTAACATTTCATCGGCAGAGAATTTATCGCTCACTCGATCCATCATTTCACTAATATTCGGCATGCGGAAACCGAACGAGAACGTCAGACAATCATCTTCCGCCACGCCATAATGTGCCAAACCCGGTGGCACATAGAGTAAATCGCCAGGTGCAAGAACTTCATCAAAATTGACCTGCATTTCAGGCAATAATTTTAACGGTTGTCCTGCGACAAATTCAGTTTCAGCATCACACATTTGCCCAAGTTGCCAACGACGATGTCCATAGCCTTGTAGCAAAAACACATCGTAGAAATCAAAATGCTGACCTACAGAGCCGCCTTTAGGGGCATAAGACACCATTATGTCATCACGTCGCCATTGCGGAATAAAAGGAAATTTTTTCCAAAGTTCAGCGAGATCAAAAGAGTAATGATCAACGGCTTGTACCAATAGCGTCCACAACTTTGGCATTTTTTGAAAATCAGCCTTAATGAGCGGTGATGATTTCACAGTCCATTGATTTGGATCGCGATCTTTTTGTTTGATTAAACGGGCAGTCACATCTTCTTCAAGTGCCAGTTCCATTACATCACTAGGTTCAAGTAGGTTGGCAATTTCTGGGAGTGCATTGCGTACCAAAAGTGGTTTTTTTTGCCAATATTCACTTAGGAATTGTTCTGCGGTAATTCCGCCCAAAACATCTAAAGGTTGCGACATAAAATAGCCTAAGCAAGTTTTATCAATAATCTCAATATTGTCTGATTTGTCGCTGCAAAGGGCAAGGTGATTTATAGTCTTTATAAATATTCACGGCTGTTAAATTACACAGTTTTAAACTTAAGGAACCTGAATATTCAGCATTCTTAACATGCGGCATAACTGAATCATCGGCAGACCCATCAAAGTAGTTTGGTCATTGCCTTGCATGGCTTCAAACAGACTAATACCTAAACCTTCGCACATAAAACTACCTGCACAATGTAGCGGTTGTTCCTTTGCAACATATCGTGCAATTTCATTGTCGGTTAAGTTGCGGAATTTAACGGTGTAGTGTTCTACAACTGTTTGTTCAAAGCCTTTAGATTGCTGCTGCACACTCAGCGCAGTGCTGAAATAAACCGTTTGACCTGAATTGGCTTGTAATTGTTGTATGGCTTTTTCTGAAGTGAGCGGTTTACCTATAAAAATATCTGGCTGCTGTTCACGCCATGCCACTTGATCTGAACCAATTACAATTGCATCAGGATATTGCTGCGTAATACAGTGTGCTTTTTCAAAAGCCAAGCGTCGCGCCAAATTATCTGCATGCAATTCACCCTGTGCAGATTCATCAATATCAGGTGAAATTGACTTATACGCCAAATGCAGACGATTCATCAATTGCTGACGAGTTTGACTGCCAGACGCTAAAATAATTTCAGGATGTTGCATCAGATCATCACACCGCATAATCCATCAAAATATCTAAAGGCACATAAGACAATACTGACTGATGACAGGCTTGAATTTTAATTGGTGGTGCTTGACCTGCCTGATAGGCTTCAACCCAACGGGTGACGCAAATACACCAGAAATCACCCGGTTGTAAGCCGTTAAAACCAACTTCTGGTACTGGCGTGATTAAATCATTGCCAATTTTTTGCGAGAAATTTAAAAAATCAGAGGTCATTTGTGCACAAACGGTGTGCTGACCTAAATCGGTTGGGGCGGTATGACAAAAACCGTTACGAAAATATCCAGTAATAGGATCAAAGCAACAACTGGCGAGAGATTCGCCCAAAACATTTAAACGATTGATATTTGGATCAGGATGAATAGACATAAGTGCGAGAAAGATGGTGGCTTTTCTCTATCATAATCAAAACTTTTGCTTTAAACAGCAATTCTACAAAAGTTGCTAACCTTTTTCTGCATAATCATTTAAAATCGTGGCGTTTTGATATCAATAAAGTGAGCTATACATGAACTTTCAGCGTATGACTGACCTCGATTTAGCAGGTAAGCGTGTCCTTATTCGTGAAGATTTAAACGTACCTGTTAAAAATGGTGTGATCACCAGCGATGCACGTTTACGTGCGGCATTGCCAACGATTCAAGCTGCTGTTGCCAAAGGTGCAGCAGTGATGGTGTATTCTCACTTAGGTCGTCCTGTTGAAGGTGAGCCAAAAGCTGAACAATCTTTAGCACCTGTAGCTGCGTATTTAACCCAAGCATTAGGTCAAGATGTTCAACTGATCACTGACTATTTAGATGGTGTAGACGTTGCTCCTGGTCAAGTCGTTTTATTGGAAAACTGCCGTTTTAACCACGGTGAAAAGAAAAACAACCCAGAACTTGCCGCTAAATATGCAGCATTGTGTGATGTATTTGTGATGGATGCATTTGGTACCGCGCACCGTGCAGAAGCCTCTACTGAAGGCGTTGCACGTTTAGCACCAGTGGCAGCAGCAGGCCCATTATTGGCTGCGGAATTAGATGCTTTGGGTCGTGCCTTAAAAACACCTGAAAAACCAATGGTGGCGATTGTTGCAGGTTCTAAAGTATCGACTAAGTTAGATGTATTGACTTCATTGTCTGATATTTGCGATCAATTAATTGTAGGCGGTGGTATTGCCAATACTTTCCTTGCTGCAGCAGGCTATAACGTGGGCAAATCATTATGTGAAAATGATTTGATTGACACTGCCAAAGCAATTGCCGCAAAAGTTTCTGTACCACTGCCAACCGATGTTGTAGTTGCAGATGCCGCTGAAATTAATTTTGAAGATTTCTTGGGTTCATTGGCAGCAGCGAAAGCAACTGTGAAAAAAGTTGAAGATGTTGCAGACAACGATATGATTTTAGACGTAGGCCCAGAAACTGCAAAAGCATTTGCTGAAATTTTAAAAACTTCAAAAACAATTCTTTGGAATGGCCCAGTGGGTGTATTTGAAGTTGATCAATTTGGTGAAGGTACGAAAGCACTTTCATTGGCGATTGCAGAATCTGCAGGTTTCTCTATTGCAGGCGGTGGTGACACTTTAGCTGCAATTGACAAGTATGAAGTTGCAGACAAAATCGGCTATATCTCTACAGGTGGAGGTGCATTCCTTGAATTTGTAGAAGGTAAAACCTTACCTGCAGTTGCGGTATTATTAGAACGCGCTTAAATCTAGAAAATTTATCAATAATTTTTAAAAAGGTTGACTTCGGTCAACTTTTTTATATTTATGTCATGCCGTAGTCATCAAAATGTCATAAATATGCAATAAACTGTAGTAAATGAATGACCTAACTGTAGGAAATGACGATGATTCAAAAACTAACACTTGCTGCTTTAATTGCTGCATCTTTAGCCTTGACTGCTTGTGCAAAAAAAGAAAGCGCACCTGCGACTGAAACTGATGCATCTTCTGCAGTTGTAGATAACGCTCAAGTTACACCAGAACAACAAGCTGCAATCGACGCAATTGACCAACCAATCTTGGATGAAGGCAACACCGATATTCCTGAAGACGTTGCAAATGCACCTGCTGACGTTGCGACTGCAGACACAGAAGTTGCTGCTTCTGAAGCGCAATAAGTGCTGAAAAACGACAAATTGTAGTAATTTGTTTAAAAGTCCCTGCTTTTGCAGGGACTTTTTTTTGAAAAAGGCGATTTGTTGCTGAATTGAAACAAATCACAGGGTAGAATAACCAACATTATTTGGGAGGATATTATGGCTCTTATTTCATTGCGCCAGCTCTTGGATCATGCCGGTGAACATGCTTACGGCGTTCCAGCGTTTAACGTCAACAACTTAGAACAAATGCGCGCAATTATGTTAGCCGCAGATGCAACCAATTCACCTGTAATTGTTCAAGCTTCGGCAGGTGCGCGTAAATATGCAGGTGCGCCATTCTTGCGTCACCTGATTTTGGCTGCAATTGAAGAGTGGCCACATATTCCAGTGGTTATGCACCAAGACCATGGTACAAGCCCTGATGTATGTCAGCGTTCGATCCAACTAGGCTTTTCATCAGTAATGATGGATGGTTCTTTGGGTGAAGATGGTAAAACACCAACGTCGTATGAATACAACGTCGAAGTGACGCGTCGTACTGTGCAAATGGCGCATGCGTGTGGTGTATCGGTTGAAGGTGAGATTGGCTGTTTAGGTAGTCTTGAAACAGGTATGGCAGGTGAAGAAGATGGCGTGGGCGCAGAAGGCGTACTTGACCACTCTCAATTGTTAACATCTGTTGAAGAAGCACGTAGCTTCGTTGCAGATACTAATGTGGATGCTTTAGCGATTGCTGTTGGTACTTCGCACGGTGCATACAAGTTTACTCGTCCACCTACAGGCGATATTCTTGCAATTGACCGTATTAAAGAAATTAATGCTGCGTTGCCAAATACACACCTTGTAATGCACGGCTCTAGCTCTGTACCACAAGAATGGTTGGCGGTGATTAACCAATACGGCGGTGACATCAAAGAAACTTATGGTGTACCTGTTGAGCAATTGGTTGAAGCAATTAAGCATGGTGTGCGTAAAATCAACATCGATACAGATTTACGTTTAGCTTCTACTGGTGCAATGCGCCGTATGATGGCAGAACAACCAAGCGAATTTGACCCACGTAAATTCTTCGCAAAAACTGTAGATGCAATGAAACAAATTTGTATAGACCGTTATGAAGCATTTGGTACTGCAGGTAATGCAGACAAAATTCGCCCAATTTCTTTAGAGAAAATGGTTGAACGTTACAAATAATTCTTAATTTAATTAAGAACTCGAAAGCCCACAGTCCTTGTGGGCTTTTTACTGATGAGTCCACAACTTCCAATCAAGAACAAAAACAATCCTCGAGCGTGTCATGGAACTGATTGTAGCCGCAGCCTTTTGTAGTGTACTGGTCTCTATTTTATTAAAAGTCTGCAAAACGCAGGGTTTTAACCCCATGCAGATGATTACATGGAATTATGTCAGTGCCAGTGTGTTGTGTTTTTACTGGTTTAAACCCAACTTGGGCACGATCTCAATCCAACATACGCCGTGGTGGCTCATTATTAGTTTGGGTGTGTTGTTGCCCAGTGTCTTTTTAGCATTAGCAAAATCGTTGGACAGCGCAGGTATTTTAAAAACTGAAATTGCACAGCGTTTGTCAGTGGTTTTGTCTTTAGCAGCCGCTTATTTTATTTTTCAGGAAAATTTTAGCCAACTGAAAATTGTGGGAATTGCGCTTGGGATTATCGCGGTCTTATGCATTTTGTATTCGCATCGTGCTGCAGTGCAGTCTGCTAAAGCGCAACAAGGCATCTTATATTTGAGCTGTGTTTGGCTGGGTTATGCACTGATTGATGTTTTGCTTAAATACAGCACAGGTTTAGGACTGCAATTTGCAGTTGCGCTGAATTTGATGTTTGTATGTGCTTTTGTTTTGGCGATGGCTTATATCTTAATCCGCGATAAAAGCATGGGCAGTATGCAAAATATCAGTGCAGGTTTAATTTTGGGTGCACTGAATTTTGCCAATATTGCCTTGTATGTCAAAGCTCACATGCTGCTCAAAGACAGCCCTGCAGTGGTATTTGCAGGGATGAATATTTTAGTGGTGCTATTTGGCGTGATCAGTGGAGTATTGTTCTTTAAAGAAAAGCTGAAAAGCACGACCACTATTGGGCTAGGCTTGGCATTGCTTAGTGTGCTTTGCCTCGCTTATGCCATGACGGTTTAAGATAACTCAACATAAAGCGAAAAGGATGTCGCAATAAATCTGCAGTTTCTGCAAGACCATGCAGCATTGTGGTTCTATCGCAGATCGGGCAGCGCAGGGTTGGATAGCTTGGTTTGGCTTGATATAAATACAGTTTTTTACAACGTCGGCATTCTAGTTTTAGCGGCATTAAATTGAGCATCATACACCTCATTTTTATTTTTGATAGAGATTGAGTACAGATTGCAAATATAGATAAAGCAAAATTCAGACCAAAAAATAGGGACAAATTTTGTCCCTAGTGTTATCGCATGTTTGTTTTACAGTTGCGTGAAAATCTCGCGTTTATCAAGGCGTGATTTTGGCAGTTTGGCATTAAAATCTTGTTCACTACGATAGCCTAAACACAATAAAACCGAAGGAATCAGTCCTTGCTCAGTTAGTTGCAGTTCTTGAGTTAAAATTGCTTCATCAAAACCACCAATTGGCGTTGCGTCAATTCCTTCAATGCCTGCAGCCAAAAGCATTTGTCCGAGTGCAATAAAGGTTTGATTTTCTGCCCAACGCTGAATATCGCCTTTTTCATTGCGGTAGTAATCGACATAACCTGTGCGGCTGTCTTTCTGACCTTGTTTAGCGGCTTCATCTTTAAAGCGTCCACTAGCAGCATCCTGATTAAGCAGGTTTTCTAAATGTAATTCGCTAATGTCAGCTTTGGTGCAAAATAAAATGGTATGCGAAGCATCTAAAACTTTAGGGGCGTTATAGGCGTACTTTCCAACTAAAGCTTTAGCAATACGTTGTTTGGCTTCAGGGCGATCTGCAATAAAAAAATGCCACGGCTGAATATTAATGGAAGATGGTGCTAAACGCAGAATTTCTAATAAACGCTCAAATTGTTCTGCAGGAATAGTGCGACTCGCATCATAGGCTTTGGTCGTATAACGAGTTTGTGCAACGTTGAGCAAATCCATGAATCATCTCCATTTAAAGACTATATTTGGGGCAGGTGTGCGCCAAAAGCTTAACATGCCTCGCTATGCTAACGGAATGAATCCATGTGCTATTTATGCGGTTAAGATGAGATGAGCACGACATAAACATCTTTAAACTTAGTGTTAAATTCAATCATGCAAGACGTTTTCACTATTGGTTGTTTATAGCAAATAGGCGTTAAATATAAACTTGAGCATGGTGCATCCCAAAGGTGTATGGATGGAATATATCAATTATTTTAAGCGTAAATTAAAAACTCAGCAGCAAATTGGCTTATGGGTAGGTTTAGCAGATGCGTATGGCACTGAAATTGCCGCCAATGCAGGCTATGACTGGCTTTTAATTGATGGGGAACATGCACCAAGTGATTTAAGAACCACTTTGTCACAATTACAAAGTATTGCGGCTTATCCCTCTCAAGCGGTGGTGCGCCCGCCGATTGGCAGTGTGCAACTCATTAAACAACTGTTGGATATTGGCGTACAAACTTTGCTGATTCCTATGGTTGAAAGCGTTGAACACGCTGAGTTGATGGTCAAAGCGGTACGTTATCCACCTGAAGGTATTCGCGGCGTAGGCGCAGCTTTAGCACGTGCAACTCGCTGGAACAGTATTCCAAATTATTACGCGACAGCGCATGAAAATATTTGTTTGCTCATTCAAATTGAATCGGTCACAGGTTTAGAAAATCTGGATGCTATTTTACAAGTCGATGGGATTGATGGGGCGTTTATTGGTGCGGTGGATTTATCTGCCACGATGGGTTATGAAGGCAATCCGAACCATCCAGAAGTACAAGCCGCTGTGGTCGATGCGATTCAACGGATTCGTGCAGCAGGCAAAGCAGCAGGGATTTTATCGACCCAACATGAAGTGACACAAAAGTATTTGGATTTAGGCACAGAATTTGTGGCAGTTGGGGTAGATACCAGTGTGTTGATGACTTCGCTGCGTGAGTTGTTGGCTAAATATAAAGCTGATGCCGAAGTGATTAAAACGGAAGGTGGGTATTAATCTGCTAACTAAGTAGATTTTAGTTTGGTGTACCTGACGAAGTACCTTTAGCGTTGTATCCATTATTTTTATGTAAAGATGTTGGGCTTAATAGTTCCAGCTGCTCAGTTGCCAAGTTGCTAAGGCTTGATTTGGTTCAACTACTAAAATTTGTGCAGCATCTGCGCGCCAATCGCCTAATACAATTCTAGGTTTGCCGTGTTCATTGTGAATATTTGGACGATGCGTATGCCCATGAATTAACACATCTGCATGCTGCAAGGCTTGTGACACAGCATCTGCATTTACGTCCATGACGTCATAACTTTTGACTTGATTGGCTTGCTGACTTTTTTTGCGGAAACCTTGTGCAAGTTTTTGCCGAAAAGCCAAAGGTGTTTTCTTTAAAATCCCTAAAATGATGGGATTGCGAATGATTTTACGGAATTTTTGATAGGACACATCATCGGTACACAGTGCATCGCCATGTTCTAAACGTACCTGTTGAGAACCAATATGCAGCGTGTACACATCGGGCAGGAGTTGTCCTGAAAACTGATCTAAAAATTTCTGACCCAAAGCGAAATCACGATTGCCGACAATAAAGTAAATTTGATTACCTGCTTGGCTAAATTGCTTTAAACGTGCAACAACTTCATCGAGCCACGCTGCGGTGTAATCATCGCCAATCCATGCATTAAACCAGTCGCCTAAAATATACAGTTGGGTGTTTTTATTTTGATAAGCGTCTAGCAAATCTAAAAACCCCCGAACAAGTCGAGGGTGATTTGGTGACAAGTGTAAATCTGCGATAAACAGATAGGTCACGAATTATTCCTTGGAATCTCCCGAAATCCCTCTTTTAAAAGAGGGATTTCTCCTCCCTAAACGAATTTTAAAGCAGTACTTTAAAATGATGTGCGTAAGCGAGGTCGGGTAAGATTCTTATTCAGCAATGATTTTTGCAGATTCAATCACCACATTTTCTAGTGGAACATCTGCGTGATAACCACGGTTGCCAGTACGCACGCCTTTAATTGCATCTACAACGTCCATACCTTCAACAACTTTACCAAACACGGCATAACCCCAACCTTGTGCAGTTTTGCCTGTGTGGTTTAAGAAAGAGTTATTTTTTACGTTAATGAAGAACTGTGCAGAAGCAGAGTGAGGTGCTTGGGTACGTGCCATTGCAATTGTACCAACATCGTTGCTTAAGCCGTTGTCTGCTTCGTTTTCAATCGCATCACGTGTTGCTTTTTCTTTGAAGTTTTCATCCATGCCACCGCCTTGGATCATGAAACCATCAATAACACGGTGGAAAATTACGCCGTCATAAAAACCATCACGAACGTATTCTAAGAAGTTAGCAACTGTAATTGGTGCTTTTTCAGCGTTCAATTCTAAAACAATACGACCTTTATTGGTGTTTAATTCGACTTGAGGAAAACTCATTGTGTAATCTCCTAAACATGGACACGAATGCCATGGGTTTTTTGGTTGAGAGAAGCATAAGCAAACTGTAAACTACAAGGCAAGTAAAAACGTTATTTTCTTTGTTAAAAACAAGGAAAAGCGTTCTAATGGGTGACGTATGCTTCACTACTGAAGTTTCTGTAACCTAGTTTATCCAATTTTATTTTAGAAGTGATTTTATTGCTATGAAGCCAAATGATGTTGTTGCATCTCTGCCAAACACCCCGACACCAAGTTCAAATGCCTCTGTCGATGCTGTGCAGCAAGAACAACAGCCGGGCTTAGACTTTATACGTCAAGTCATTACCGATGATATTGCGGCGGGTCGCACTCAGCAGGTGGTGACACGTTTTCCACCTGAGCCGAATGGTTATTTGCATATTGGTCACGTGAAAGCAATTTGCTTGAACTTTGGCATCGCACAAGAATATCAAGGGGTGTGTAACTTACGTTTTGATGACACCAACCCAGATGCAGAAGAACAAGAATATGTTGATGGTATTGCCAATGACGTGAAATGGCTGGGTTTTGAGTGGAATGGCGAACCACGCTATGCATCAAGCTATTTCGATCAATTATATACATGGGCAATTCAGCTGATCGAACAAGGCGATGCTTATGTCGATTTGCAAACCCCTGATGAGATTAAGCTCAATCGTGGTTCTTTTGTAGAGCCGGGTAAAAATTCGCCATATCGTGATACGCCAGTAGCAGAAAACTTGGCTTTATTTGAAAAAATGCGCAATGGTGAATTAGGCGAAGGTCAGGCAGTACTCCGTGCCAAAATTGATATGGCTTCACCAAACGTACACATGCGTGATCCGATTTTGTATCGTGTTTTACATTCATCGCATCACCAAACGGGCGATAAATGGAAAATGTACCCAATGTATGATTATGCGCATCCATTATCAGATGCCATTGAAGGCATTACTCATTCACTATGTACTTTAGAATTCCAAGACCATCGTCCATTCTATGATTGGGTGGTGGAAAAGGTGAAATCCGAGGCTGTGCCGCGTCAGTATGAATCTAGCCGTTTGAATATTGATTACACCATCACATCTAAGCGTAAATTGCGTAAATTGGTTGAAGGCGGTTTTGTGAATGGTTGGGATGACCCACGTATGCCAACAGTGGTAGGTATGCGTCGTCGTGGCTTTACACCAGAAGGTTTGCGTGATTTCTGTAAGCGTGTAGGTGTGTCTAAGTCGGATGGTATTGTGGATGTGGCAATGCTTGAATATTGCATCCGTCAGTCATTGGAAAATACTGCAGCACGTGGTATGGCGGTGTTAAATCCACTTAAAGTGACTTTGACTAACTTGCCAGAAGCATTAGATTTGGTCCATGCACGTCATCCAAATGTAGATATGGGTGAACGTATCATTCCGCTGACTTCTGAAATTTACATTGACCGTAAAGACTTTGAAGAAGTGCCGCCTAAAGGCTTTAAGCGTTTAGTGCCTGAAGGAGAAGTACGTTTACGTCATGCTTATGTAATCAAGTGTGATGAAGTGATTAAAGATGCTAACGGCGAAGTCATTGAGCTGAAATGTTCAATTGACCCTGAAACTTTGGGCAAAAACCCAGAAGGTCGTAAAGTAAAAGGCGTGATTCACTGGGTCTCTGCAAGTAAAGGCGTTGCGGCAGAAGTTCGCTTATATGATCGCTTATTTACCGAATCTGACCCAGAAGTGGGCGATGATTTCTTGGCGAATCTAAACCCTGAATCATTGACGGTGGTACAAGCCATTGTTGAACCTGCATTGGCAAAAGCACAACCTGAAGATCGTTTCCAATTTGAACGAGAAGGTTATTTTGTTGCAGATCAATACGACCATACAGCAGAGAAACCTGTGTTTAACCGTATTTTAGACTTAAAAGACAGCTTTAAGCCGGGTAAGTAAAATCTTATTTAGGTTTTAGCTTGTAATATAAAAGCCCAATTTGATCAATTCAGGTTGGGCTTTTGATTTTGTCTTTAAAATATTTTATAAGATACACAGTGTCGCTAAAATGGCAGCATTAGCGGTTTTTATGTTGTTCCTGCTTCATCAGGATTTGCGGTAACTGCATTTTGGCTTTGTCGCGTAGTTTCTTCTTAATATAGAGCACTAAAGCAAAGCAAGTGGTGGTCAGGGTCAGCATCATACTATTCATATAACTCATCAATGAGCTGACATACCCAATGGTGGTCAAACGATCCATCATCTTAAATACTTGCGGACTGCTTTCTACACCTGTAATAGCCCAAGTGCATAAATGTTCACAGTTATTCATAATCAGATGATAATTATTTTCGTGCATTCTAGAACGCATACGACGCACCACTTTGCGGCCTTTATACTTGGGCGCATGATACGACTGCACAATAATATTTTTGCCGTGACTAAACTTTTCAATACTGGTCATTTCAATCGGGTGTTTTTTGAAAAGATGTGCGAAACCCGAATAGTGAATCACGCGACCACGCCCAGCATAGATGCCATGATGGCTATAGCCGAAATGTTTCACAATTAAATGTGCCCCTAAAGGAAATCGTGTTTTCTGCTTGAGCATCGTACGCTTGACCAATAAAGTAACATGAGTAGAGAAAAGAAATTAGGTTTTATAGTGTACTGCGTCTGACGCAAATATGCGATAACCCATTCAGTTATATGCACAATTTGTAACATAGCAGGTATGGAGATGATAATGTTTCGTTCTCGGTGGAAGTACTTATTACTCAGTTATTTATTCTGGACGCCTGCTGCACAGGCGGAAATTCGCGCATGGACGGTCAATAACAGTAAAATTAATGTAGATGTAGTGGAAGTGACGCAGTTGTCACAGCTAGGCTTATATCTGAAAGATCAGCAAGGGAAACCGTATCAGCAAATTTCACAATTACAAAAAAATCTACAGTCTTGTGAAAACATGCAATTTGCCATGAATGCAGGCATGTTTCATCCAGATTATTCGCCTGTGGGTTTGTATGTGGAACAAGGACGACAACTTAAAAAGCTGAACCGACAGCAACAGGGATGGGGGAATTTTTTAATTCAGCCCAATGGTGTACTGGCGTGGAATCATCAACGGGTGTTTTTAGGCACAACCCAACAATATGCCAATCAAGCGTTCAAAGCGCATTATGCGACACAGTCTGGCCCTATGTTGGTTGTCAATCACCAGTTAAACTCCCATTTTTTGGCAGACAGTACTTCTTATAAAATTAGAAATGGAGTTGGGTTAAAAGACCAAAGCCTGTACTTTGTGATTAGTAACACGCCTGTGAATTTTCATCAATTTGCCACCTTTTTTAAAGATGAGCTGCAAACGCCAAATGCCTTGTATTTAGATGGTTCGATTTCTACAGCGTATATTCCGCAATTACAACGTCATACTCATCCACATCGCAATTTAGGTCCAATTTTAGCTTATATAGATCATCAAGGCTGTAAACCCTAACATTGGAATTTGGTTTTGGCTTGGCTGAATTTATTGTCCAATAAAACCTAAGGCTGTGCCTTGCATCCTGCAGATTTTGACTGCTTCTTCGCTTTTCATTTGTTTGACTTCATTTTCAAATTGCTTTTTTTGTTGTTTAAGTTGCTCATCTGAAATACCCATGTTTTTAGCAAAACTTTCCATTTTCTCCCAAGTTTCGGCACATTCTTTCGGCATTGGGCTACAGGCTGTTAAACTTAGGCTGAGTAGGGCAAGACAGCTAAGGCTAGTTTTTTTCATTGTCATTTTCTCTGTTTGAATAATTCGAATTTATTGGTGTGATGATTATGTGTAGAAATATTAGCGCATGATTATGAAGATATGATTGACTGCGTTTGAAAAGATTAGCGTTTTTGTGCAAGCTCAAGCACGTATTAAGATTTATAAAATTTATTGTTTTAAGTGCCAATATATTTGAAGCAATTAAAAAAGGCACTTAGTTCAACTAAATGCCTTTTTTATCATATTCCATTACTGGAATGGTAGATGCTGGAGTTCATTTAACTCTTTGCGGCTATAACCTCGCGAAGCGAGAACCTTCTTAATCCCGATAATGACATCTTCATCTGTGGCTTTGGTTAAAGCTTCGAGAAGTTGTTCATTTGTCTTGCAAGAGCAATCATTTTCAACACAAGCAATTTGATTTTTATGCTCGTTTTGCTGTTCTGTAGAGAACAACTTTTGCCAAAAACTCATAGAGCCTTCATTCACAACCTAACATAGATCGAAATATAGCCAATATAAAAAATAAATCAAGTCGACCTAAGTGATAAAAGCAGCAATCGAGTTGCAGAATTTTCGATGATATTGCATTTTTTTAACGAAATTATGACAGTTAAAGGGCTTGTAATGCTTTAACTGATTCATTTACATCATAATATTTACAAGTGCTAAAAAGGAGAACTTGTAAATATTGAAGAATAATGCAACAAATTGTTTAAATCTTTTCCAGTAAAACACCCGACTCAACATGATGGGTGTATGGGAATTGATCAAACAGTGCAAATTGCGTCACTTTATGGTTTTGACACAAGGTTTTTAAATTGTCATGCAATGTGTCTGGGTTGCACGAAATATAAATAATACGCTTAAAACGCTGTAGGAGTTTTAAGGTTGCATCATCAATTCCTGCGCGTGGCGGATCGACAAAGACCGTATCAAAATCATAACTTGCAAGATCAATGTTCGCTTCTTGCAAGCGGCGGAATTCACGCTCACCGTTATAGGCTTGAGTAAACTCTTCAGCCGATAAGCGTGCCACTTGAATATTCTCAATCTGGTTTTGTTCAATATTCCACTGCGCTGCATATACCGAAGATTTAGCCAGTTCTGTGGCAAGTACACGACGGAAACGAGTCGATAGCGGCAGGGTAAAGTTACCATTACCACAATAAAGTTCTAATAAATCTTGCTCAGAATGTTCGGCAACCGTACATGCCCATTCCAGCATTTTTTGGCAAACTTGCGCGTTTGGCTGGGTAAAGCTGCTTTCAATTTGCTTATAGGTATAAGTGCGCTCAAAAACCTGTAATTGTTCAACTACATACTCATCGGATAGCACGAATTTTTGCCCACGGCTGCGTCCAATCAGTTTAATGTTTAATGCTTTGCTCAAAGCTTGGGCTGCAGGCTCCCAATCAGATTCAAGTTTGCGGTGATAAAGCAGTGAAACCAACATTTCGCCACTTAAAGTCGCTAAAAAATGCACTTCAAATAAACGAGCCGATAATACGGGATCGGCTTTCAGGGCGGCTAACAGCTTTGGCATTAATAAGTTAATGCTGCGGTCTGCAATCGGAAACTCATCTACACGAATAACTTTTTTCTGCTTATCTTCACTGCGTTCAAACATGGCATAAAACAGATCATCTTCAATATGCCAAATTCGGAACTCTGCCCGCATACGGTAGTTGTGTTCTGGTGAGGCAAATACTTGCAAGGCAGGCGGGTTATATTCGGCAAATTGGGCAGAAATACGGGCAACTTTTGCATCAAGTTGTTGCTGATAAGATGAGGTCATATGCAGTAAACATCACAAACACAGAGAAAGAGCGATGGTAACAAAGTTTTAAAGAGATACCTAAAACTATTATGAAAATGATGCAATCCTGCAAGATGTCAAAATAGCCTAAGCATGTTGATGACATCTTACAAGTGGAAAAATTTAGATACTGTAATTACTTTAAACTTGATGTAATTGATCGAACAATTGCTGCATGCCCTCAGTGGCAGTTTTGGAAATCCGTTGAAATTGAGCAGGAAGTTGGGCTTGCATGGCTTTTGGGTCAATATAATAAGCCTGACAATTTGCAGGAATTTCGTGTACTAATCCAGCAACAGGGTACACCACCAAACTTGTACCAATCACAATAAAAATATCGGCATCTTGAATCAAATCCAGTGCTTCTTCATAGGCAGGAACTGCTTCGCCAAACCAGACCACATGCGGACGTAAAGGATAGCCTTGTGGGCAAAGATCCTGTTGCAAGTTCAGCGAGTCACCTTCAATTGGAAAAAATTCTGTCGTGTATTGTGCATGAGGCCCTGAGCTTTTGGCTAAACGAATATTGCCGTGTAAATGCAAAACTTCTGAACTGCCTGCACGTTCATGCAAATCATCAATATTTTGGGTGATCACTTGTACATCAAAATCATCTTCAAGTTCAGCAATTAAGCGATGCGCCAAGTTAGGCTGCGCATTAAGAATGTTTTTACGACGTTCATTATAAAAGCGTTGGACTAATTCAGGATTCCTTGCCCATGCTTCAGGACTTGCGACATCCTCCACGCGATGTTTTTCCCATAAGCCATCACCATCTCTAAAGGTGTTGATTCCACTTTCTGCGCTCATACCTGCACCCGAAAAAACCACTAATTTACGCATGTTTTATTCTCTTGATGGATGGTTAGATTTGAGTATAAGTGCCGAAAATAGAAACACAAATCTACAGCTCATTTTTTCAGAATTTTAAGTATCTAAATATGTGAAAGTTTAGTGTTGTCTATAACTTTGCTGAATAATTGAATCAAAGTTCACTTTTTATTGCTTGTTATTTCATTTTAATGATAGAACATAAAGTAAAGTAGTATGACGCTGCAAAATCAAATATTGATGAACCAGAACCTATAATAATGTGCAGAGGATGCCATGTCACAACACAATCCATCGCCAAATCACACGCCTGCAACTCACAGTGAAAAAGTGAAATTTGATTGGAAAGATCCTTTTTTGCTTGAACAGCAATTGACTGAAACCGAACGTATGATTCGTGATAGTGCCTATGCTTATTGTCAGGAAAAATTACTGCCGCGGGTACGTGATCAGTTTAGACATGAAACGGTAGATCGCAGCATCTTCCGTGAAATGGGTGAGCTTGGTTTGTTAGGCTCAACCATACCTGAACAATATGGCGGTGCAGGTTTAAATTATGTGAGTTATGGATTAATTTCACGTGAAATTGAACGGGTCGATTCAGGCTATCGTTCTATGGCAAGTGTACAAAGCTCATTGGTGATGGTGCCAATTTATGAGTTTGGCAGTGAAGCACAAAAACAGAAATATTTACCCAAACTTGCTTCGGGTGAATGGGTGGGATGTTTCGGTCTGACTGAACCTGATTTTGGCTCCGACCCTGGCAGTATGAACAGCAGAGCACATAAAGTTGCTGGCGGTTATCGTTTACACGGTGCGAAAATGTGGATTACCAATAGTCCAATTGCCGATGTATTTGTGGTGTGGGCAAAAGAAGTTTCAGCAGATGGGCAAGTGGGTGATATTCGCGGTTTTATTTTAGAAAAAGGTTGGGATGGACTTTCTGCACCAATCATTCAAGGCAAGGTTGGTTTACGCGCTTCAATCACAGGTGAAATTGTCATGGACAATGTTTTTGTGCCTGAAGAAAATATGTTACCTGAAGTGCGTGGTTTAAAAGGGCCGTTCACTTGTTTAAATAGTGCACGTTATGGCATTGCTTGGGGTGCTATGGGTGCGGCTGAGTTTTGTTGGCATACTGCGCATCAATATACGATGGATCGGATTCAGTTCGGACGTCCTTTGGCGGCCAATCAGCTCATTCAAAAGAAACTTGCCGATATGCAAACCGAAATCGCGCTGGGTTTACAAATTGCTTTACGTTTTGGTCGTATGAAAGATGAGGGTATTGCTTCACTCGAAGGTACTTCGCTGATTAAACGCAACAACTGTGGCAAGGCCTTAGAGATTGCTCGTATGGCGCGCGATATGCTTGGTGGGAATGGTATCAGTGATGAATATGGCGTGGCGCGGCATTTGGTCAATTTGGAAGTCGTGAATACCTATGAAGGGACGCACGATGTGCATGCGCTAATTTTAGGTCGTGCGCAAACGGGTATCGCGGCTTTTGCCAATTAAATCTAGATCTAAACTAAATCTAGGTCTAATGATGCTACGGTGGAAAATATTGCAAACCACATTTTCCACCGTTTTACTTTAGCTGTTTAGTTTTAAAAATTGGCTAATTTCCTGATTAAATTTCAACGGTTCGGTCAGTAAAGGGGTATGCCCAGATTGGTGAAATATGACTTGTTTCGCATTCGGCATAGCTTCTACCACTTGACGTTGTCCTTCTGCCGCATACAAGGTCGATTGTGCGCCTGTAAAAAAGACTGTCGGACAACCCAGTTGAGTTAAAGCCTCACGATAATCTTCCTGATGGTGTAAATAATTGTCGATATACCAGCGTAAATAATCTAAACGCTGTGTAGGTAAAATATAGCGTTGTAAAACAGGACGTTTGACGGCCAGTTTAAATAAAAACGGACTGATTTTATTGCTGGCTTGTAATTCTATAAATTCTAGCCAAAGTTCGACTAAGTTTTTACGCTGCAACACATCCATTTGTTGAATATCAGTATATTGCGCGTGATCATGTAAAAACTCGGACAGATGAATCAATAACTGTTTAAATTGTTGATGTTGATTGCCAAATAAGCCATAAGGCCAGTTTTCATCTACCCCAATTTTTGGTGCTTGGTCAATTTGTAAATAACTGCTTAAATGCGCAGCCAATTGTCCATATTGCATGCCATGCATGGCAGTGGTTGCCCCCATGGAATAGCCAATCAGTTTAAATTGTTGCAGGTTCTGTTGTTGAAGCAGACTGTTTAAATCTTGCCAATGGCTCGAAATAGCATCCAGTTCTGGAACGGCACACAGGTTTGAACCCCCAAAACCACGCCAGTCTGGAATAATAAAACGATACTGCTTTTTATGTTGATACAGAAATGGCAACCATTGCCAACTGTGCATGCCTAAACCTGAAAGCACAACCACAGGCTCACCTTGACCAAATTCACGTACAAATAGAGCTTCGCCATCGGGCATGCGGTAAAAAGGCATCAGCATTTCCTTGCATGGTTGTAATTAAAGATGCGTTATTCTTTATAGCATAGCCTGATCATTTCTGTATGGTGAGCAACCCTGATTTCACATTGATGTGGTTGCTATTACTTAAAAATATACTTTTAAGATGAGGCTTCGGCATCAAACTTTTTCAGTTCAGGAATCACATTTTCTAGCCATTCAATCCAGCCAATTTCCTGATCTATCCCTAGCTGCAAAATCATTTTATGAATATACAGGGTACGGTTGTTCGCAGGTGCTTGGCTAAAGTCTTTGGCAAAAATCTGTTGATAGGTGTGCAACTTGGCTTTGTGAAGCAGCAAATGTCGTTCTAGTTCGGGTAAGACGCTGTTGCCGCCAAGTTGGGCTTCGGCACGTAAACGTACCATAAGTTCTTCGCGTAATTGTGCAGGCGGGCTTTGCTCGACCATCCAGTTTGCCAGTTCATGCCGCCCCAAAGCTTCTACCTGATAGGTTTTGCTACGACTGCTAGAATCTTCATCTTCTAAGGTTGAAATCCAACCTTTTTTCAGCATGGTATTTAGTTCGCGATAAATTTGTTGATGGGTCGCATTCCAGAAAAACCCCATAGAGCGGTCAAAACGGCGTGCCAATTCAATACCGTTACTGGGTTTTTCAATTAAACTGGTCAATAAAACGTGAGCGAGCGACATAAACAGAGCAACTTTATTTTTTTCAGCTTTAATTATGCAACATGTTGCATAAAAATTAAATCTAGAATATAAAAGTATGCAACAAGTTGCATTAAGCATAAAACAGCCAGCATTTTTGCCAGCAGGGAGATTCTATGTCTGACTATCCACATTTACTTGCGCCTTTAGATTTAGGCTTTACCACTTTAAAAAATCGGGTCTTAATGGGTTCAATGCACGTTGGACTAGAAGAAGCACCGGGTGGATACGAACGTATGGCGGCTTTTTATGCAGAGCGTGCAAAAGGTGGCGTTGGGCTGATTGTAACAGGTGGTATTTCACCGAATGATGCAGGCTTAACCTTTGCGGGCGGCAATAAACTTGATACTCGTCAAGAAGCAGAAAAACATAAAGTGGTGACTCAGGCTGTGCATGATGCAGGCGGCAAAATTGCTTTACAGATTTTACATACGGGACGTTATTCCTATCAGCCCGATATTGTCGCACCGTCAGCAATTCAGGCACCGATTAACCCAAGTAAACCACATGCACTAACATCGGCAGAAGTACAGCAAACCATTGCCGACTTTGTGAATTGTGCCAAATTGGCACAATACGCAGGCTATGATGGTGTCGAAATCATGGGTTCGGAAGGCTATTTAATTAATGAGTTTATTGTTGCGCGTACCAACCATCGTGATGATGAATGGGGCGGCAGTTATGAAAACCGTATTCGTTTCCCAATTGAAATTGTTAAACGTACCCGTGCAGAAGTGGGTGAAAACTTTATTATTATTTACCGCTTGTCGATGTTGGATTTAGTCGAAGGCGGTTCGAGTTTTGAAGAAGTGGTGCAATTGGCACAAGCGATTGAAAAAGCAGGTGCAACCATTATCAATACAGGGATTGGCTGGCATGAAGCACGTATCCCAACCATTGCTACCAAAGTCCCTCGCGCAGCTTTTACATGGGTGACAGAGAAATTAAAAGGTTTGGTTAAAGTGCCACTGATCACTTCAAACCGTATTAACACCCCTGAAATGGCTGAGCATGTTTTGGCTGCAGGACATGCCGATATGGTATCGATGGCACGTCCAATGTTGGCAGATGCTTTCTTTGTGCAAAAAGCAGAGCAAGGTCGCAGTGATGAAATCAACACATGTATTGGTTGTAACCAAGCTTGTTTAGACCATATTTTCTCAATGAAGATTGCTTCATGTTTGGTCAATCCACGTGCTTGCCATGAAACAGAACTCATTTTTAAAGAAGCAACACAGACTAAAAAAATTGCGGTGATTGGTGCAGGGCCTGCAGGTTTGAGCTTTGCAACCTATGCTGCAGAACGTGGGCATCAGGTGACGATTTTTGAAGCATCGAATCAAATTGGTGGGCAGTTTAATATTGCTAAAACCATTCCTGGTAAAGAAGAGTTTTACGAAACTTTGCGCTATTTCAAACGCCAAATTGAGCTGCAACCGAATATTAAATTGGTATTGAATCATACGGCTAGTTTTGAACAATTGCTCAATGCTGACTTCGATGATGTGGTTGTGGCAACAGGTGTAACCCCGCGTCAATTGGATATCGCAGGTATTAATCACCCTAAAGTGCTGAGCTATATTGAGGTATTAAAAGAGCGTAAGCCTGTAGGTCAACGTGTTGCGATTATTGGCGCTGGTGGTATTGGTTTTGATACTGCAGAATATTTAAGCCATGAAGGTGAAAGTGGTAGTCTAAATCCTGAAAAATTCTACGATGAATGGGGAATTGATACCAATTATGCGCATGTCGGTGGTTTAAAAGCAGCAAAAGTTGAAGAATCGCCACGTGAAATTTATTTATTGCAACGTAAAGCATCATCCGTGGGTGCTGGCTTGGGTAAAACAACAGGCTGGATTCATCGTACAGGTTTAAAAAACCGTGACGTTAAAATGATTGCAGGGGCAAGTTATGACTTGATTGATGATCAAGGCTTGCACATTACCGTCAATGGTCAAAGCACAGTGTTAGAAATCGATCATGTGGTGATTTGTGCAGGACAAGAATCTTACACCGCTATGTATGAGCAATTACAGGCAGCAGGCAAAAATGTGCATTTAATTGGTGGGGCGAAAGAAGCAGGTGAGTTAGATGCCAAACGCGCAATCCGTCAGGGTGCTGAATTGGCAGCGAAAATTTAATATAATTCCTTCTCCCTCTCCTTTGGGAGAGGGTTGGGGAGAGGAAGAATAATCGCACTCTGCCTAGTGCTTAAGTCTCGCTCAGGGGGCTTTGTATAGAAATGAAATATCAAAACAAAAAAGGAACTGAACATGACCTTGGAAACAACAAAATTAGCCATACAGCGTTGGCATACAATGCTGCAAAACCGTGATATGTCTATTTTGAGTGAATTGCTAGCAGATGATGTGGTGTTTCGTTCACCTGTGGCGTATCAACCTTATGCAGGCAAACAAGTGGTGTTTTTTATTTTGACCAATGTAATTCAGGTCTTTGAAAACTTTACTTATCACCGTGAGTTTTATACTGAAGATGGTTGCAATGTTGTACTTGAATTTTCCGCCAATGTGGGAGATAAAAAACTTAAAGGAATTGATATGATTCAATTCAATGCACAAGGACAAATTGTGGACTTTGAAGTGATGATTCGCCCGAAAAGTGGTTTAGAGGCATTGACTGTGCAAATGGGACAACGTATGGCTGCCTTTATGCCAACCGAAAAATAAAATACCGCGTGTGTATGGCAATGAAGTTGTTTTATAGAAATCGGTTTCGGGTTGGCATGCTTGAAAGTGCATGTATTGCTTGGGAGTAAAATGATGTCTACATTACAAAAAATAGCGAAAATTACACAAGCGGTTTTAGATCAGGTCACAGGCGCAGATTTACCGACGTTGTATTATCATCCACATGGAGAAATCCGTCGGGTATTGGATTATTTACCACAGCTCAAAGAAAAATACCGTCCAACGCCGTGGCTGTCCAATACACATGCGCATCTTTTATATTTTGATTTAATTAAAAAGAAAACCATTCGTCAGCAGTATGATCGGGTTGATCAACTCACTATGCAAGATGGCGGTATCACCGCAGTTGCTTGGGTGGGTTATGACTTACCTGCAGATACTCCCACAATTGTTTTAATGCATACCATTACAGGTTCTTTGGAAAGTATGCGTGAGTTGGTGCGCGATTTACATCAACAGACACAGTGGCGTATTGCCTTATGTTTACGTCGTGGGCATGGCAATTTACCTATGCCTGTACCACAAATGAATCTGTTTGGTTCGACGCATGATTTGCGTGAACAAATAGTGTTTATTCAGCAACAATTTCCACAATCTGAATTATATGCTGTTGGTTCTTCCGCAGGGACAGGATTATTGGTGCGCTATTTGGGCGAAGAAGGCGAGCAAACCCCAATTAAAGCCGCGTTTGCACTGTGCCCAGGATATAACACTGAACTAGGCTTTCAGCATGTGCATCCTTTTTACAGTAAAGTGATGACCAAAAAATTATTCCAGTTTTTTATTCAGCCCCATCAGGACATTTGGCAAAACGTAAAATCTTTATCGCAAGTGTTAAGTGCGACTACATTGGCAGAGTTTGAAAAGGCGTATTTTGAATTGGCGGGTTTTGAAGATTATGACAGCTACACACAAGCCATTAACCCAATTTATGTGTTTGAGAATGTCAAAATTCCGCTTATGGTTTTAAATGCAGAAGATGACCCAGTGTGCCACATCAAAAACTTTGATCCTTATAAAGAAACCATACGGAAAATGCCAAATATTATGGTAGTGACGACCCGTAAAGGCAGTCATTGTGGTTTTTATGAAGGTGTCGGTTTTACTAAATCTTGGGCATCGCGTTTAATTTCTAATTATTTTAAAGTGCAATCGCAGTTGCTGCAGGCAAGTTAAAGTGAAGCGCACAAACCTATATAGAAATAGGTAGCTGTATTGCAAATGTATTCACGAGTTATCTCAGCGAAGACTCATCCAAATGAATAAAAAACCCAGTACACAATGACTGGGTTTTTTAACGTCAATTCAAATCTAAGATAAGAACTTACACCTTAAAACTGACTTTAACTTAAAGCTTAGTTTTAAGTGAGCACTTAGTTCTCAAGTGCTGGGGTTGCAGCAGCAATCGCAGCGGCAACAGCATCATCTTCAGATTGAGCACCTGTGTTATTGCTTGGACGTGCTTGAGTTGGTTTATCTTCTGCTACAGGAGCTGCCGCTTTCGGCGCAGGCGCAGGTGCAGCAGCAGGTTGTGCAGGTGTTTCACGACGGATTTCAGTTGTGGTGTTCGCTGTTTCAGTGCGCTCCACTTCTACCTGTGCAGGCGCTTCTGGTTCAGCATCTTGAATGTTTTCAACAGGTTCTAGTGGTTCAAATTGAGCAGTTTCAGTAGTTTGTTCAGTTTGAACCTCTACTTGTTCTTGCTCATCTTGCTTTGGCTGTTCTTTTTTTACACATGCAGTTAATAACAACGCCGTTGCAATTGCACCACAAATTAAAAGTTTCTTATTCATAATTGCACAAAATAAAAGATCGGATAGACGGACGTATTATAGCAATAAAATGACAGATGAAAATCCTCTCAAGAAGTTCTAATTTTTTATAGGAAATGCTGATAGAATAACCAATTGTTTATTGTTCTATGAATTGATGCGGAATGACTTTGCTTTATTGGTGCAGAGTAAAGTAAAATTGCGCAACATTGCAGGCCGATTTAGGCTCGATTGTACGAGAAACCCAATGACCCATTTTATTTTCGTGACTGGTGGTGTAGTTTCATCACTAGGTAAAGGTATTTCAGCTGCTTCAGTTGCTGCACTTTTAGAAGCCCGTGGTTTAAAAGTAACCATGGTCAAAATGGATCCATACATTAATGTCGATCCAGGGACAATGAGTCCTTTCCAACATGGTGAAGTTTTTGTCACAGAGGATGGTGCCGAAACTGACTTAGATTTGGGTTATTACGAACGTTTCTTGCGTCGTGCGAAAATGACCAAGTTAAATAACTTTACATCTGGTCGCGTGTATCAAGACGTTCTAAATAAAGAGCGCCGTGGTGATTACTTGGGCGGTACAGTTCAGGTGATTCCACACATTACCGATAATATTAAAGAACGTGTACTTCGCGCAGGCGAAGGCTATGATGTCGCAATCGTAGAAATTGGCGGTACAGTAGGTGACATTGAATCTCTCCCATTCATGGAATCTGTACGTCAATTGATGGTGGAATTAGGGCATAAGCGTACCATGCTCATGCACTTAACTTTATTGCCATATATCAAGTCTGCGGCAGAGTTAAAAACCAAGCCAACTCAACACTCAGTTAAAGAATTGTTATCTATCGGTATTCAGCCAGATATTCTCATCTGCCGTACTGAACACGATGTTGATGCAGACACTACCCGTAAAATTGCGTTATTTACCAACGTAGAAGCACGCGCGGTTGTGGTATGTAAAGATGCTAAAACCATCTACCAAATTCCACGTACATTCTATGAACAAGACGTTGATGATTTAATTTGTGAGCGTTTTGGCTTCAATGATCTTCCAGAAGCAGATTTATCTGATTGGGATAACGTAGTTGATGCATTATTGAACCCTGAATACAGCGTTCGTGTGGCGATGGTGGGTAAATATGTTGAACTACCAGATGCCTATAAATCTGTAAACGAAGCATTATTACATGCGGGTATTCAAAACCGTGTCAAAGTTGAAATTGACTATGTCAATGCAGAAGAGCTTGAAAGCCAAGACGTTAATACCGTACTTAAAGATGCCGATGCAATTTTAGTCCCAGGCGGCTTTGGTGAGCGCGGTACTGAAGGCAAAATGCAAGCCATCAAATATGCACGTGAAAACGGTGTTCCATTCTTGGGAATCTGTTTGGGTATGCAGTTGGCTGTGATTGAATATGCACGTAATGTGGCAGGTATCGCCGATGCAAGTTCAACAGAGTTTAACCGTTCGACTAAATCACCACTTATTGGTTTGATTACTGAATGGTTAGATGAGCGCGGCGAAGTTCAACAGCGTTCTGTCGATTCTGACTTGGGCGGCACTATGCGTTTAGGTGCACAAAAATCTGAATTGGTTGAAGGTACGAAAACCCGTGAAGTGTATGGTTCTGCAGAAATTGTAGAGCGCCATCGCCATCGCTATGAAATGAATAACCGTTATATTCCTGTGCTTGAAGAAGCGGGTCTTAAAATTTCGGGTTATTCACCAATTCAGCACTTGGTTGAAACGGTTGAAATTCCGCAACATCCTTGGTTTATTGCGGTACAATTCCACCCAGAATTTACCAGCTCGCCACGTGATGGACATCCATTGTTTGCTGGCTTTATTGGTGCAGCAAAACAACAGCATCAAAAAACCAAATAAGATGGCTTTAGGGATAAACTAGGAAGTTGAAATGTCACAATTAAAACCACAAGAAATTGTACGTTTGGGTGATATACAAATGGCGAATCATTTGCCATTTGTATTGTTTGGCGGCATGAATGTACTTGAGTCTAAAGACCTTGCATTTGAAATTGCTGAAACTTATGTGGATATTTGTACACGCTTAAATATTCCGTATGTATTCAAAGCCAGTTTTGACAAAGCCAACCGTTCTAGCCTGAACTCATTTCGTGGTCCAGGTTTAGAAAAAGGCATTGAATGGCTAGCTGACATTAAAAAGCATTTTAATGTGCCAATTATTACCGATGTACATGAGCCGTATCAGGCTGCGCCTGTGGCAGAAGTGGCAGACATTATTCAGCTTCCTGCGTTTTTAAGTCGCCAAACCGATTTGGTTGAAGCGATGGCAAAAACTCAAGCCATTATCAACATCAAAAAAGCACAATTCCTTGCGCCGCACGAAATGCGTCATATTTTGCATAAGTGTTTAGAAGCAGGGAATGACAAATTGATTCTTTGTGAGCGTGGTTCAGCATTTGGTTACAACAACTTGGTTGTCGATATGCTGGGCTTTGACATCATGAAAGAAATGAATGTACCTGTGTTCTTTGATGTAACCCATGCTTTGCAAACTCCGGGTGGTCGTGCAGATTCGGCAGGTGGTCGTCGTGCACAAATTACCACCTTGGCACGTGCAGGTATGGCAACTGGCTTGGCAGGTTTATTCCTAGAAGCACATCCTGAACCAGAGCAGGCAAAGTGTGATGGCCCATGTGCATTGCGTCTATCACAACTTGAGCCGTTCTTGGCACAGCTTAAAGAATTGGATACCTTGGTAAAAGGTTTCCAAAAGCTAGATACACACTAAATTAGATCCATATTAAATTATAGACTCATTGATGCCTAAAGCATCACGTTATTAATCAACTGAGGAATTGTTCATGAGCCAAATCGTTGACATTCGTGCACGTGAAATTTTGGACTCTCGTGGTAACCCAACCATCGAAGCAGACGTAATCTTAGCATCTGGCGTAGTTGGCCGTGCATGTGCACCATCAGGTGCTTCAACTGGTTCTCGTGAAGCTCTAGAACTTCGTGATGGCGATAAAGCACGTTACTTGGGTAAAGGCGTTAAAACTGCGGTAAATAACGTCAATACTTTAATTCGTGATGCTTTACTTGGTAAGTCTGTGTTTGAACAAAAAGACATCGACAACACCATGATTGCGCTTGATGGTACTGAAAACAAAGAAAAATTAGGTGCTAACGCAACTTTAGCCGTGTCTTTGGCTGCTGCGCGCGCTGCTGCTGATGAAAAGAAAATTCCTCTTTTCCAATACATCGCAGACCTTCGTAACAACAGCATTTTAACCATGCCTGTACCAATGATGAACATCTTAAATGGTGGTTCACACGCAGACAACAACGTTGATATTCAAGAGTTCATGATTGAGCCAGTGGGCTTTACTTCATTCTCTGAAGCATTACGTGCTGGTGCAGAAATTTTCCACTCATTAAAATCTGTATTGAATCAAAAAGGTTTAAACACAGCAGTGGGTGATGAAGGTGGTTTTGCGCCAAACTTACGTTCTAACGAAGAAGCAATCACAGTTATTCTTGAAGCTATTGAGAAGACTGGCTACAAAGCGGGTTCTGACATCATGTTGGCGCTTGACTGTGCATCTTCAGAATTCTACAAAAATGGTCAGTACATTCTTGCAGGTGAAGGCAACAAAGCATTCACAAGCAACCAATTCTCTGACTATTTAGCTGGTCTTGTAAATCAATATCCAATTATCTCAATTGAAGATGGTTTAGATGAGTCTGATTGGGAAGGTTGGTCTTACCTCACTTCGATCTTAGGTGACAAGATTCAATTGGTCGGTGATGACTTGTTCGTTACTAACCCGAAAATCTTACAACGCGGTATCGATGAAAAAGTAGGTAACTCAATCCTGATCAAGTACAACCAAATTGGTACTTTGACTGAAACGCTTGATGCAATTTACCTTGCGAAAGCCAATGGTTACACAACTGTTATTTCACACCGTTCAGGTGAAACTGAAGATTCTACAATTGCGGATCTTGCAGTAGGTACAGCAGCAGGTCAAATCAAGACTGGTTCACTGTGCCGTTCTGACCGTGTAGCAAAATATAACCAATTACTTCGTATTGAAGAATTGACGAATGCTGCATATCGCGGTAAAGCTGAGTTCAAAGGTTTGAACTAAGCGAAATCAGTAGATGTCATTATTAAATGTATTTGACTCCAAAGCGAGTAAAGCATTGTTGGGCCTTGCGATCTTTTTGATCGCAGGGTTTCAATATTTACACTGGTTTGGTGAAGGTGGTTATCGTGACCATGCTGCACTGACAGAAAAAATCCAACAACAAATAGAATTAAATACAGAGCTGAAGGAGCGCAATCGTGTACTTGCAGCAGAAGTTTATGATTTAAAAAATGGGGTAGAAGCCATTGAAGAGCATGCCCGTTTAGATTTAGGCTTAATTAAGCCACATGAAACCTTTGTGCAAATGAGCACCATCAGCACACAATATAAACCAATTTATATTCAACCGAATTCCACAGTAGATTTACGCACCAATGAATCACAACAACTTGCAGCAGCAACCGCCCCGACACCCTAAACTTTGGTCGGTTATTCCCGCAGCGGGTTCTGGTAGTCGTTTTTCTAGAACTGAACTTAAACAATATCAGTATATTCAAGATCAAACAGTCTTAGCGCACAGCATCGCACGTTTAAATCACTTGCCTTTAGCGGGTTATGTTTTGGCGATTGGTCAAGCAGATGATGTAGCGCAAAACCTAAACTTGGCACAAAAAGAAAAAGCACATTTTTGCGTAGGTGGTGCAGAGCGAGTGGATTCAGTCTTAAATGCACTGCATTATTTATCTGAAATCGCCCATGCAGATGACTGGGTTTTGGTGCATGATGCAGCGCGTCCTTGTGTGACAGCTGCTTGCCTTGAACAGTTGTATCAGACTGCACTGGCAACAGATCAAAGTGCAATTTTGGCTATTCCAGTGCGTGATACTTTAAAAAAGGTAAGCCAAGGCACAAAAATTGAAACCACGGTAAGCCGTGATCAACTCTGGCAAGCGCAAACTCCGCAAATTGCAAAACTTGATGTGCTTAAAACAGCCATTGAATCTGCATTAAAACAGCAATTGACGATTACCGATGAGGCCAGTGCTTTAGAAGCAGCAGGGCAAATTGTAAATGTAGTGCAAGGTCGTTCAGATAATATTAAAATTACCTATCCTGATGATTTAGAGTTGGCGCGTTTAATTTTAGCCTCACAACAACGTGGATGATAAAAATCTAGTGTGATAAACATTGAGTTAAACTCGAATCTTTAACGATTAAGCTTTAATGATTCACTCTGTGCCGCTTTACTTCTATAATTGTCCATCCTGTCTATTTTAAATTATTTTCGAGTCGCATGAACCCATCGCAGCAGTATCGTTTTTTACGTCACTCATTACGTGATGGTAGAAGCATTAAAAATGATTCCTCACGCTGGACTAAATTACATTTAGATCCATGGTTGCTGTGTTTTCTGATTTTAAATGCGATTCTAGGTTTAATGGTGGTATATAGTGCCACCGCGCAAGATATGGGGATGGTGCTGCGTCAAGCGACCAGTTTTGGTATTGGCTTTATCGCCATGATTATTTTGGCGCAAATTCCACCTAAGGTATATCAAGCTGCCAGTCCATATTTTTATATCTTTGCAGTGATCATGCTAGCTTTGGTTCTGGTCATTGGTGAAACCCGTATGGGGGCAAAACGTTGGATCAGCTTGCCAGGTATTGGCAGTATGCAGCCCAGTGAATTTATGAAATTTGCCATGCCATTGATGATGGCATGGTACTTTTCGCGTCGTGCATTCCCGCCTAAATTTATCCACATCATTGTCGCTTTGGTGATTATGATGATTCCTTTTGTCTTGGTGGCATTGCAACCCGACTTAAACATTGGTTTGATTATTCCTGGGGTGTTTGCACTTTTTTTAAGTGGCATGTCATGGCGATTAATCTTAGGAGCTATCACCGCACTGGCTGTTGTAGCACCATTGCTTTGGATGTTCTTTTTCCAGGAATACCAAAAGAAAAGAGTCTTGACCTTGTTTGATCCTGAATCTGATGCTTTGGGGGCGGGCTGGAATATTATTCAATCCAAAATTGCCATTGGGTCAGGCGGCTTTACAGGTAAAGGTTATTTAGGGGGAACGCAATCGCATTTGGGTTATCTGCCTGAACATCATACTGACTTTATTATGTCGACTTATGCCGAAGAGTTTGGCTTTATTGGCGTATTTTTACTGTTCAGTTTGTTTGCTGCCATTATTTTACGTTGTTTGATGATTGGGATGAATTGTTTCCATAATTTCGGGCGTTTGTATGCAGGCACAGTCGGTCTTACTTTCTTTTTCTTTGTGTTTTTAAACTCTGGGATGGTGAGTGGTATTTTACCTGTAACCGGTGACCCATTACCGCTCATGAGTTATGGTGGAACGGCAGTCATTTCCATGCTGGCGAGTATGGGGATTGTGATGTCTATCCATACCCATCGCTAATGCTGAATCTATCTGGAAGATGATGTAAGTGTAAGTTGCTATCATCATCTTTATCATGTCTGCGATTTTAAAATAGCCTAAGCAAATAGGATAAACACAAAACAATCTCTATAATATCCAATAAATTTACTTTACTTATTAAGGAATAATTCAAAAACAACAACGTAGCAGTAACACACAGAGCACCCCATGACCCATTTAATTTTTATTGCACTTTTCCCTTTGATTGCCTTAATTGCAATGGGTTATCTCCTTAAGCAATCACGTATGCTGGATGAGCCATTTTGGAAGGGTGCAGAAAAGTTAAATTACTATATTTTATTTCCTAGCATGCTGTTTTTAAACCTCGCCACAGCAAATATTGAAGCGAAATCAATCACACAGATTTTGTTGGTCGTGGGGCTTGTTGTGGCTTTAGTAAGTTGTTTGTTATATGCATTGCGCGGCTATTTTAAAACCCCCGCAGTCCGTTTTGGGGTGTATATGCAAAGCATGGTACGTTTCAATACTTATATTGGTTTGGCTTTGGTCGCAGCATTGTTTCAGGTGCAGGGCATGGCGCTGTTCGCGATTATTTTGGTGTTCTGCATCCCATTGGTGAATGTGTTATCAGTGTTGGCTTTAAGCGATACTAAGGCTTTACAGGCGAAGCAAATCCTGTGGTTATTGATGAAAAATCCATTAATTTTGGGTTGTATTCTTGGTGGTCTATTTAATTTAGCAGGTCTGACCTTGTGGGAAGGTGCAGAGCATTTTATTCGTCAAATGGCCCTTTGCAGTTTGCCTTTGGGATTAATGTGTGTGGGAGCAGCATTGCAATTTAATGGCTTGCAACGCGATGTGTTTGCATTGGCATTAAACGTATTTGGGCGTTTGTTATTTATGCCAGCTTTGGCATGGCTAATTTGTCTAAGTCTAAATACTCCCGTGTTGGAGTCACAAATTTTAGTCTTGTTTTTTGCTTTACCTACTGCATCGGCAGCTTATGTACTTACACAAGTTTTAGGGGGAGATAGTCGTTTAATGGCAACAATTATTAGCCTGCAAACCGTATTTGCCGCTTTAACTTTGCCAATTGTGTTGTGGTTACTCATTTAATTTGTTTAATAAAATCTATTATTAAGGATTAATCGTATAAACGATAGATACCCGCAAAGCGTTCACAACCTTTTTGTTTGGTTTGAATTTTTAAGATCGCTTTCGAGTATTCAAAGTCGTAACTACAATCATGCTCATTGTCGATGATTTTGTTTTTTTGCTCAGGCGTTGTATAGGCTAAAAAGGCGATGCTTTGGGTTTCAAGACGGTTATTTGGATTACGATAAGCAATCCCTTCAATTTTAATGCTGTTTTTATTGAGCTGATGAATTTGTAAATGTACGGGCTGCGCAGCAAATTGACCATTTTCATATTTTAAATAATGTTGAGTCATGCTTTGATTCATAGAAGTGAAAAAATTCAGTTGATCAATTCTGAAATCAAATTGCTGAGTGTAACAATTCAAGCTTTTGCATTGCTGTAAGCGCTGTATCCACAATTGCTGGGTGTCTTCTAACAAGCGAATAGGCGCATCACTCATCAAATAAGCTGTTAAATGTTGATCACTTAATTTTTCGCGTAATTCTGAGAAATTCTCCGTGCACACCTGCGCCAACTTTTTATTGGATGTAGACGTACAATCGATCCCTTGTGCATAAGAGAAAGATGAATATAAACAGCCAAATAACAGCAGTGTACTTAAGTTTTTGATAAGATGAATCTCAGATTTCAACAGCATGATCGCTTATACTTTCACTATGTTGCGCTAGGTCTAATATAGCGAAATCGAAAGTATGAATACAAGATTTCAATGATTTATTTCTACAGGAGTTGAACATGGTTGCACAGATTCGTATTGGACAAGGATTAGATGTTCATGCCTTTGAAGCGGGAGATTTTGTGACGCTTGCAGGTGTTCAAATTCCTCATACACAAGGTTTAAAAGCACACTCAGATGGTGATGTAGTGCTGCATGCACTATGCGATGCATTATTAGGTGCTTTGGCGCTGGGGGATATTGGGCAGCATTTTCCAGATACCGATCCAAATTATAAAGGTGCAGATAGTCGGGTATTGCTTAAACAGGTTTATCAACTCATTTTAGACCGTGGCTATAAACTGAATAACGCCGATATTACTGTGGCGTGCGAACGTCCTAAACTTGCACCGCATACGCTAGAAATGCGCCAAAGTGTCGCTGATGTATTGGATGTAGAGGTCACACAAATCAGTATCAAAGCGACAACCACTGAAAAATTAGGTTTTACTGGGCGTCAGGAAGGTATTTTAGCAACAGCGATTGTATTGATTTCTCATACAAAATAATCGCGTTAGAATTTTATCTATACAATCTGCTGAATTAAGAAAGTTCAGCAGATTCTAAAGCTTGTTGTAAATCTTGCGTGGCTTTACGACCTTGTAATTGCAAAGAAACGGCGTGAATTAAGCCTGTCCAAGTTTCATTGGGTTTCCAGATATCATGTAAAAAGTCTTGAGCCGTTGCAATATCCACATCCATAAAATATTGACGATGCAAATACATTAAACTACTGACGTGGTTGTTATTGCTGCAATGTACCCACACCATTTGGCTTTCTAATAAATGATTGACCAAATCGAGCAATAATAAACATTGATCAGAGGATGGTGTTTCCCATGAAATTGGCAGTTGAATATAGTTTAGTCCAACATCCAGACAAATTTTGTCTTCATGGGGAAGGGCGTGTTCCGCATCACTTTCAGCCAAATTAATGACAGTGCCAATACCATATTCTTTAATTTGTTTTAATTCTTCAGCCGTAGGCTGACCTGAAGAAAACAAACGCTCATGAATGAACTGGAAATTTTTAATTTGGCTAAGTTGGGTTTCAATGTCATTCATGCGCGCAGAATTTCCTATGCTACAAATAGAAACGCCATCATGAAGATGGCGTTTTTAAATCTTAACGATTCACTAAAACGTCTTTTAATGCTTCATGCATTTCAAGCAATGCTTTTTCAGTGGTATCCCAGTCGATACAACCGTCAGTCACAGACTTACCATACTCTAAATCGCATAAGTTTTCAGGAATATCTTGACGACCACCTTTCAGGTGACTTTCGACCATAATCCCAACAATAGACTTATTGCCATCTAAAATTTGCTCAGTGATATTTTTTAATACCAATGGCTGTAAGAATGGGTCTTTGTTTGAGTTAGCATGGCTGGTGTCAATCATGATTTTGGTGCTGACTTTGGCTTTGTTTAATGCATTTTCAGCATCTGCAACAGAGCCTGCATCGTAGTTAGGCTTGCCATTACCACCACGTAAAACCACGTGTGCATACGGGTTACCGCTAGTACGAATTACTGAAACCTGACCTTGATCATTAAGACCCAAGAAGCTGTGACCGTGTTTTACCGACTGCATGGCATTGGTAGCAACTGTTAAGCCGCCATCTGTACCATTTTTAAAGCCGACTGGAGAAGAAAGACCAGATGACATTTCACGGTGCGTTTGGCTTTCTGTAGTGCGTGCACCAATTGCAGACCAAGAAATTAAATCTTGATAATACTGCGGAGAGTTTGGATCAAGTGCTTCAGTCGCACATGGCAAACCTTTTTCATTTAACTCAAGTAAAAGTTTACGACCAAGACGCAAGCCTTTTTCAATGTTAAAAGAGTCATTCATGTCTGGATCGTTAATTAAGCCTTTCCAGCCCACTGTAGTACGTGGTTTTTCAAAATAAACACGCATCACAATATAAAGAGAATCTTTTACTTTTTCGCTTAATACTTTTAAACGATCTGCATATTCATGTGCAGCAGCAGGGTCATGAATAGAACATGGACCAATCACCACAAATAGACGCTTGTCTTTACCATCTAAAATATTGCGGATTGTTTCACGACCACGAAGAACGGTTTGATAAGCATTTTCAGTCAAAGGTAACTCAGTTTTTAATTCTGCAGGAGTCACGAGTGGCTGAATACTTTCAATATTCACGTCATCGATGTCTGATTGTGTAAGAGGATTAGACTGTAAAGTATTCATTGCCGTCACTGGTTTGATCATACAAAAGATTGTTTAATAGTCTGAATATAACATGAATTTCACTGTATTTTGTTATAAAAAGATGAATACTTCTTTAAAAAATAAGTGATGAATCGGGTAGATAAATTAAACGGTCTGTTTTAGCAAAATCCTGTCAGATAAAGCATTCATTATTGGCTGGCTTGTGCCTCAGAAACTGCTGTTGCAGTTTCTGGTGTGCTGATAGGTTTTGATTTCACAGGATTGACCATAAAGTTAATCCCGATAATAAATAAGGTAATACCTAAAACTTTACGAATCACTTTTTCAGGTAAACGTGAACTGACTAAAGTTCCCACCACAATTGCAGGAATCGAGCCAACCAACAACCAAACCAATAGGTGAAAGTCGACATTGCCTGAACTCATGTGACCTAAGCCTGCAACTAGGGTAAGTAAGACGGCATGCACGACATCTGAACCGATAATACGAATCATCGGTAGATTCGGGAACATCAGCACCAATGCCATGATGCCAAAAGCACCTGCACCCACTGAAGAAAGTGTGACAAATACACCCAGTACAACTCCCATAATTACAATGAGGGCACGCTTATCAGCAGCCTGTAGTTTGACCTTTTCAAGGTCTTGGGTCATATCGGGCAATTCTTGTTTACGGTATTTATTAAAAAACGTTTCAATTTGACTGCGAAACACAATTGAGATGCCAGTTAAGGTCAACATAAAGCCCAGTACCACGGTCAGTACCATTTTGTAATGGGTAGATTGGCTTAAATAATTCTCTAAAACCCAGTGGGTCGCAAATGAAGCAGGGATACTGCCCACCGCAAGCCAAATGACAATGGGCCATACAATATTCATTTTTTTGGCATGAACCAATGAACCGCAGAACTTTGAAATAGCGGCATAAAGTAGGTCTGTTCCAATTGCGATATGCGGTTCAATTTTAAACAAGCTGATCAGAATGGGAGTCATCAGTGAACCGCCACCTACGCCAGTCACACCCACGCAGAAGCCGACCAATACACCTGCCAAAATAAACTCTAAAGGACCAACCATGAAGATATGCCGAAGTCAAAAATCGTGAATATATTATGACTTTTGGCAATAAGCTGTTGTCTTGATTAATGATTTACTTATTCTTAAAACAGATATAGTCAATGTGGAAAATCAGTGCAAAAGATCGCAGATTCAAGCCACGGCTTACTTTCTGTTTCTTACAAAATACAGTGGCTATGCTAAAATGCGAAAATTCATATCCATTAAAATTTAGAGGACAAAACGCTTGCAAAATCGGAAACTTAAAATAGGTATCGTTGTGGGAGAAGTATCGGGTGATACTTTAGGGGCACAACTCATGCGACGTTTTCGTGAGCAAGGCATTGATGCAGAGTTTGAAGGCATTGGTGGCCCGCAAATGATTGCGGAAGGTTTTAAAAGTTATTATCCGATGGATATTCTATCGGTAATGGGCATTGTTGAAGTACTGAAAGATTTGAAAAAACTCTTTGCAGTTCGGGATGGTTTGGTCGAAAAGTGGAGCCAACATCCTGTTGATGTCTTTGTTGGGGTTGATGCACCCGATTTTAATTTACGTCTTGCCAAAAGTTTAAAACAGAAAAACTTGCCAATTAAAACCGTGCAATATGTTAGTCCTTCGGTATGGGCATGGCGACAAGGTCGAGTGCATGGCATTAAAGCCAGTATAGATTTGGTGCTGTGTTTATTTCCGTTTGAAAAAGCCTTTTTTAAAAAATGGGATGTGCCTGCAGCCTTTGTCGGACATCCTTTGGCGAGTCAATTGCCGTTGGAAAATCCAATTGCTGCAGCAAAGCTCGAATTGGGTTTAGACCAACAGCAACAATATATTGCACTCTTGCCCGGTAGCCGACGTGGTGAAATTGAGCGTTTAGGGCCGTTAGTTTTAGATGCGGCTTATATTTTGACGCAAAAATATCCGCAGTTTAAGTTTCTAATTCCTGCAATTAATGATGCACGTAAACAACAAGTTGAAGCGTTATTACAGTCTTATCCGAGTGCATTACAAGACAAAGTGCAATTGATAGAAAATCGTGGCACAGAATCTAAAATTGGACGTCAGGTGATGAATGCGTCCGATATAATTGCACTAGCTTCAGGCACGGCGACGCTAGAAGCAATGCTATTACATCGTCCAATGGTTACGTTTTATAAGCTGAATCGGATCACGTATTGGATTGCGAAACTGTTGGTGAAAATTCCTTATTATTCATTGCCAAATATTATTGCAGGTAAAAAGGTGATTCAGGAGTTAATTCAGGAGGATGCAACACCTGAGCGTTTAGCAGTAGAAATTGAAAAGTTAATTGATATCGAAACAGCACAAATTCAGGTGATGCAGCATATCACTATGCATAAGCAATTATTGTCCGATAACAGCGAAGACCCTGCACAAGCAATTTTGGCGATTTTAGATCGTTAAACTGTTCATTTCGTGATTGCATTGTTGTTTTGAAACTGCTGCCGATACTGGCTAGGTGTTAGCTCGAATTGCTTTTTAAAAGTTTGGCTAAAGGCGGTTTCGGAAGAATAACCGACACGATGGGCAATTTGTTGAATCGACAATTGTCCTTGCTGTAAATAATGCGATGCCAAGCGTAGCCGATGTTGTTGTAAGTATGCCAAAGGCGGCTCACCAATCACCTGATTAAACAAATTGGCAAATTTAGAACGTGACATGCAACATTGTTCTGCCAAACTTTCTACCGTCCATGCTTTTTCGGGTTGACCATGAATAGCTGCGAGCGCATTGGAAAGTTCAGGATGTGCCAAAGCGCCGAGCCAGTTATTTGAGTCATCAAGCTGAAAAATATAATCACGCACACATTCAATCAGTAAAATACTGACCAAGTGATCTAATATTTTATCCCGTCCCGGTCGGATTTGATGACTTTCCACCGCTAAAAATTGCAAGCCAATTTGTAACCACTCGGGCGCTGTGCTGCACATGATATGCGGAATATGCAGATATTCGGGTAGGGCACTTAAAAGCGGTTTTGCCATGGTGGTGTCCATGTGGCATTGAATCACCAAAATAAATGCGTCTTCAGCTTGTGTGTGATTTATCGTGCCAAAATTTATTGACTGCTGTGACTGAATTTGAAATAAATCCGAAATATCAAAGTGTTCTGTCCAGTGAGTGTCTGCAGTTGCACTTGCGTAATGACTGCAACCCGATGGAATCAGGACAATATCACCTGCATCAATGTGAAGGTGTGTCTGTGCAGATAAATGGATATGCAGCGAGCCTTGTAGTACTACATAAGCCAGCATTGCCCCTTGGTCACGATATTGAAATGACCAATCTCCTTGAGGATTTAAATAGATATATTCTGATTGGTGCAGATGTATATCATCAAAAATTTTACTTAAAGCATCCATATTTTAAGCATAAATCATTATAAAAAATAAACCTGTGATTTCAGGACAATATAGCGCATTTTTGCGCCAAAGACTTTTGCATAGCTTTTTTGGACGTCTGCAACTGTTCATTCTCGTGTCTTTCCTCAAATATATAGGTAGAACAGCGTAGAAGGAAGAAAATAAGATGAACGCACCACTTCATTTGCTTAAAGAGATGGAACAGGATGTTTCTTATAAAAGCGCGGCTCAACTCGATAAAAAGCGTTATTTATGGTTGATCAGCCCATTTTTACCTGTATTGGGGATGGGGATTTTGGCGGGTTATCAATTCGCTCCGAAGCCTGCGAAAAAAGTTTTTGCTCTAGGTGGCCCTTTATTATTGCATGTGATTATTCCAACAATTGATACTTTAATTGGTCAAGATGCCAATAACCCAAGCAATGAAGATGTGAAACGACTTGAGGAAGATCGGTATTATTCGCGTTTGGTGAAAAGTTTTATTCCTTTGCAATATGCCGCCAATATTTATGCAGCTTATTTGGTTGGACGGCCACAAACCTCGTTAGTCGATAAAATTTTTCTGGGTATTTCCATGGGGATGGTGAATGGTATTGCTGTCAATACTGCGCATGAACTCAGCCATAAATCTTCAAAAATAGATCACTTACTGTCACATTTGGCTTTAGCACCAACAGGATATAACCATTTTCGGGTTGAGCATCCGTATGGGCATCATAAACGTGCTGCGACACCTGAAGACCCTGCATCTTCACGTATGGGAGAAACATTTTATGAGTTTTGGCCCCGCACGGTAAAAGGTTCGTTTAAGTCTGCACTGCAAATTGAAACTCAGCGTTTAAAACGTAAAGGCAAAAGTTTTTGGTCGAAAGACAATGAATTATTACAAGGCTGGGGCATGAGTGCGGCATTTCATGCTGCATTGTTGGCGCGTTTTGGTACTGGGATCATTCCGTATTTGGCGACACAGGCTTTTTATGGCATTAGCCTGTTTGAAATAATTAATTATATAGAACATTATGGCTTGCTTAGACAAAAAGATGCGCATGGCAAATATGAGCGCACTATGCCTGAACACAGCTGGAATAATAACAATATTGTGACCAATTTGTTTTTGTATCAATTACAACGTCATTCCGATCATCATGCTTATCCAACCCGACCATTTCAGGCTTTGCGACATTTTGATGAAGCGCCTGAATTACCAAGCGGTTATGCCAGCATGTTGCTGCCTGCCATGATTCCACCTTTGTGGTTTAAAATTATGGATAAACGTGTATTTGAACATTATCAAGGCAATTTAAACAAAGCCAATATTCAGCCTAAACGCCGTGCACGAATTTTTAAGAAATTTGGTGTGGTGGATAATTGATTGAATTATTAAGATTATTTTTTAATATTCATTTTGATATTTCTTTTGTATATATCTTTCAAAGGAAAGATTGAGATGTATACCAGATGTCTATTTTCACTCATCTTACTATGAATTGACTTCATCTCATTTTGGCGCATAATAAAGTTATATATTTATATAATATTGAGGTGGGTATGATTCATACAAACTTGAGAAAAGTAGGTGGTTCGGTCATGCTTGCCGTACCGCCTACATTATTAAAAAGTTTAGGTTTAGATGCGGGAAAGGAAGTTTCTCTGAGCATTGTGAATGGTAAGTTAGTGGTCGAACCTAAAGCGAAGCCATCTTATAAATTGGCTGACTTGCTGCAAGAGCATCAAGCTTTAGCATTAGAGCAAGATGCGTGGCATGATGTAAAAGCAGTTGGGCGAGAAGAAATCTAATGAATCAAGGCGATATTTATTTGATTTCATTAGATCCAACACTTGGACATGAACAACAAGGTAAGCGACCTGTATTTGTTATTTCACCTAAGTCATTTAATCTTATTACTAAAATGCCGATTGTTTTGCCTATTACTTCTGGTGGAAACTTTGCACGAAATATGGGTTTCGCTGTAGAGCTTATTGGTGGGAAAACTACAGGTATTGTGCGTTGTGATCAATCTAGAGCTTTAGATTTTGAAGCTAGACACGCGCGGTTTTTAGAATCCTCGCACGCAGATGTTTTGGATGAGGTTTTAGCAAGATATATCGCAATTTTTTCACCTGAAGATTAATTTATATCGAAAAAGACAGAAATTTATAGCAATATTTCTATGAAAATCTGTCTTTTATCTTACTTTACTATATGCCTTAAATCATAAAATCACTTGAGCTCACTCGAACTTTTACCTAATTCACGACGGGCAATAATCAATAGCTGAATCTGTTGCGTACCTTCAAAAATATCTAAAATTTTCGAATCACGTGCCCATTTTTCCAATAACTCATCTTCGTTATAACCCACCGATGCAGCTAACTCGACACACCTGAGCGTGATTTCATTACACACGCGACCAGCTTTGGCTTTGGAAATAGAAGCTTCGCGTGAGTTAGGCTGTTTATTGTCTGCCATCCATGCTGCTTTGAGCATCAATAAACGTGCGGCTTCCCATTCTGCTTCCATCCGATAAGTCTGTGCTGCGATATGTGAACACTGTAAATAGGGCGTGGCATAATTTGCATCTAATTGGTCTTTAAAAATTTCCTTAATCCGCTCTAAAGCGGCTTTGGCACAACCAACGGCCATAGCTGCCACCAAAGGGCGAGTGTTATCAAAGGTTTCCATCACACCTGCAAACCCTTTGGCAACATCAATTTCTGTATTGCCTAAAAGGTTGCTCGCAGGAACACGGCAATTTTCAAATCGAATTGTTGCTGTGTCCGAGGCTTTAATCCCTAATTTATGTTCTAAGCGTTCCACGGTCATGCCAGGTGTGCCCTTAGTCACAACAAAGGATTTGATCGCAGCACGTCCCAGTTTTTTGTCTAAGGTTGCCCACACAACAACGGCATCGGCGCGGTCACCAGAGGTCACAAAAATCTTTTCACCATTTAAAATATATTCATTGTCTACTTTGGTGGCAGTGGTACGAATAGCCGCAGAGTCAGAACCACAGTTGGGTTCGGTAATTGCCATGGCTGCCCAAACACCATTAAAGCGTTGTAATTGTTCTTCATTGGCCACCGCAGCAATCGCAGAATTACCTAAACCTTGGCGTGGCATACTGAGTAATAAACCTGTATCGCCATAACACATTTCGACAATACTCAGTGCGGTAGACATATTTACGCCATTTTTGTTACCTGTAGATGTGTCACCACGTTTGTTGACTGCTGCACCTGCATTCATGCCATCGCCCGCTTGGTTCATACCATCAACTAAGGCGGCAAGCATGTCTAATTCTTTCGGGTAGGCGTGTTCGGCTTTATCATATTTCCTTGAAATGGGACGTAATACATTTAAAGCAACTTCATGTGCCTGATCGACCAACATTTTGAATTTTTTTGGATTTTGTAAATTCATGGATGTATTCCTTATTTTTCTAGCTGGCTATCGTTTATTGATGGTGTGAGATTAGGCATGCAAGCCTGAATGCATAATTGCAGTTGCACGTAAATCACGATACCAACGCTCTACAGGATGTTCTTTGGTAAAGCCATGACCACCTAAAATTTGCACGCCATTGGTGGCAATTTGCATAGATTTTTCTGCACAGAGCAGACGTGCTAAATATGCTTCTCGATGAAAGTTTTTACCCGATTCGGCAAGACTCGCTGCATTCAGCAACAGCATGCGCATGGCTTCAATTTCAATGGCCATATCTGCAATCATAAAAGCCACACTTTGACGATGTGAAATTGGTTCGCCAAATGCAGTGCGCTCATTGGCATAGCGAATACAATAACTTTTCACTGCTTCACAGCAACCAACTGCCATGGCGCACCACATGAGATTGCCTAAATCTAAAAATGCGCTGTAATCGAAATCATCTGTGCCTAAACGCTCCGCAGGGGTTTGATTAAACTTTAAAGTCGCCGTTTCGCAGGCTTTTAAGCCCATTGCAGGCGCTGCTTTAAATTGAATAGAAGCATCACGTTGCACAATGAACACATCGGCTTGACCATTTAGCTCTGCACTAACCAAAAATAAATCTGCTGTTTCGGCCAAAATCACCAGCGTTTTTTCACCTGTAATTAGGTACTGTCCATTTTGCAAAGTCGCTTTGGTTTTTAGCTGATACGGATTAAACGCAGCAGTATTTTCCTGAATCGCAAAAGTGGCTTGAAGTGGCGTTGGATGGTTCGCGTCTGTTTCGGAAAACGCAGATAAATACTGATTTTGAACCTGTTCTGAACCCCAGCGAGTTATGGCATTCATTACGCCAAATGTGGAAAGTAATCCTGCGGTTAAGCCAAAGTCGCCACGTGCCAATTGTTCGGCAATTAAAATATGGCTGACAATATTTTGTTCAGTGGCAACACCGCCTAAAGCTTCGGGCAGAGCATAGGTGTTCAAACCTAAATCTGTGCTGTATTGCCATAATACTTGTGGGAATTTCGCATCATGATCTGCCTGATGTGCCAATGGATAGATCACTTCTGTAGCAAATTGCTGCATGGCATCGACCAGCATTTGCTGTTCTTCACTCAATGACAAATCAAATAAATCTTTGGATTGACGTGTCAGTCGTTGTTGCGGTAATTTTTGTGTGCTTTTAAAATTTTTTTGAGTGGTTTCAAAGGTTTTAAAACCTGCTTTGGCTGAGTGATATAGAGATTGTTCAACCCATTTGCGTAATTTGAATTGATCGAGCAGATCACTCGATGCCATTTTAGTGAGTAGCGCTAAGCCGAATCCTTGGGCTTTGTTTATCATTTGACTCATGATTGTGTTGTCCTACACAGAGAATGCTTGTTTTTTATGCTGACATGCAGACTATAAAAAAACTATGTCATTGCTGACATGCAGAATTGTCAAAGATAAACGGTAAAAATTTTCTTATAACTGGACTAATATGTGGATTTTTATAGATTATTAATTTTATAGAAATCTACGCTTTTAAAATAAATTGACCTAAATGACAATTGCATCGAGTGGGCAACAATCATTTAGGTCTATATAACAGCTTTGATCAAAGAAATAAAAGTTGGGACTTAAATAAACTTTTGAATCATTTTGCGGACATTGGTTTTCGCATCAATCACGGTCATAAAGGTGTAGGCACCAATAAATTTACGGCTAATAAACATAAATTCTTTAGGCGGCACACTAAAGTAACGCGAAGCCATCGATTTAGATGCTTGTTGCATGACACGGCTATGCAGCTGACTTTTTTTCCAGTCATAGCGCGATTGTTCATCCATCACGCCTGCAGGTAAATCGCGGTTATTGTCTAAGTGACTAAAGGCTTCGGTTGCCAATAGAAACACTTTTGCCATGTCAGGTTTAATGCTTTCAGGGATGCTGTCAAAAAACTCATAACCCGTCATGGCATTCACCATCATTTGTGGGTCGTGGTAATAACCCGCCTTGATCAAATTACGCGCCACAGTCAGCAAGTGTTGATCAAATTGACGAATAGCACCAAAGTCGAGCAGTACAATTTTATCGTGAATATCTTCACCATTACCTAAGCGAACTAAGTAGTTGCCAAAGTTCGGGTCAGTCTGCATTTCGCCCCATTCAAATACTTCACGCACAGCAATTTCTAAAGAGGCTTCGCCTAATTGGTTACGGCGTTCTTGAGGTAATGAGAGCATGACAGGGCTGTTAATCGGTACGCCACGTTCAAAGGTCATACACAGCACTTGGTCGCTACAGTATTCATCCACAATTTGCGGCACAATGTAGCGCGGATCATCTTTTAAACGGGCAGCAAAACGACGTGTCGTTTCCGCTTCAATTTGATAGTTGACTTCACGATGCATCATTTCACGCACTTCATCAAACCACTGATCAAATTCACGGGTTTGCGGCACCATGCGTGTCAATTTGAGCATATTTCTAAATAGGCTCATGTCTGAGTCAATCGCATCTGCTACGCCTGGATATTGGATTTTTAATACCAACTCCAAACCATCCGACTTGCGGGTCGCGCGGTGAACTTGAGCCAAAGAGGCTGTACCTAATGGCTCATGATCAATGGTGAGATCATCAAGTTTGGCACCTAACTGTGCCTGTAATTGCTGTTTAATTGCAGGCCATGCCAATGCGACAGTCTGGTTATTCAGCGTGTTGAGTGCTTGCGTAATTTCTTCAGGTAAAAAATGTTCGCCGTACAGCGCCATCATTTGCCCAATCTTCACGATAGAGCCTTTGAGTTTGCCAATTTCAGCCACCAAGTAATCGGCTTGTTCTTTCATGGCTTTTTTTCGTTTACGTTCTTTTTCTTCTTCGCTTGAAAACATAGAGGTGGCATTCGAGGCTGCCCATCGTGTTCCTGCAAGTAAAGATGCCTTTGCGATGGATAAGCGTCGATCCATAGAGGAAGTCTTGAGTTGTTTAAGCTTATCGTTCTGATCTGACATTAAAATCAATCCTTAAATCAGCAATACGCAGGAAAATTAGATTGTAACGGATATTAGCGCGTCTTAACGTATTAAAAAAGTTCAACTTGCTGAACGACGAGTTTCCTCGTGAAAAAAGTATGAAAAACGGCTTAAAAGTACTTTTACATCCGATATTGCACTTTGGTTTCGGCTTTTTTCATCAATTGCGCTTTGTTGTCTTGGATAAATTTGAGAATCATCAATTTTACAGAATCGTGTAAAAAACCATGCGCATATCCCTTAACAATAATCACGCTGGGCAAACTAAAAAATAGATATTTGGCATCATCTAATGACGCATTTTCAAAAATGCCGTTTTCAATCAAAATTTGCTGAAAAAATTGTTTTTCAATCAAGACTGCTTCGGAGTGGTTGTCGTTCCAATAGCTTTGGCGCATGGCCATCAAATTATTGTGTTTGTAGCTCATAAGGCTGAAAGTTTCATCTATAAAATGAGTAATTCAATTATTGGGATATTGTCACATTTTTCAATGATTGTTGTGCATTTATCATAGACTGAATCATAAAAAGCAGGGGATTGACTATATGCTTTTTAACCTGAATCTTGTAGCATCAATGCAGCAATTTGGGTTTTGTAAAATTATAAAATATTGAAAATTTACCGCGCTTTAAAAACAGACTGCGCTCAGGGGAAAATATGAAAGTTTGGATATTTACACTATTGGGGATGCTGACTTTGGGTACAGCTCAAGTTTGGGCGAATGGCGTTTCACAAGGCTATACGCAATGTATGAACAATAGTTATGGCAAAATTTCCCAATCGCAAAAATGTATTAAAACTGAGCAAAAAGCACAAACCAAACGACTCAAAAAACACTATAAAGCCTATGTAAAACGCAGCGCAGGCAATGCCAGTAATATTCAACAACAGCATCAACTTTGGGAAAACCGTGTAAAACAACGCTGTTATTTATCGACTCAAAGCGATTTTGCCGCATTACAACGTGCACAATGTGTTTTGCTGCAAACAGCAGAGCGCGCTGATTATTATCAAGGTCAGTTTGTGGGAATCAAATAAGTAAAACCATAGTAAATAAATTACTTGGAAACTGCTTAAACATTATAAAACCGAGCAAAACAAGGTATCATAAGGCGTTTTAAAATTTGACCTTGGAGCGCCTTAAGTGGATCGACCGACAATTAGCCCTGAACATTTGCAGGAAGCTGCTGAAAACCTATCAACCATTCGTGATTTTATTCGCTTTGGGGTTACAGCACTACGTCAATACGATGCACATTTAGGTCAAGGTACAGAAGATTATTTTGCAGAAAGTTCTGCATTGGTGTTACAAACTTTGTCTTTAGACTGGAATGCAGACGCTGAAATTTTAGATGCAAAATTATTGCCGAGCGAAGCAGCTGAATTTTTAAGCTTGCTCGAACGTCGTATCAATGAAAAAGTACCAACTTCTTACTTATTAAACTTGGCATATTTCTTCGGAAAACCATTTTATGTCGATGAGCGTGTTCTAATTCCACGTTCACCTATTGCCGAGCTAATTGAAAATCGTTTTGCGCCATATTGCCTAGATGAAGAAGGTCAAATGCGCGAAGCAGATAACAATTTACCAGCCAATGCTGCGCCTAAAACCCCACAACGTATTTTGGATATGTGCACGGGTTCAGGTTGTATTGCGATTGCTTTGGCTTATGCTTTTCCAGATGCTGAAGTCGATGCAACTGACATTTCAAAAGATGCTTTGGAAGTCGCACAAATTAACTGTGAACATCACAACAAACAATACCAAGTGGCGTTGCTTGAGTCTGATTTATTCGCCAAAATCCCAGCCGAAAATCAGTATGATTTAATCGTATCTAACCCGCCGTATGTTGATGCGGAAGATATGGCAGATTTACCTGAAGAATTCCATCATGAGCCAGAATTGGCATTGGCAGCAGGGCAAGACGGCTTAGATTTAGTCCGTAAAATGTTGGCGCAGGCGGCAGATTACTTAACTGAAGATGGTCTGATTGTGATTGAAGTAGGTAATTCTGAATGGGCGATGAAACAGAATTTCAACACGGTTGATTTGCACTGGTTAAAATTCCAAAAAGGTGGTTCAGGTATTTTTGCATTGACTGCAGCACAATGCCGTCAATATCGCGATTTATTTATTCAATCTGTTCAAGCATAAGGAGTCGTTGGACGTGGCAGGTAATAGTATAGGGCAACTTTTCCGTGTAACGACTTGTGGTGAATCTCATGGCGTAGGTCTGATGGCGATTGTCGATGGCGTGCCACCGGGGATTGAACTGTCTGCAGAAGATTTACAAAAAGATTTGGATCGCCGTAAACCGGGTACGTCTAAGTTTGCGACACAGCGTAAAGAACCCGATGAAGTTGAAATTATTTCAGGTGTCTTTGAAGGTAAAACCACTGGAACTTCAATTGGTTTACTGATTCGTAATACTGACCAAAAATCGAAAGACTACGGTAATATTGCACAGACTTTCCGCCCTGGGCATGCAGATTATACCTATACGCAAAAGTATGGTTTCCGCGATTATCGTGGTGGTGGACGTTCAAGCGCACGTGAAACAGCAATGCGCGTTGCAGCAGGTGCAATTGCAAAAAAATACCTGTTCGAAAAATTTGGAATTGTGATTCGTGGTCACGTCACTCAAATTGGTACAGAAAAAGCTGAAAAGCTAGATTGGAACGAAGTACCAAACAATCCATTTTTCTGTGGCGATGCCGATGCTGTACCACGTTTTGAAGCATTGGTAACGTCATTGCGTGAACAGGGTACAAGCTGTGGTGCAAAACTGGAAATTGTGGCTGAAAAAGTGCCTGTGGGTTGGGGCGAACCTGTTTTTGATCGTTTAGATGCCGATATTGCCCATGCCATGATGTCTATCAATGCTGTGAAAGGCGTTGAAATTGGAGATGGTTTTGCAGTGGCAGCGCAGTTTGGGCATGAAACCCGTGATGAACTGACCACTGACGGCTTTTTGGCGAACCATGCAGGCGGTATTTTAGGCGGTATTTCTAGTGGTCAAGATATTCGTGTTGCGATTGCTTTAAAACCAACAGCCAGTATTACCACGCCAGGCAAAACCATTAATTTAAACCGTGAAGATACAGACGTACTGACCAAAGGACGCCATGATCCTTGCGTAGGTGTGCGTGCAACGCCAATTGCAGAAGCTATGCTTGCGATTGTGTTGATGGATCATTTCATGCGTCATCGTGCGCAAAATGCCGATGTGGTTGCACCGTTTGCACCCATTGAGCCAAAATAACAATATGCTTTAAGCAAGACGTATTGTCATCGATAGTTATAAAAATATTGTTGAGAAAGAAGCCAAACCACAGCGTTTGGCTTTTTAATACCTGAATTTTGAGATTAGTTCATCTTTTAGATTGTAAGTTTCAAAATTTTATACGCTGTTTTATATGGTGAAGATGCAGAGGAATGATCTGCGGCTCCTAAATATTAAGCCAATAAAAAAGAGCGCATATTGCGCTCTTTTCAAGGAATTTATTTACACCTCATTAAAGAAACCAAGTGTAATAACCCCAAATCATCAATGGCCAAGCCACAAATGGGCTAAATAACCATTTCCAAAACCAAAAGCGTGGAATAAAACCAACACCGTGTACAAAGCCACCTGAAATACCAATCATAATAAACATCATGGCACGGTGGCTATATTCACCGTTGGCATCCAGCATTGCTGCTGGATGAAGAAGCAGTACAGCTGCGAGTGGGAATGCCAATAAACATGAAATAACCATCGCAATCTTGTTCGGTTTTTGAACTGTTGTTTCAGCGTTCACTGCAGTGTCTGTCATCTAATTATTCCTCGTCAAGGTCTTGATGAGATTCAATATACAGGGCACTCAAGACACCTGCAAAGCATGCCATCAGAATACCGAGAATCCATGCAAAGTACCACATAATTTATTCTCCTTAGACACAGCCTTAGTAAAGGCTGTGTGAATTCTCTTTAATGTGCTTGTTGGTGATAACGCCCCACATTTTGTAGTAACACCAAGTGGTGTATAGCAAAATAATTGGTACGAAGATACATGCCGCAATAGTCATTACAGTTAATGTGTTTTTACTTGATACCGCATCCCACATGGTCAAGCTTGCAACTGGGTTGAGGCTTGATGGCATTAAGAATGGGAACAATGCAAAACCTGCAGTTAAAATCGCACCGATCACCGCTAAAGATGAACCTGTGAAACTTAAACCAGCTTTGTTTTTACCTGCTGCAAGAATAATCAAAATACCGCCCAAGATGCCCATAATTGGTGCAATCATGGTAATAGGGTACGCTGAGTAGTTATTCATCCAGCCTGGGTTTGCATTGGTTAAAACTTCTTTAGCCAATGGGTTTGCTACGCCATTCGTGTCGTATGGAGTTACTAGGGTATAACCTTCGATACCACCGAAGTATAACCATGCGCCTGCACCTAAGAAACACACAAGGAACACAATACCCATGATTTGCGTTGCTTTTGCAGAGCGTGCACGTAAGTCACCATCGGTACGCAGCATTAACCATGCACCACCATGCGCACAAAGCATAGACAAGCTGACTAAACCACAAACTAAAGCAAATGGGTTTAATAATGCAAAGAAGCTGCCTGTATATGTTGAACGTACAGTTTCGTCTAGGGTAAATGGTACGCCAAGGAACATATTACCAAACGCAACACCGAATACTAATGCAGGAACTGCACCACCTACAGCCAAACCCCAGTCCCAAGATGTACGCCATTTGGTGTTTTCAAGTTTTGAACGGTAGTCAAAACCAACTGGGCGCAGGAATAGGGCAAACAGAACTAAGAGCAGTGCCCAATACATGCCTGAGAATGCTGTTGCATATACCATTGGCCAAGCAGCAAATAACGCACCACCCGCTGTAATGAACCAAACTTGGTTACCATCCCAGTGCGGTGCAATCGTGTTGATCGCAGCACGACGTTCTTCGTCAGTTTTACCTACAAATGGCATGATCGCCATTGAGCCCATGTCGAAGCCATCGGTGAGGGCAAAGCCAATGAGTAATACACCCACTAACACCCACCAAATGATTTTGAGTAATTCATATTCGATCATGCTTAAGCCTCCTCATTGGCTTTTTTCGCAGCTTCAATTTTCTCGAAGTGGTATTTACCAGTATGAAGCGAGCTTGGGCCTAGACGTGAGAATTTGATCATCAAGTACATTTCAATAATCAGCAAAACGGTATAGAACGCTGCCAATGCAATGATTGAGCCCCATACGTCGCCAGTGCTGAGTGAAGATGCAGACAAGTGTGTTGGAAGTACTTCACCAATTGTCCATGGTTGACGACCAACTTCTGCTACATACCAACCTGTTTGCGCTGCAATCCAAGGTAATGGTAATGAGAATAACGCAAATTTTAATAACCAAGGTTTGCTTTCTGCGTTGCGTTTAGCCACTGCAAAAGTTGCAAGTGCGAATAACAACAGCATTAAGAAACCAGAAGCTACCATGGCACGGAATGCCCAGAACAAACTTGGTACGTGTGGAATAGTATCCGCAGCAGCCATTTTAATTTGTTCGTCAGTCGCATCTACTACGTTTGGCGTGTATTTTTTCAACAATAAACCATAACCCAAATCGGTTTGAGTTTGCTCAAATGCAGCTTTAAGTTCAGGAGATTGGTCGCCCGCACGTAATTGCTCAAGTTGTTGATAAGCAACCATACCGTTACGAATACGAACTTCGTGGTTTGCGATCAGGTCTTTAATACCAGTCACTTCTTCGGTGATAGAACGCGTTGCAATAATCCCCATGACATAAGGAATTTTAACTGCGTAATCTGTCGTTTGCGTTTCTTCGTTTGGAATACCAAATAAAGTGAACGCTGCAGGAGCAGGGTGAGTATCCCATTCTGCTTCAATTGCTGCGAGTTTGGTTTTTTGAACATCACCTAATTCATAACCTGATTCATCACCAAGTAGAATTACAGATAAAGTAGAAGCTAAACCGAAAATTGCTGCAATAGCGAATGAACGACGCGCAAATGGCAAGTCTTGCTTTTTCAATAAGTAATAACTTGAAATCGCTAAAACGAAAATAGCACCCGTTACATAACCTGCAGAAACAGTGTGTACGAATTTAACTTGCGCAACAGGGTTAAAAATTAACGCCCCGAAGTCAACCAATTCCATACGCATGGTTTCGTAGTTAAAGGTAGAACCCACTGGGTTCTGCATCCAGCCGTTGGCAACTAAAATCCAGAGAGCGGACATATTAGAACCAAGCGCAACCAGCCACGTTACACATAAGTGCTGCACTTTGGAGAGGCGATCCCATCCAAAGAAGAATAAACCAATGAAGGTCGATTCTAAGAAGAAGGCCATTAAACCTTCAATTGCGAGTGGTGCACCAAAGATATCACCCACGTAGTGTGAGTAATACGCCCAGTTTGTACCAAACTGGAACTCCATGGTTAAACCAGTGGTTACCCCTAAGGCAAAGTTAATACCGAAGAGTTTTCCCCAGAATTTGGTCATGTCTTTATAAATTTCTTTACCAGAAATCACATACGTGGTTTCCATAATGGCAAGAATAAAAGCCAGACCTAAAGTCAGTGGAACAAAAATAAAGTGATACATCGCGGTCATTGCGAATTGGAACCGCGAGAGATCGACCACGCTTTCAGAAATCATCAACGTGTCTCCTTGATTGAGGAAGGACTGCCAGCAATACGCTCAGCAACTTGTGAATCAAAATTTTGAGGAATAGTTGGGGCATCAAACCAAATATTTTTGATGACCATTAACAGCACGACCTTAATTATTAAAATGACCGTGAGTTCACGAACTACTTTTCTATTTAAATCTTTAGGAACTAAGCTCACTTTTATAAGCCTATTTTTTAAACTGTGTTTTATATTATTAAACAAAAACATACAAAAAAAAATAGCTGGCACAGTTAAAATGAAAATATATTGTTAACTTATTATAAATCAATAGTTTGTTTTTGGGTGTTGCAGAGAATAAATGGAGGAAAGTAATATTTTTTAAACTTGACAGAAACACTTGTAATTAATAATTCAAAATCTGACTAAAATACTTATATTTTAAAAAAGAAAATCAGACTAAATTGCTATGAATAAAAATCAATCTAAAAATAGCAATAAATTAGAGATATTATCAGCTAATAATTATTCTCATTCTTTTGTTAAAGTTTAATGACGATTCCGCATATTTTTTTATTTCCCTACAATGTAGTGGTGCTTTGTCTTTGGCTTAGTCTAGGGTAAACAGCATTTTTTCATAATGATTTTGTGTAAATATTGTTCAGATCACATGAAATGTATCGTTTATAAACAAACAGATTGTGTTGAGTTTGAGTGAAAAATTTTAACTTTCTTAGGTCAGCATGATTGGTTTTAAATCTTAAAAAATAACTTATTGATTGCTAAATAGGTTATTTGATGCCGAAATTTTTTTGGCAAGATAGTGAGATCTTTTTTTGCGCACAATAATAATTTGAGCTTGAAATTCAAGTTCACCAAATTCAGGTTCAACCTGCACATAATGCAGTTGCCCAAACTCATCACGTACACGTGCTTGTGCAGAAAAACCAGGACGGGCATTACCACTGGAAATTGTGGCTAAACGTCCGAGTAAATCGACTTGGCGCACGCTATATTTGGGCTTAATCACTTGGTCTAAACAGTGAATCATGAAGACTGTAAAAAAGATGGCAATAATAAACGCTGGAATAATAATGTAATAAGCAGGAACGAAATGTTGTTGTTGTGAGTAAATCAAAAACTGTAAAAAATATCCTGCAACACTGAAATTCATCAGTAAAAAAACAAAAATCAGTACTTTAGAAAATTTAACATCTAAAAGTGGCGATTCTGTAATTCGTTGTGAAAATGCACGTTTGAGCAACTGACTTGGGCGAAAATTAAAGTAATAACCAATCGTTTCGACAGTGCTGAGTAGCAATAAAACAACTAGGCTGAGATGAAAGGGCATTAAGTTCAAATCAGATAAAAACTCATGCATGCGCTAAACTCACGTGTTGAAATATTTATAGGTGATGTTATTAGATGCAGATCATTGATCTAACTCTGCTTAGAGAGCATAGATAAATGATCTGGTTTTGTATAGAGCTAAGATTTGGAACTTTTCGCTTCTTTCTGAAAGTTGCAAAAAAGTTAGTCGTTGATCAAGTAAATCCCACCATCTGAATGAACGCTGATCTCAACTTTCTCAAGTGATTGACCTAAACATGGGCCAGAAATACATTCACCTGTTTCAACTAAAAATAAAGCACCATGCGTTGAGCATTCAATATATTCTTGGTCACGGTCTAAGAATTGGTTTTCTAAAAATTCTAATTCCACTTGTAGGTGTGGGCAGACGTTTTGGTAAGCGTAATACATGCCATCACGTTGGGTGATAAAAATTGTGTCACCATTTGGCGTTTCGTAGGCACGTGCTTCACGCTCAGGAATGTCTTCCATCATACAAATTTTATTCATTATGCAGATTCCTTTTGAATGCTATGCAAAAGTTTAGCGTAATCTTCTACCGCAAGACGAGGGCCGAATTGAGAAACCACTTCACTTGAAATCAGAATGGCAAGTTGAGCTGCAGTTTGGAAACCTAAGCCTGCATTGAGTGCATACAGGAATGAACCTGCAAAGGCATCACCCGCACCGTTGGCATCAACAGCAGTGACTTGACGACCTGGTACAGAAAAAGCGTTGTTGCCATCATAAATTAGGGCACCTTGTGCGCTCAATGTAATGACAATGTATTTGCTTTTTTGTTTTAGTTGTTCTAATGCCGCTTCAGCCGTTTCCGTTCCTGTGTACATCATGGCTTCTTGCTGGTTACAGAAGATCAAATCCACACCATCATCTAGTAACTCATCCAAACCTTCACGCGCATATTGCACCATGGCTGGGTCAGATAAGGTCAGTGCAATTTTCACCTGATTGGCTTGAGCAATTTCACGTGCTTGTTTCACTGCGGCACGTGCGGTATCACTCGTCGATAAATAGCCTTCAATATAGAGCCATTTTGCAGTTTTGAGCGGTTCAAAATCAATTTGTGCAGCAGAAAGTTCTGCGGTAATACCTAAATAGGTGTGCATGGTGCGTTCAGAATCATCACTGACCAAAACCATACAAGTGCCTGTAACACCCTCACTGACTGATTTTGTTGTAGTGTGAATACCTGCTTCATTAAGACCTTTGAGGTAAATATCACCCAATTCATCATTTCCAACGCGACATGCATAGAATGCTTGTCCGCCCAAAGCGCTGAATGCTACTGTTGTATTTGCTGCAGAACCGCCTGAAGCTTGGCCTTTATGTCTTTGCGTTTTAATTAAGTTGTTGTATAAATTTGCTTGTGTTTCACCATCGGTTAATTGCATAGTACCTTTTTGCAAGCTATGTTGAATGAGGAAGTCATCCGAGACTTGAAATTCTTGGTCAATTAATGCATTACCAATTGCAAAAAGATCAACAGTTGCCATGTCTTTAAATCACAGTCAAAATTAAAAACGCTAAGTTTACACCAATGCTCAGGATTGCTGTAGTTTCATGAATAAAATTCATTTGAATGAATGATATTGATGGAAAATAGGGGTTTAGCAGAGTTATCAGGAAGGTTAGATGAACATCGAAATTAAAGAAGCACAGGAATTACCAGCGCAAATACAGACTTTGGCAAAACATGCTGCTCAGGAAGGCTTTGATTTTGTCCATCGTTTAATTGAAGAATGGGAAAGTGGCAAAAACCGCTTTGATCAGCCTGGTGAATTCTTACTGTTTGTTTATGATGGCGAACAATTGGTTGCTTGCGGTGGCTTAAACCAACAGTGGAATGAGCAAGACATTGAAAGTCGCATCGGGCGGGTTCGTCGTTTCTATGTTTTACCAAATTACCGTAAACATGGTGTGGGTAAGCAACTATTGCAACATTTAGAGAAAAAAGCACGTGCCAATTTCTCTGCGCTGTGCCTGAATACAGATACTAAATCTGCAGCACATTTCTATCAAAAACAAAATTATGTGTATGTTGAGAATCATCCAAACTATAGTTATTTTAAATACCTGATTTAGTTTTTTGCAGTAGCAAAACCCGACTTGTGCTGCACTTTGTTGATACTTTGCATATTTCAATCAATTTAGTCGGGTTTTCAACGTGAATTATCTAAAGAACTAAAGCTATAATGGCTTTAGTTTTTTATTTGCTTATTTTTAGGAGATCACATGACTGTAGATGTCACTGAAACCATTTCCCAGACTGTACATCCTGCGTTTCAGTTGGTACGTCAACACCATGTTGAAGCCTTAGACATTTTAGTGTCTGAATATAAACATAAAGTTACAGGTGCGGTGCATTATCATTTGGCGACAGATCATGATGAAAATGTATTTTTAGTCGCATTTCGCACTCAGCCGATGGACTCCAAAGGTGAGGCACATATTTTAGAACATACTGCGTTGTGTGGTTCTGAAAAATTCCCTGTCCGTGACCCGTTCTTTTTAATGATTCGTCGTTCATTGAATACTTTTATGAACGCATTTACCGCGGCAGATTGGACGGCTTATCCATTTGCAACACAAAACAAAAAAGATTTCCAAAACCTGCTTGCGGTGTATATGGATGCGGCTTTTGCCGCCAATTTAAATCCTCTCGATTTTGCTCAGGAAGGTATTCGTATTGAGCTGGAAAATGGTGAGCCTGTATATAAAGGCGTGGTTTTTAATGAAATGAAGGGGGCAATGAGCTCGCCATCTGATCAGTTGTATCATCAGTTGGCTTATCATTTATTCCCTGAAACCACCTATCACTACAACTCAGGTGGCGACCCGAAAGATATTCCAGATTTAAGCTATCAGGAGTTGGTCGATTTTTATAAGTCGCATTATCATCCAAGTAATGCGGTATTTATGACGTTTGGCAATACGCCCGCATACGATTTACAGGAACAGTTTGAACAATTGGCCTTGGCGAAATTTGAGCAGGGGCAAACGCTGTATTCTAAGCCAGAACGTCGTCTTGCCGCGCCTGTTGCAGTTACAGAAACTTATGCTGTTGATGCAGAAGAGCTGAAGGATAAAACTTATCATGTTTTGGCGTGGTTATTGCCTGAAGCCAGCGATATTAAATTGCGTTTGGGGATGCGTTTAGTTGAAGGTGTTTTGCTTGAAAACTCTGCTGCACCATTACGCCACTATTTAGAAACTTGGGCGCATGCACAATCGACAGGCCCGTTGATGGGTGTGGATGACTCCAACTTTGAAATGACATTCTTCTGTGGTGTGCAAGGTTCAAACCCAGAACATGCAGCCGAATTTCAGGCAGGTGTATTAAAGGTTTTACAAGGCGTTGCTGCAAAACCTGTAGATACCGCTTTAGTCGATGCAATTTTACATCAGATTGAATTGCATCAGCGTGAAATTAACGGTGATGGTATGCCTTATGGTTTGAGTTTGATTTTAAATGGCTTGAGCAGTGCCATTCACCACAATGACCCAATTCAAGTTTGGGATGTGGATTCTGCAATTGAACAGGTTAAAGAAGAACTGAAAGACCCAATGTGGTTATCGCAATTAATTCAGACACATTTAATTGATAACCCACACCGTGTGCAAATGACTTTGGTACCGGATGCAGAAAAATCGGCCAAAGATACTGCACTTGAAAAAGCACGTTTGGCTGAAATTGGCGCACAACTCACAGATGAGCAAAAAGCAGAAATCGTCGCGCAAACGGAAGCTTTAAAAGTCCGTCAAGATACGCCAGATGATTTGAATTTATTGCCAAAAGTTGGTTTGGAAGATGTGCCTGCAGCTTTGCATATTGTGCAGGGTGAGTTGCGTGAAATTATCAGTAACCGCATTGATTATCCTTTAAATTTATATCATGCAGGAACCAATGGAATTTACTATCAGCAAGTATTGATTCAAATTCCTGATGAAATTGTTCAATCGCCATATTTTAATTTGCTGTCTATTTTGATGGGCGAAGTGGGTGCAGGTGAATACGACTATTTAGAATTACAACAGCTACAAACCGCAGTCAGCGGTGGTTTGGGCATGGGCGCATCTTTACGCTCTAAAGTCGATGACAAAAATCAGATCAGTGCATGGCTCACTTTAACCACTAAGTCTTTGGTGAATAATCTTGAAGCCATCCGCTTGCTGAAACTGGCATTTGAGCAATTACGTTTCGATGAAAAAGACCGTATTATCGAGCTATTACAACAACGTAAAACCCGTTGGCAGTCGCGTTTGTCGGGTTCGGGGCATAGTTATGCCATGCAAATTGCAGGACGTCATCACAGTGCTTTGGCACAGCGCGATTACAACAACACAGGTTTGGGCGCATTAAATTGGTTGGCAGACTTGGTTGCTAAAATTGAAAAAGATGCAGCGGAATACGAGAAATTGATTGCTGAGTTGCAATTGATTCACCATAAATTACTGCAAGCACCTAAGCAATTTTTGTTAGTATGTGAAGAACATCAAACCGATCGTTTGGTCGAAGAAGTTCAAGAAGTTTGGGATAAACTTATTGTTGCAGAAAATCCTGCTGCTTTAACTCAAGTTCCTGTAGATCATTCAACGCAAGATCAGGCATGGTTGATTCAAGCCAATGTGCAATTCTGTGCGGCTGCGTATCCTGCGGTGGAAGTGTCGCATCCTGATGCTGCACCTTTGATGGTATTGGCTGCATATTTGCGCAATGGTTTCTTACACAGCGCAATCCGTGAAAAAGGCGGTGCTTACGGTGGCGGTGCAAGCTACGATGGCAATGCATGTTCATTCCGTTTTTACAGTTATCGTGATCCACGCTTGGCAGAAACTTTCGCAGACTTTGAAGCGAGTATTGATTGGTTATTTAATGCAGAGCAATTGCCGCATCAACTAGAAGAAGCGATTTTAGGTTTAATTGCTAGTATGGATAAACCAGGTTCGCCTGCAGGTGAAGCGATTACTGCATGTTATGCATTATTGCACGCGCGTACACCCTCATTCCGCACAGTATTACGTGAGCGTTTATTGGCGGTGACTTTAGACGATTTAAAACGTGTTGCGGAGCAATATTTGCGTCAGCAGCAAGCATCTAAAGCCGTAGTCGCACCTGTGTCAAAACGTGAAGCATTGCTCGAACTTGGTTTTGAAATTAAACAAGTGAACTGATACGTGAAATAACAACGAAAACTTAGGGGGATTTATGAGCGCGTTCAAACTGTTTGAACGCACAGGACTGTCGCTGAGTGTTGCCGCACTCAGCACTGTGTTTGTGGCGAAAACCTATGCACAAGACCCAGCTAGCTTAGTTGCACCTGCAACACCTGAAGCCTGTGTGGCTTTAGAGTCAAATGCTGATCGTTTGGTGTGTTACGATGCTCTGTTTAAAATTCCTGAAGCAGAAAAAACAGCGCTGATTAGCGAACGTCAAGCCGCTCAGGCACTTGCTCCTGCACCTGAAACTGTGAAAGAAAAAATTGCAGTGGGTGTGAGTAATTTATTTTCATTTGATGTACCAAAGCTTGATCCGAATGTATCTTTACTGGATAAGCGCTGGGAGCTTTCACCCGATAGCAAATTAGGCACATGGAATTTACGTGCTTATCAACCTGTGTATTTGATGCCTACTTTTTGGACGTCCGATAAAAATGAACGTCCACAAAGCTTGAATGAGCAAAATACCGTTCCCGTGGGTAAGGAGCAAAACCTGACCTCAATGGAAACCAAATTTCAGCTGTCTTTAAAAACCAAAGCGGTAGAAAATCTGTTGGGTGATAACGGTGATGTGTGGCTAGGTTATACCCAGTCATCACGTTGGCAGGTTTATAATGGTGATGAGTCACGTCCATTTCGTGAAACCAATTATGAGCCTGAAGCCAGTTTGATGTTCCGCACCAACTATACACTTATGGGGCTGCATGGTCGTTTATTGGGTGTGACGTTGAACCATCAATCCAATGGTCGTTCTGATCCATTATCACGCAGTTGGAATCGGGTGATTTTTAATTTAGGTTTTGAAAAAGACAATTTTGCCTTGATGTTACGTCCGTGGTATCGCATTGAAGAAGACCGCGCTGATGACAACAACCCAGATATTAAAAATTATATCGGGCGTGGCGATATGTTGGCATTTTATCGCTGGAAAGAGCATGACTTTTCTTTGATGCTTCGTCATAGCTTAAAAGGCGGTGATGACGCGCACGGTGCAGCACAGTTTGACTGGGTTTTCCCAATCAGTGGAAAATTACGCGGTCATTTCCAGTTGTTTGATGGTTATGGCGAAAGCCTGATTGATTATAACCACCGCGCCACCTATGTTGGTTTGGGTGTGTCTTTAATGAATTGGTTTTAAGTAGATTAAGATTGATTTCTCATTATTGCTCGCTGAATATAAAACGCCAATCTTGAAGATTGGCGTTTGTTTTTGAAGTCGGATCGTATCCAGCTTTTATCCAACTTGAATATCTGCGGTTGGATGTTTAAGTCGGCTTTTTTGTGGTGTGGCGATTAAATAAGCCAAAGTCAGCGGCCCTAAACGACCTGCAAACATCAACAACATTAAAATAATTAAGCTGGCAGGTTGTAATTCACCTGTAACACCACGGGATAAACCCACCGTGCACGCTGCAGATACAGCCTCAAACAACAGGTCTAAAAAATTCAGTTTCGGTTCAAGGGCAAGTAAGCTAAACAAACCGAGGCAAATTAACATACCTGTGATGCTGATCACCGCCAAAGCTTTAAAGGTGGTACGTTCAGGTACAGCATGATTAAACACACGCACCTCATCTGAACGTCTTAAAAAACTGATCACACTTAAAATGACAATAATAAATGTGCCAACTTTAATACCGCCTGCGGTACTGAGCGAACCACCACCAATAAACATCAGAAGCATGGTGAGCAAGGTCGAGCTATTTTGCATACTTGCGACATCTAGACTATTAAAGCCTGATGAGCGAGGAACGGTAGCGTGAAACCATGCATTGAGGGCTTGATCGCCAATACTCATGGCTGCAAGGGTATGTGGATTATTGGCTTCAATCGCCCAAATCAGCAGAAAGGCCACAAAGTTTAAACCAGCAATGGTCGATAAAATCAGCTTGCTATTGGGTGAGAGTTTTTTCCAGCGTTTGGCACGTTTAATATCCATGAGTACCACAAAACCAATACCGCCAATGATATACAGCATACTAATAGTTAAGGTAATCAGGTATTGATCTGCAAAACTCATTAAGCTATTGGGAAATAATGAAAATCCACCATTGTTAAAGGCTGAAACACTATAGAAAGCCGCATAGAAAAATGCATCGCTAAATGGATAATCCTGCATCCATGCCAAGGTTAAAATAACCGTGCCAATCCCTTCAAAAAACAATGAGTAGAGCAACACGCTTTTAATGGTCATCGACACTTTAGACAGGTTGGTTTGCCCAATGGTGTCTTGCGCCATGATTTGTTGTTTTAAACCAATTTTGGATGACAAACTTAAAACCGCTAAAATCGCAAAAGTCATAAAACCTAAGCCACCACATTGTAACAACAACATAATGACCATTTGCCCAAATACGGTATAAGCATCGCCAATATTCACTACAGACAATCCAGTGATCGTCACTGCAGATGTAGCAGTAAATAAGGCATTAATCCAACTCATCTCGCCATGATGGGAAATGGGCAGTTTCAGCAAGATTGTGCCAATGCTAATAAAGCTTAAAAAGCCCAGTGCCAAAAGACTGGGTGGGCTTAAATTGACAGTTTTGATTTGTTGTTTCGCTGTTTTTTTCATTCTGACTTAAATTGTTTAGATAAGCGTTTTAATGGTTCAAGTTGTCCTTCAACCACCAAAATATCATCTGTTTGTAGCATTAAATTGGATTCAAGCGTATAGAAAATCGTTTCGGCACGTTTAAACAGTAAAAGTTTAACTTCGGGTGCATGTGACATCAGACTATGAATGCGCGTGCCATGCAAGTTGTCTTTAATTTTTACTTTTACAATATAGTGGTTGTCGTTTAGGCTCATATAACGACTCACCATCGGATAACTCAGCGATTGCGCGATGCGAACGCCCATATCTTCTTCAGGGTGAATAATTTTACTTACGCCCAAATGGGTCAAAATCATGGTATGCGCTTTACTTTTGGCTTTAACGTAAATTTTAGAAATACCCAAATTCTTTAAATTTAAGACACACAAAATACTGGCTTCAATATCTTCACCAATGGCGACCACCACTGCATCACAATTTTGAATATTCAGTTCTTCCAAAACGTGTTCATCGGTTGCATCGGCAATCACCGCATGGGTAATTTGATCGGCAATGTTTTCTACAAACTTTTTATTGCTATCAATCCCAATGACATCATGGTTGAGTTTGACCAATTGTGTCGCCACAGTTGCACCAAAGCTACCTAAACCAATGACAGCAAATTGTGCCATAGCATCATCCTGAAAAATTATATTATTCTTCCAATATTCTAAAATATTTTAGGGCTCTATACTGTAGCAATATGACTAAAAAACCGCTGAAATCAGCGGTTTTTTGCACTTATTGAGATGTGTGATCGGTTATTTTAAGAAACGCTGATAACCCAAGTTATTAGTAATCTCTTGGTATGGATAAGTGATCTTTTCCAAAGTTTCAATTAAACCATCTGGGTTCTGTTTGGCATCCGAAGCTTCTAAACCGACCAATACACGACCTTCCGCTGCACCGTGGTTACGGTAATGGAACAGGGTGATGTTATGGGTTGGGCCTAAGCGCTCCAAGAAAGTCAGTAATGCACCCGGACGCTCTGGAAATTCCACACGGAATAGACGTTCATTTTCAATATCGGCATGACCACCGACCAAATAACGAATGTGTAGTTTTGCTACTTCATCATCCGACAAATCATCAACATCGTACTGGGTTTTGAGTAACTCATAAATATCGTGGCGTTCTTTTTCACCAGATTTTAAGCTGATGCCGACAAAGACTTGTGCAGCAGTAGCATCGCTGGCGCGGTAGTTAAACTCGGTGATATTACGACCTTGCAGCGCACGGCAGAAGTTAAGGAACGCACCTTTTTCTTCTGGAATGGTCACGGCAAAAATTGCTTCTTTATGTTCACCGAGTTCAGTACGTTCCGCAATATAGCGTAAACGGTCAAAGTTCATGTTTGCGCCACAGACAATTGACACAATATTTTTATTTTGCAATTGGTGTTGCTCGACATATTTTTTGATGCCTGCCAAAGCCATTGCACCTGAAGGTTCTACAATGCTGCGGTTTTCATCAAAGGTGTCTTTAATTGCCGCACAGATTTCATCGGTATTCACCAAAACTACATCGCGCTCAACAATTGGGCCTGATTGATCTGATTTTTGTAGTTGTAAAACTTCAAACGGTTTCTCACCAATTTGTGCGACAGCAGTACCATCGGCAAATAAACCCACTTGCGGCAAAATAACCCGTTCATTGGCTTCAAAAGCCGCTTTTAAGCAAGCCGATTCATCATATTCTACAGGAATGACTTTGACATGCGGTGCGACATCGCCCAAGTAGGCTGCAACACCTGCAATTAAACCGCCACCACCAACAGCAACGAAAACATATTCGACATCGCGCCATTGACGCAAAATTTCGTTGGCAATCGTACCTTGACCTGCCATGACCAATTCATCGTCATACGGTGGAATAAAAGTCATGCCTTCATCTTGGGCACGTTGAATTGCATATTTGTTGGCAACATCAAATGAGTCACCATGTAATACCACTTCGCCACCCAAGCGTTTTACCGCTTGTACTTTAATATCTGGCGTGGTTTTAGGCATAACGATAATGGCGCGAATGCCCAGTTTTTGCCCAGACAATGCTACACCTTGCGCATGGTTGCCTGCAGAGGCAGTAATTACACCACGTTCAAGTTGGTCTTTGGGTAATTGGCTAATACGGTTATACGCACCACGCAATTTAAAAGAGAATACAGGTTGTAAGTCTTCACGTTTAAAGCGAATGTTATTGTTCAGTTTTTCACTAATTCGTGGCGCTGCGTCGAGTGGGGTTTCGATTGCAACATCGTAGACCGTTGCTTGTAAAATTTGTCGAACCAAACGAGACAGCATGTTAATCTTCCATCTAACAGTTTAAAATAGGGGGTTATTGTAACAAACCCCTGCACATTTGCGCTGTAAAATCGGCAACAAATGTCAAAAATAGTTGAGTGAAGTCATGAGTCTGTATGCTACCCAAGATGAAAAGAAGCAAGCGGCTGCCAAAGCAGCATTAAAACATTTGCCTAAAGGCGGGATTTTGGGGGTAGGTACAGGCAGTACAGTGAATTTCCTGATTGATTTATTGCCTGAATTACAATTAGAAGCAGCTGTGGCAAGTTCTGAAGCGACTGCGGAGCGCTTAAAGAAACTTGGTATTGAAGTGGTCGATATGAACTCTGTGGGCAGTTTAGATGCTTATGTTGATGGTGCAGATGAAATTGACCGTCACATGCACATGATTAAAGGCGGCGGCGCAGCGTTGACCCGTGAAAAAATTGTGGCTTCTATTGCACGTAAGTTTATCTGTATTGTCGATGATTCAAAATGGGTAGAGCAATTAGGACGTGAGTTTCCATTGCCAATTGAGGTGATTCCAATGGCTCGTTCTGCGGTAGCACGTAAAATTGTGGCTTTAGGTGGCGATCCTGCTTACCGTGAAGGTGTGGTAACTGATAACGGTAACGTGATTTTAGATATTTATAATTTAAATATTTTAAATGCGTTGGAATTAGAAAAAACCTTGAATGATATTCCGGGTGTTGTGACCAATGGTATTTTTGCCATCAATAAAGCAGATATTGCAATTGTAGCGACCAATAACGGCATTGAAGAACGTACTGCGGTTTAATTCGTCTCCCAAGTCCCTTGTTTTTAATGGGGGCTTTTCTTCCTCCTTTATTAAAGGAGGGGTCGGGGAGGATTTAATAAAAGAACAACAATGACATTATCCGACTTACCTGAAATTCAAATCACACCACATGCAAAAGCAACACGTTTACGTTTGCGTGTCGAGCCGCATCAAATTCGCTTAACTGTACCGAAATATTGTACTCAGCGACAAATTCAGGATTTTTTGCAGCAATCTGAACAGTGGATGATTGAAACTTGGCATAAACAGCAGGCGCAGCAAGGACTTGTTCGGCGTGAATTGCCAAATCAGTTATCACTTTTTAATTTGGCTAAGCCTTTAAATATTCATTATCAAACACAAAAACACAGTTTTATTTTAGATTTAAAACAGCATTGCCTATGGGTTAGTGACCGCCAACCTGCGGCATATTTAAAAGCCTTTGTTATTGCTTATGCCAAACAAATGTTGCCGATATATTTGCAAACAGTCAGTCATGAAATTGCTTTGCCATTTAAACAGTGCGCAATTCGTCAACCGAAAACCCGTTGGGGCAGTTGCAGTACGCAACAGCATATTATGCTCAATAGCGCCTTGGTGTTGTTTCCTGAACAAATTGTGCGATATGTTGCTGTGCATGAGTTGGCGCATACACGACATTTTGATCATAGTCCTGCATTTTGGGTTGAAGTACAACGGCATGATGCGCACTATTTGCAGCATCGCAAGCAGTTAAAAACAACGTCTTTGCCTTGGTGGTGGTATCAATAAAAAAGCCAACACCCACATGATAAGACTACAATGCAAAGGTGTTGCACGTATTGACTACAATCCAAATCATCTTTTATAAAATCAACAGAATAAAGAAAAGCCCCAAAACCCTAGTAAAACAGTTTAGAAAACCAAAACTTCCTGTCATACTATAGCGTTAGCTTAAACATGCTTTTGAATTGAGGTAATGCACGTGATTTCAGTTGGTATTGTCGGTGGTACAGGTTATACAGGCGTTGAATTATTGCGTCTTTTGCTACGACACCCAAATGTAAAAGTAAATGTACTGACTTCACGTACAGAAGCGGGTCGCCGTGTAGATGATATGTTCCCAAGCCTGCGTGGGCACACAAACCTATGCTACTCAGATTTAAACATCGAAGAATTAAAACAGTGTGATGTGGTGTTCTTTGCTACACCGCATGGCGTTGCCATGCAACATGCTGCGGAACTTGTTGCAGCCAATACCAAAGTAGTCGATTTAGCAGCAGATTTCCGTTTGCAAGATTTAGCACAGTTTGAAAAATGGTATGGCATGCAACATGCTTGCCCAGACATTTTAAAAGATTCAGTTTATGGCTTGTCTGAACTCAACCGGGAACAAATTAAACACGCACAGGTGATTGGTAACCCAGGGTGTTATCCAACCACAGTGCAACTTGGTTTAGCGCCATTATTTAAACAAGCTGAAGCTTTAGTGAAACCTGAAAGTATTATTATTGATGCAAAATCGGGTGTATCTGGTGCAGGGCGTAAAGCCAGTTTGGGCATGATTTACTCTGAAAATGCCGACAACTTTAAGGCTTATGGCGTTGCGGGGCATCGTCATCATCCAGAAATTGTAGAAGCATTGGAAAATATTTCGGGTCAAAAAGATGTGTTTAATCACATTGTGTTTGTACCGCATTTAGTACCTATGATTCGCGGTATGCTCAGCACCATTTATGTAGATTTAACTGATGCAGGTGATGCAGCAGATTTACAAAGCCTGTATGAGCAGTTTTATGCCAATGAACAGTTTGTAGATGTCATGCCAGCCAACAGTTCACCAGAAACACGCTCAGTACGTGGCGCTAACCAGTTGCGTATCGCATTGTATAAGCCACAACCGAAAAAATTAGTACTTTTGGTGGCACAAGATAACTTGGTGAAAGGTGCAGCAGGGCAAGCAGTACAAAATATGAACCTCATGTTTGGTTTCGCAGAACATGCAGGACTTGAGGTGATTGGTTTATTACCATAAGAACACGTTTTTCAACTTCACACACATTTAGATTTCGATTTAAATGTGTGTTTTGAATGAATCAAAACAAGAGATGACGATGCATAACACCGATACAGAAACCACGTCACAGTCGAATTCAAGCATGACACCCTCATCTACACCGCCAGAAAAAAAGCCATTTCTTGAAAGCAATGCGCCTTTGGCAATTGGTGCTGCCATTTTAATTTTAGGTAGTGGCTTTTTGGGCTATTCAGTCGGGCATCGTCAGGGCTTAACTGTGGTTGGTTACGATGCCGATGCAGAACAACTGGTTGAAGTGGTGCAAGAACAAAAAACGCGTTTGGAAAGTCTGAATAAGAGCTTAAATGCTGCGGTTCAAGAACGCGATGTTGCGGTCAGTAACTCCAATGATTTGTATCAAGCTTTCACTCAAGCAACTGAAGATAAGCAACGTACTGAAGGCATGAGTGCGATTTATCGTGAAGTTTTGCGTCAACGTGGTGGTTTAAGCCTGACCGTGCAAAATCTTGGGGTGAAACCATTACCAGACAATGCTTATGAATATCAGGTCGATTTGGTACAAGTGAGTCCAAACAAGCGACGTGCAAGTGGTACGGTAGAACTGCGTTTAATTCAAGGCACAGAAGTGCTGGTTGTTCCGATGGAAGACAGCAATTTTAATTTTGATAATTATGAGCGTTTAACAGGGCGCTGGAGCATGCCTAAAGGCTTTAATCCAGACTTTATTGAAGTCCGTTTAAATGGCGCAACTCCTGTGATTAAACGCTTCAGTTGGAGCAAAGGCAAAGCCGTGGAGGCAGATTCTGCCTTTATTTCTGAAATTCCACAAGCAGAAGCTAGCGCTCAATAATGTGTGATATGTAAAACTTATGCGAACCCAAAAAAGATCCATCTGTTTAAATGAAATTAAAACCACTTTTCATCAATCTGGCTATGTCGATTGGCATTTAACCCCGCGTTTAAGTGTGGATGATGCAGGACATGAAGATGATGGTGATATTGCGGTACAAACTGCGCCGCCACAATTAAAACGCCCACCTTTATATGTTGTCGTTTTAATGAACGATGATTACACCCCAATGGACTTTGTAATTGAAATTTTACAACAATACTTTGCAATGAATCTTGACCAAGCGACTCAAGTAATGCTAACTGTACACTATGAAGGAAAAGGTGTCGCAGGGGTCTATCCGCGGGATATTGCGGAAACGAAAGCGAACCAAGTCAATAATTACGCTCGATCACAAGGTCATCCATTACTTTGTCAGATTGAGCCTAAAGATTAAGGGGGTTACATGCTCAGTCGTCAATTAGAAGTATCACTACGTTTGGCTGTTAGCATGGCTCGTCAAAAGAGACACGAGTTTCTAACGGTTGAACATTTATTATTGGCTTTATTAGACAATGATTCGGCAGTCAATGCACTCAAGGCGTGTGGTGCAGATGTTATTGTGCTGCGTAAAGAACTCGAAGAATATGTAGAACAACATACCCCTAAACTTGCTGAAAATAACGATCAGGCACCGCACCCGACCGAAAGTTTTGACCGCATTTTGCAGCGTGGTATTTTCCATGTGCAATCTAGCGGTGGTGACCGTACGGTTGAAGGCGCAGATATTTTAGTGGCAATGTACTCTGAACGTGATTCATTTGCCGTGTATCTACTCAAGCGTCATCAAATTAACCGTTTGACCTTAACGCAATACTTATCGCACGGTACACGTAAAGACGAAACGCAAGCGGAAGAAGAGGTTGAAGAATTAGATAGCGAAAGTTCAAGCTCTGCCAATGCTGGCCCGTTAGAGCTTTACACGCTAAATTTGAATACTGAAGCGCAAAAGGGTAAAACCGATCCGTTAATTGGGCGTGAAAAAGAAATTGAGCGTGCTGCACAAATTCTATGCCGTCGTCGTAAGAACAACCCATTGTTGGTGGGTGATCCAGGCGTGGGTAAAACCTCTATTGCCGAAGGTCTGGCGTGGCTGATTGTGAATGGTAAAGCGCCAAAACCACTCGAAAATGCCGAAGTATATAGTTTGGATATCGGTGCGTTGGTAGCGGGTACAAAATACCGTGGTGACTTTGAAAAGCGTTTAAAACAACTGTTAAATGCCTTGAAAAAGAAACCTGATGCCATTTTATTTATTGACGAAATCCACATGATTATTGGTGCAGGCTCAAGCATGGGCAGCACTATGGATGCATCAAATTTAATTAAACCTGCGTTGGCAAATGGTACTTTGCGTTGCATTGGCTCGACGACATTCCAAGAATATCGTCAGGTATTTGAAAAAGACCATGCACTTTCACGCCGTTTCCAAAAAATTGATGTGAATGAGCCTTCAATTTCAGAAACGATTGATATTTTACGTGGTTTAAAATCGAAATTTGAAGAATTTCACCATGTTAAATATGATGATAAAGCATTGGTGTCTGCGGTAGAGTTATCGGCCAAATTTATCAATGACCGTTTCTTGCCAGACAAAGCCATTGATGTGATTGATGAAGCAGGTGCGCAGCGCCGTTTAAGAGCTGAGCAAGATGATACTTTAATCACAGTAGAAAACATTGAAGATATCGTCTCTAAAATTGCACGTATTCCACCTAAAACCGTATCGAAAGATGACAAGACTGTACTTGAACATCTTGAGCGTGATTTAAAACGTGTGGTCTTTGGTCAAGATGAAGCTATTGAAGCGTTAGCATCAGCAATTAAACTGTCACGTGCTGGTTTAAAAACACCAGACAAACCAGTGGGTAGTTTTGTATTTGCTGGCCCGACAGGCGTTGGTAAAACCGAAGTTACCAAGCAGTTGGCAAAACTGTTGGGTGTGGAATTGGTTCGCTTTGATATGTCTGAGTACATGGAGCGCCATGCCGTTTCACGTTTAATTGGTGCACCTCCAGGCTATGTCGGTTTTGATCAGGGTGGCTTACTCACCGATGCGATTCATAAAAATCCGCATTGTGTGTTGTTGTTGGATGAAATTGAAAAAGCGCATCCTGATGTATTTAACCTATTGCTGCAAATTATGGATCATGGTTCATTGACCGATAATAATGGTCGTAAATCAGACTTCCGTAATGTGATTTTGGTTCTGACCACTAATATTGGTGCGGAAAGTATTTCCCGCGTGAGCATTGGTTTCATGGATCAAGACAACAGTAATGACAACCAAGAAGCGATGAAAAAAGCCTTCTCACCTGAGTTCCGTAACCGTTTGGATGGGGTCATTCAATTTAAAGCTTTACCTACTACAGTAATTGAAAATGTAGTGGATAAATTCTTGACTGAATTACAAGCGCAGTTGGATGATAAAAAAGTCATTCTTGAGGTTGATCAAGATGCGCGTGAATGGATGGCTGAGCATGGATATGATCGCTTAATGGGCGCACGTCCAATGCAACGTCTGATTCAGGAACACTTGAAAAAGCCATTGGCAGAAATGATTCTGTTTGGTGAACTTGCAGAACAGGGCGGTAATGTGGCTGTTTCTGTGAAGAAAGAGAACGGTAAGGCAGTCGGTTTGAAACTTGAAGTCTTTGAAGATCAAACGGCTGAACCAGCCTAATCAATCCTTATTTGAATTTTGAAAATAACCCATGTTGAACATGGGTTATTTTTTATGAATTCGCAGATGCGTGAACTTGAATCGTTACTGCTAAAAGAGAGACCACACAGGATTTATGGATTTTCAGATCACTAAAATTGCCAGCACAACGTTCTTGTTTTTTGTTACGGCAGTTATGGAAATATTAGGCTGTTATTTTCCTTATTTGATTTTAAATCAGGGGAAATCACAGTGGTTATGGCTGCCAACAATTTTAGCCTTAGCGGCTTTTGTGTGGTTATTGACTCTACATCCTGCGGCATCGGGGCGAATTTATGCGGCTTATGGTGGTATTTATATTTGTACAGCCTTGATTTGGTTAAAGTATGTAGATCAAGTCAATTTAACACGTTGGGATATGTTCGGTGGAATGATAGTAGTTTTAGGCGCATTGATCATTATTTTACAACCGCAAGGTTTAATACGTTAGGTTATATTTGGGTTTACGCATTAAACCTTAGGCATTAAATCTTAAAGCTGAGGTTGTTTTAGTTTTAAATACAGTTCAGTCTGCTTTAAATTGGCACTCGCTATTTGCCAATTGCACATTAAACTGGGTTTTTTCTGCACTGAGTTTTAAGTTCAATACATAGGGATTTACCCGTTGGAACTGATGCTCAAAAATAGATTCACAATTATGAATTAAGTTTTGTTTAATCATATTTTTGACATTGTTATAACCCGTACTTTCTACAAACTGCGTGAAGTCAGGTGAAATAATCATGCCACGAATATTGATTTGTTTGTCTGTCGCCGTACTTTGTTCAATCACTGTATTTTGATCGACCTGATAAGGCATAGTACGAGAATCTTCATCACTAATGACATCTAAAATTTCATTTAAAGCGACGATATTTTGAATTTTATAATCTGCACTTAGAATCTTTTGTTGGACTAAATATTGATCTAATTCACTGGCTTTGGCATAGAGTGAAGCACTCGCGATCAGTGTAGTAGTGCACAGCGTAATTGTGGCAAGTGTTTTATCAATCATATTGTTTATCTAGGCTCTTTTAGAAATTTTAGAAAAATAGACCATAACTCAAGATTATAGCGAGCCAAATAAAAAAACAGCACCTTTTGGTGCTGTTTGTAACAAAACTCATCAAAGTTTTGCGAATATTTAAGACGGGTTTTAAAGCTTAGTCTTTTTTAAGATTTTCATTCAATAAAAACTCAACCAATGCTTTTTGAGCATGTAAGCGATTTTCTGCTTCATCCCACACTACAGCATTTTTGTGATCGAGCATATTTTCAGAAATTTCTTCACCACGGTGCGCAGGTAAGCAGTGCATAAATAAACAATCAGGGTGTGCTAAATCCATCAAGCGTTCATTCACTTGATAGTCTGCAAACGCTTTTTCACGGATTTTTTGTTCTTCTTCCTGTCCCATGCTTGCCCATACATCGGTCACAATTAGGTCAGCATTCACTGCTGCATCTTCAGCAGAATCGACCAATTCTACGCAGTGTGCAAATTCAGACAGGAAACGCTGTTCTGGCTCATAACCTTTTGGTGTAGCAATTTTTAAATTAAAGCCCCACATGTGTGCTGCTTCAATATATGAGTTACACATATTGTTGCCATCACCAATCCACGCCACAGTTTTACCTTCAATTGAACCACGGTGTTCAACATAGGTTTGCATGTCTGCAAGGAGTTGGCATGGGTGATGATCGTCAGTTAAGGCATTGATCACAGGAACTTTAGAATAAGAAGCAAAGCGTTCTACAATGTCGTGACCAAAGGTACGAATCATCACAATATCAAGCATACTTGAAATGACGCGAGCAGAATCTTCAATTGGCTCACCGCGACCTAATTGCGTGTCACGTGATGATAAGAAGATTGCGCTACCACCAAACTGACTCATGCCAGCTTCAAACGATACACGGGTTCGGGTGCTGGATTTTTCAAAAATCATACCCATGACTTTGCCAGGAAAAGGCTGGAAAACTTCATTGTTATGCTGTTTACGCTTGAGCTCAATGGCGCGTTGCAAAATTTGATTCAGTTCTAAAGTCGATAAATCGCGTAATGTTAGAAAGTGACGTAGAGCCATTCGTTACTCCACAATAATTGCTGAATGAGAAAAAACAACAATTAGTTGTTGGTTGGTTAAGTGAAAAAGGGAATCGGCTAATATACTATAGGATGCAGAAATTGCAAAAAATCTAAGCTTTTTGATGAGCGTCTAGAAAGCGATCTACACAATAACTTACATAATTGGTTGTTTCTTGTTCTGTTTCTTGTTTTGGAATACCCATGATGATACGCCATTCAAAATTTCTTAAAATACCGAAATACAGTTGTGCAGAATAAATAGGCTGTTCACAGCAAATTAAACCTTGCTGACTGGCATGTTCCAATACTTTGGCAATACAAAGTTGCACATGCAAAGGGCCGCGCTCATGTATGTGTAAGGCAATATCAGGATTGCGCTGACTTTGCTCTAATACCAGACGCATAAAGGCTGCATTTTCTGGTTCCAAAATATGATGATAAAAATTCAATAAGGTTTGAATCAAATAACCACGTAAATTTGAATCAATTTGTTCAAAGGGAATGTGAATATCCTGAAAAAATTTATCACGGCGATAATCACAAATAGCTTTGAATAACCCTTCTTTATTGCCAAAGTATTTATAGATCGACGCTTTAGAACCGCCTGCGTGTTGCACAATATCATCTAAGGATACGGCATCGTAACCACGCTCTAAAAATAGCTCAGTTGCACTGACTAATAACGCTACACATCGCTCATGACCACGCTTGGTTGGTGGTATATCTTTACCTAAAGGAGCGAAATGGGCGAGTTCGTGCATATTGAGTAAAAAATCATCAATTAAATAGAAGGGAGATTGTCATTATAACAAATATATGTACAGCGTGCTGTGTCGAAGTGTACTTGCACATGGCATGATTTGAGCTGAAAAAGCCATATTTTTAGAAAATAGTTGAAATTTTGCTTATTTAGTGTACTAAAAAGCTGTGTTTATCAAAAATAAAGAATAACCAACATCACGAAAATTTATTGTGCAATAAATTTGAAAATTATTTGACTAAAGTTTTAGAGTATAGATTCTAAAAAGCCATGGCGTGATCTCGCATTCTCGATATACTCGAATCTCGAAAAATATAGTAAGAAAAGCGGAAAGGAAGATGACAGAACAAACATCTGCGGGCTTAAGATTCAGACAAGCCTTGGAAGTCGAAAAGCCATTACAAATTATCGGCACGGTAAATGCTTATGCTGCCATGATGGCAAAACAAGTGGGCTATAAAGCCATTTATTTATCTGGTGCAGGTGTTGCCAACTATTCTTACGGTTTACCTGACTTGGGCATGACCAGTTTAGACAACGTCTTGGAAGATGTACGTCGTATTACTGAGCGTGTTGATACACCATTATTGGTGGATATTGACACAGGTTGGGGCGGTGCATTCAATATTGCCCGCAGTATTAAACAAATGATTGCTGCGGGTGCTGCTGCAGTTCATATTGAAGATCAGGTTGCACAAAAGCGTTGTGGACATCGTCCAAACAAAGAAATTGTAACCCAGCAAGAAATGGTTGATCGTATTAAAGCGGCTGTTGATGCGAAAACCGATTCAAACTTTGTAGTCATGGCACGTACTGATGCCTTGCAAAAAGAAGGTTTACAGGCGGTTATTGACCGTGCTTGCGCATGTGTGGAAGCGGGTGCAGATGCAATTTTTGCAGAAGCTATGACTGATATTACCATGTATAAAACTGTATGTGATGCCGTAGGTGTACCTGTATTGGCAAACATTACCGAGTTTGGTGATACCCCTTATTACACCACTGAAGAATTGGCTGAGCAGGGCATTCGCATGGTGTTGTATCCACTTTCACCAACTCGTGCTATGCAAAAAGCAGCACTTGAAGTGATGCAATCCATTCGTAAAGATGGCACGCAAGTGAATGTCTTAGACAAAATGCAACAACGTAAAGAATTATACGAATTCCTTGATTATCATACTTTTGAAAATACATTAGACAAGCTGTTCAAACAGGAGAATTAAAAAAATGGCTGAAGGAAAAGTACTCACAGGCGCAGGATTGCGTGGACAAGTGGCAGGTAAAACCTCACTCTCAACTGTTGGTAAAAGTGGCGCAGGCTTAACTTACCGTGGTTATGATGTGCAAGACTTGGCAGAAAACTGTCAGTTTGAAGAAGTTGCATACTTGATTTTCTTTGGTGAATTGCCGACTTCAGAGCAATTGGCTGCCTATAAAGCAAAATTGAAATCTTTACGTGCATTGCCTCAAGCACTCAAAGAAGTGCTTGAGCGTATTCCTGCAGATTCACACCCAATGGATGTGATGCGTACAGGTGTTTCAATGCTAGGTAACTTAGAAACCGAACAGTCATTTGAACAGCAACAAGATGTAGCAGACCGCATCTTGGCGACTTTGCCAGCTATTATTTGCTACTGGTATCGTTATAGCCACGATGGCGTGCGTATTGAAGAAAATACGGATGATGATTCAATTGGCGCACAATTCCTGCATTTATTACGTGGTGAAAAACCAAATGAATTGCATGAACAAGTCATGAATGTGTCATTAATTTTGTATGCAGAGCATGAGTTCAACGCATCAACATTTACAGCACGTGTTTGCGCATCAACTTTGTCTGACATGCATTCATGTATTACAGGCGCGATTGGTTCATTACGTGGCCCATTACACGGTGGCGCGAATGAAGCAGCGATGGAAATGATTGAAAATTGGACATCGCCAGAAGAAGCTGAACGTGAAATGCTAGGCAAGTTGGAACGTAAAGAAAAGATCATGGGCTTTGGTCATGCGATTTATAAAGACAATGATCCACGTAACGGCATCATCAAAATCTGGTCTGAGCGTTTAGCGCAAGATGTAGGTGATACAGTACTTTATCCTGTATCGGTGCGTTGTGAAGAAGTGATGTGGCGTGAGAAGAAATTATTCTGTAATGCTGACTTCTTCCATGCGTCTGCGTATCACTTTATGGGTATTGCGACCAAACTATTTACACCAATCTTTGTGATGAGCCGTGTAACAGGTTGGGCAGCACACGTGATGGAACAGCGTGCAGATAACCGTATTATCCGCCCAAGTGCAGATTATACAGGCCCAGAATTGCGTAAAGTTGTACCAATTGCAGAGCGTTCGGCTGCTTAATTGGTTGTCTAAAAAGCTGTACCGTGCATGAACATCATGTGATGCAGCAGTTTAGGCTGAAGATAAGGTTTCATTGTTAAGCAATGGAACCTTATTTTTTTTGAGGTTTGGATGAGGGTAGTCAAAAATACAATGAGTAATTATTGAAGCGTTAGAGAATTAAAAAAGATCGGGCGTACGATAGCGCATTTTTAAATATTTGATCATAAAAGAAGGTTGTTGTATTTTGTTTCTTAAGGTTGTAAATGGTTGCATGATTGGCTAAAATTTATTCCATAATTAATATGAGGAAAAAGCAATGTCACATGTAGCAGTTAAAATCGACAGCGATATTGTTGAATCAGCAAAGATTTACGGGATGGCTGAAAGTAGAAGTGCAACTAAACAAATTGAGTACTGGGCTAAAATTGGAAAAATCGCACAAGACAATCCCGATTTAACTTTTCAAGATATAGCAGATTTGTTGCTTAGTATGGCGCATGTCAAAGCAGGGAATACAACACCATATAGCTTTGGTTGAGTTCAATGAATATACAACAAACTCCCTTATTTGAACGGACAGTGAAAAAACTAACCAAGCAGCAGAAAAAAGATGTTGATAATGCCGTAATAACCGTTTGGAATAATCCTGATATCGGAGAAGCTAAAGTGGGGGATTTAGCAGGAGTATTTGTTTATAAATTTAAAATGGACAAACAGCTTGTGCTACTGGCTTACTCTGTGAGTGATGACGAAATCATGACACTCTATCTTTTAAAATTGGGCAGTCATGAGAATTTTTATAGAGACTTAAAAAGATAGGTTTACTTCAGGGTGCAGTACAAGTGTTTGTATCTTGCATTAGATCAATCAGGTCTTGAGCGACTAACAGAGTGAGCTGTTCTAGTCGTTGTAATGGATTGCCATCTAAAAAATATTTGTACTGAAAAGTTTGCTGCTGATAATGAATGGCGATAAAAAATGTCCCTACAGGTTTTTCTGGTGTGGCACTGCCGCCTGGTTTCAGTAACCCTGTGCATGCCACAATAAAATCTGCATGTTGAAATAGTTTTTTGCCTTGAACTGCCATGGCTTGTGTGACTTCTGCGGATTCAGCGGTATAGGTGGCAATTAAGTCACTATTCACATGCAAAATCTCACGTTTAATGCTTGGGTCGTAACTGACTAATCCACCAAGTAAAATATTGGCACCGCTATTTTTATAAATAGAAAACTGACTACATAAGTAACCTGAGCTGGCACTTTCAATAAAAGCCACAGTCTGTTGGCGTTGTTCAAGTATGGCACAGCATTGTTTGAGCATGATAAATCTGCAAGTGAATAGAATAAGTTGCTCAAGTGTACTGAATTTTGTCGACTTGTGCGAAAAAACATCAAAAAGTGAAATGCTAAAATAAGAATGTTCACGATTTAACTGCCTATAAATACAGCAAAATTTACAATTATAGGTTTAATCGTGGCATGAACGGTGATACAAATAAAAGTAAAGCAAAAAGTAATAAAAAGGATGCTGTGATGAAAACAACGGTGAAATATATCGTTTTAAAAAGTTTGGACTATCAACTTGGTACATCATTATTTGAGGATGAAATTGATGCTGATGCACAATATTTTGACCAAATTCCAAGCATTATTGAATATCAAAACTTGCGCTTTAAAGTCGTGAGTAAAGAACAAAAGCGTTTACAACTGATTGAGGAAAATGAGGAGCATCAAACCATCATTGTCAGAGTTCTGGTGATTTAAAGTCATTTCAATCTAAATTAAACAGAGCTTCCATATAATAGTAGACTGGTTGAGCATCAGTGGAGCGTATCGAAGTTGGTGCTTTTTGGCCGCTAGATGAAAAAAATTGTATTTCACATCACAAGAAAAAATTGAAGAATTGATTAAAAGTGCTAACTACGTCACATATTTGTGTTGGTATTTTTGTAGATTAGCATTTTTCAAACGGGCTGTAATGGCTTAAATAAGCTTATGTTTTTTAGATCAATTTTTATTTAAACAGACTGATAATTGAGATAGAGAGAAAATTAATTAAAATATCTTAAAAATATAATCATGACAGATAGAACAAAATATAATTGAATTTTAACGTATTTTTTGAATGCGTGTTACATTTTGGTTTTTATTATATTGTTAAATAATAAAGTGTTTTTCTTAGATAAAATTAAAAAAAACAGTGTATTTTCTTTATTGGAATTGAGCATTTTTGTTATTGCTGTGTATAGTCCTTGCATCTCACAATAGTGAGGAAGTTTAAAGGGGCTAAATATAATGAATCATAATGCAATTATCATGATGACGCTGATCATTTTAGCTGTGGGATTTTCTCTAGGCATTTATGTGTATTTTGAACAAAAGAGAAAGCAAAATGAAGAAATTCAGCTGATCATTACAGAAGCAAGACAGGGTCTAGTAGAGTTAGATCGGAAATAATAATCTAGGTGTAAATCGTATACTTCGATGCGGATCCAATGGGATATGTTAAAGGTGAAAAATTGACTTAAAAAAGTAATTTTATGCCACTGTTTGTCGGTCAGATGACGATAAAATAAATGAACGAAACATAGCTGTAGTTTCTTAGTTTTCCCACATTCCCATGTGGGATTTTTTTTGTCTAAAATTTAGACTAGCGCAGTATTTATTAAGATAAGTCATTATTTTTATGTACAAAAGTGACCTTTATTATAAAGATCAAAATAAGGTGCATATTCCTGCATAAACCTACCACCTATTCCTATTCGTTCCCTACCACTCATTCCTATTCCAAGTCGGCCACTTAGGGTTTATTCAGTAATAGAATTACAAGAAGAATGAACCTCATAAAAAGTATTCAAATGCCAATATTGCACAACAGCGCTACTTATATCATTTAGCGATGAACTGATTTACGATTACGTTCGATGATCGATTAAAAAATCGAACTTACACAAAATAATTTACAGGCTCTAAAATACGTTTAGTACTTTTAGCAGTATCAATAACAATACCACCACCTTTCTTCGCAACCGTTACCATCCCTGTACTAATCGCTGCTGAAAGACCATTGAGTGCTGTTGTCATCTCCTAATTTTGGTGGGTATTTAGCCTTATCGACTACAGCCCCTTAATTAATTACTTCAAGAAAATCATCTATTAAATTGAGTAAATCTAGACTTTTACATTTAGAAAAAATTACCTTATTTACAATGTTATCTTTGTATTCAAAAAAATGATCTTCATATAAAAACCAAGTAAAATAAATAGTATTATTATTCCTTGCTGCCCTTTTACTGAAATCATCAAAGGTTTCTTCTAAAGTGATTCTGTAATTCTCAGATAATAAACCTTTAGGATAGAAAAATTTTTTACAATTTTCATCATTTATCACATTGCTATAATAGTAATTATCATTTAGTAAGTTTTTTAGTGAATTTATAAAGCTAGTCACATAAGTAGGAGAGTCTAAAGTTCCTAGATACTCCCCCTCAATACATAAACGCAATGGGATGAAATTACTATTCTGATAATTTCCATCAAACTCTATAAAAACTTGATCGTTTCCAATTCTATTCATTTGCTATCTACCATTTTTATCAAGTCAGAAGGGACATCAGAAATCTTGATATTTCGTTCCTTTCCTGAGGACGTAATACCTTTTGTCGAACCATTCCAATGGAAATTGCCATTACCATCATCTTGAAACCTATGATAAATGACCTTCCCATCTTTATTTTCAATTGCCCATCTATTTTTTGGATCACTATCAATTTTTACACTGTTTTCCCATAATTTTACATGATTGTCAGGAATTATTGCTTTAGTAGAGTTATAAGGCATATTTCCATCTTTCAAGTCATGATGTCCTGGATTTTCATAATATTGTGTTTCAACATTAATAACTTTATCTTTAGTTGATGGCTTGGTGCCTTCGACTATGTAATTACCAATAGTATTATTACTTTCGTCCTTATGTATGCCTAAAATCAGCAAAAAATCTATTTTTTAAATTCAGTAATATTAATAGGCTGATCTTTGACTAACTCAAGTACTCCTTCACCACCTTTAAAGTGAATAGATACACCATCATCATTGCTCAGTAAAATACCGCTACCAGATACAGCACGTTTTAAATGATAAACTGTGTCTGAATTATCTACCATTTCTGCAGTTTCAAAATTATCTGAAGATTTTAATTCAATGGTTAAGTCTTGTGGGCCATTAAAATAAATAACTTGTGTTTCTGCAGGTGCATTACTTTGTACTTTTTCTTGGCTCACTTCATTATTTAAATTTGAGTTACATCCCATTAAACCGAATGCAAGTAATGTTGCCCCTAAAATATATTTCATTTTTGTACCTTTTCTAAAAAATTGAAGCAAACTTATACTAATGACTTTAACTTTTGATAAAAAGATGGAATTACACTTTTATACTAAATTTTACTGAAAGTAATGAAGCTAAAGTTGACTAAATAAATCAGGAATTGTCTTCTTTAAAAATTAATGCAAAAAAATATAGCAATATATGTTTCTTTAAATAAAACCTACATACACTCACATTCCTTGATCTTGAATTATTGTACGCTCATGTCATCTTAATTTTTGAATTTCAGCTATGAGTAAAAATAAAATGTACGATGCTCAGGTTTTACAGCAACAATATGAGCAATGGCATGATTTACATCGACAGATGCGAGAAGCGCAGCAAAAATGGCAAGCTGCAGAAAAGCTCTGGCAAGAATTACAGGCCTATTATCAAAGTGAACAATGGCTTGAGGACTATGAAAATGCGCCTGAACTTAGCTGCCGCGAAGGGGAATATTCTATATTATCGCAAGATACGCTAAGCTGTCATTAAAAAGTAAACATGTATTCTTTTCCGAATTGGTTTGATACTCTCTCCACCCATTGCTCTATTTTATCAGCTGTCATGACTTGAAAATCTCGCCAATAATATTTCATCTGCTTCCATACCATCTCGATTCG
>NZ_SJNS01000029.1:0-16288 GCF_004331005.1 Acinetobacter sp. ANC 5045 | reverse complement strand
AGAACCGCAAGGATATTATCGTTAGTTGGGTTTGAGCCTTGTGCTGCAAGGGATTCGATGGCTTTTGCCACATCTGATTTAGTGATTGCCATGGGTTTATTTCCTATTGTGTACTGTACTGTATCGTATTTTAGTACATTACAGTACAGTACACAATCGATATTTTTTATGAATTATGACTAGCTAAAACTCTCTGTAGTTGTTCTCTAATGTTTTCCAATTTAGCAAAAGCCGATAGAAGATGATTTTTATTAGATTAATTAAACAATAACAAGTATTTATTAGCGAGTGTCTACGAGCGCCACAACAAAAATTCGCGCCTAGACTCTCTGAAAAACAGCTTTTTAGGCTGTGAAGCCTAAATAAGCGTAAATCACATGTAAATATTTGCACCTAGATCGAGCGAAGCGAGCAAAAAAAGCTTCTGAGCGAAGCGAAGTCATAGCCGCTTTTGCTTTTTACATAATTTTAGAAAGTATTTGCAAAAAATTGCCCCGACGAATCGAGCGAAAGCGAGATTCAATAGAGTTTGAGCGAGTGAAACGAAGCGAAAACCAAGGGCAATTTTTCATGACTTGGGCTTTTAATTATTTTTAATGCTTTTAAATGTTTTTAAATGCTCTGAAAGCCTTAGTCTACAGTGCTTTCAAGGAACATATAGCAACGTTTCCTCGGTCATATAGCAACGTTTCCTCGGTCATATAGCAACGTTTCCTCGGTCATATAGCAACGTTTCCTCGGAATTTGACAACAAATATTTATTATGTTGTTATAACAACATAATAAAACCGTTGCTAAATAGAATGACATGGCCGACTTAGTCGTAAAATCAAATAAACTTGTTCAAGCCTTACAGACACTTACTTTAAGTGAAACTCGCCTATTACAGCTCGCTATTGTCGATGCTCGTGAAACAGGTCAAGGATTATCAGCAGAAGAACCATTAGAACTAAATGCTAGTAGATATGCTACAGCCTTTAATGTTTCACCTGATGCTGCTTATTTAGCTTTAGTTGAGGCAGAAGATTCTTTATTTAAAAGACAATTTACTATTACCAATGAAGATGGAACTTTAACAAAAAGTCGTTGGATTCAAGATGCTAATTATCGAAAAGGTGAAGGTCGCATACTAGTAACATTAACTCGTGTTGTAATTGAACATGTCACAAAAATAGATGGCTTTGAACAATATTTTACTAGTTACCATCTTAAAAAAACTTCCGATTTTAAAAGCGTTTATGCTGTACGACTTTATGAGTTGTTAATGCAATGGAAGTCTGTAGGCAAAACACCTATATATGAGTTGAATAAATTTCGTAGCCAATTGGGTATAGGAGTTAATGAATATGATCGTATGGAGGCTTTTAAAAGACGTGTTTTAGATATTGCTATTAAACAAATTAATGAGCTTTCTGATATTACTGTTAAATATGAGCAACATAAAAAAGGTCGCGCTATTTCAGGTTTTTCATTCGCCTTCAAACAAAAGAAAACGAATCAACCAATAGCAGATAAGCGAGATCCAAACACGCTAGATCTTTTTTCAAAAATGACGGATGCTCAACGTCATATGTTTGCTAATAAGCTGTCAGAATTACCTGAAATGGGGAAATATTCTCAAGGTACAGAAAGCTACCAACAGTTTGCTGTACGTATTGCTGAGATGCTACAAGATCCCGCTCAATTCAAAGAGCTATACCCATACCTAAAAAAAGTGGGATATATGCCATCAAATAAAAAGGACTTAGTAAATGGCTAAGTTATCACTAAGTGAAGTATCCAATCGCTTTAATGTTAGTCGCTCTACGCTATATAGGGCTATAAAAGAAGGGCGTATATCTCGAAGCGCTGATGGTCTTTTTGACATTGCAGAAGTCATTCGCTGCTTTGGAGAGCCAATTAAAAAGCACGAGCCAAACCAAGTAATAACTTCACCCAAAGATGATGCGGATTTGCGTCAGTTGGTTGACTTCATGAGAAAAGAGATTGAATCATACAAGGATAGAGAAAAACGTTATTTAGACCAAATAGACCGCTTCCAATTGTTGCTAGGACATAAAGAGTCAGAAGAAAAAATGTCTCATGACACACCAAATAGACATTTCAATGAAACACCTTGCGACAACAATGATGACTCAAGTGAAAGTATTGAAAATAAAAGCATAGAGCCAAATTCATTATCTCATGACACAGTAACGAGACATATCAGTGAAGCACCAAAAAACGTATCACAGACACATCATGAGACAAGAAAAAAACGTAGCTTATTTGGCCGAGTACTGAGTGCGGTATTCAATGAGGACTAAGCTCTCCAAGGAGCATTACGTATGAAAAAACTGAAAGAGATCCTACAAGGCATTGCATTTCTATTTATCGGGATTCCTATCATGATTATAGCCAGCATTATGGATCAACGAGCCTTTAAAAAGGAGAAGGATCAGCGCCAAAAAGCCCAAGAGCAAAGCAAGTGATTGTTCATCAAAACTTATTAAAACCGTGGAACATTGATCAGTAAGTAAGCGTGGAACATGAAAAATCATAAAAAAAGCCCATTCGAGGGTGAATGGGCTATAAAACTTGAATCAACAAATTGAATTATAACACAATTTCAAAAGCATTTCGTATAAGGTGTATTATGTTAATTTTAGGAAATTTACACAATTCACTTGTATCAAAATCAACTAAAATAGAAGTTACTATATTATTAATTTACATATAAAATTTATATGTAAATTAATAATATAGGTTAGATATGCCATTACAAGATTTAGGTGATATTGCAGCAATTATTACTTCACTTGGAGTTATTGCTGTTGCAATACAAGCTTGGAATGCTCATAAAAGCACAGCACTTATTCAAAAAGATATTGTTAACTCTCAAGAGGCTCTAGTTACAGCTCAAAAAGAGTTAACTAATGCTCAAAAACAGTTTGAGGCAGATCATGAGCGTAGTAGACGAGAAAAAACTGTAGATATTCTTTTTGAATGGGATAAGCGATTAAAAAAGGAAGGGGCCCTAGCTCGAAAAATTGTTGAGACCTTTTCTGCTGAACAATGTAGAGAACTAACTGCCCAATCACCTCTACTAGTTAGTGGAAAATTAAAACCACACTTACATCAGCTTTTTGGCCCAGATTTAGAACTGGATCAGAATAATTTAATTCATCTAAATGAAGCCCATTCCTCCGAATTAAGATGGCATGTAATTACCTATTTGAATGCCTTAGAATCAGTACTTGTAGCATGGCAATACTCGATAGTTGATAGAGATATCATTGAGCATCAATTTTCTTATCTATTTAAACCATCTGATGGACATGAAGGATTGAAGCATTTTAGGATTGCAACTGGAGGAGAAGACAGCTATCCAGCAATTGAAATTTTTGCTAGTCATATCATAGAAAAAAGACGTGAAAAATTAGTGCAGAAAGCTAAAGTCGCTTAACTATTTAACATAATGGCTGTTATACGAAATAAAAAAACCTAGGCATTAGCCTAGGTTTTAAATTTTAAAAAACACATAAAAATTAAGGCTATAGTCTCAATTTTCAACTTCACATAACGTGTATTATATTAATTTTAAGAACTCTTAATTATGCCTCTAAAATATCGATTAGCTGTTCCTTAGTTAAAGTATAAGGCTTACCAAGCTCTTGCCATTTAGCAATCATTCGTTCATATACATGAACTTTAGCTGAATGAGAGTTTCTGTTGCCTGCTTGGATCACATCAACATAGCGATTATCTTTTTCCAGAGCATCAACAAAACTCATAAACTCAGGCTCATTATTCCCATCAAAACCAGGGAACTTTACTTGAGTATCTGAAATACCACTTTTATCAGATAATCGACTGTAAGTATCACCAATTAGTTCATAGACCTGTAGGATATCTAAAACAAGGTCAGCATCTTCCGATGGTAAGTTTTCAGAGAAGTAATCAAAACTTTGAGAGTATAGCCACTCATGGCCATCTCGTAGCTGTTCAGCTAACTTAAAGTGATAATCCGAATTATCCGTATTTAAATGACCTAAAATTTCATGCTGATTAGCTAGAAATAAACGCTCTTTATCTGTTAATTCAATTTTCATTTGTTCATCTTATAAAGTATTGGAACTCTATATATCTATTTATTATTTTATTTTTCAAGGTATTATCCCTATTAATTTCACTTAATTTATATTCCTTTTTTTAGCTTTCGAACAAATGGACATCCATCTCTACCATATCCTCCAAAATCAGGACGTTCAGGGAAAAACCATTGTTGACCATTCCAATCAACGTCATGAGTAGTAGGTTTTTGTGGATTGAATACAACTTTACATACTCCAAAAGGAGAGTTACTAGGATAAATATTCATAACAACGCAGTTACGATTACCTACCCTTATCCAATCATATGGTTTAATTTCTGGATGTTTCATGGCACTTTACCCCTTATTAGATACTTACTTTTAAAAATAATCTTTTAAATATTAAATATATATGAAAAAATGCTTTACTATTTAGTATATACTATCTAATATATTAATTAGATACCGCTTCGCCTCTGTCAACATTCTTGACATATATATATCGAGTTATCGATATATTGCCTACTAAGCGGTTTTTTTTCGTCTGGAGAAAAGTTCCTTGTTGATCCCATACAACAAAAGCTATCTAACATTAGATCAACAAATTGAAAAACTTAAAGTCAATGGACTGATCATTCATAATGAAAATTACGCTAAAAAATGTTTAATCAGTTACAACTATTATCGACTTAGTGCTTATTGGCATTTATTCAGACAACGAGATCCAAATGATAGTACTAAAAAGTTAGGTAAATTCGAATCAGGTCATACTTTTGAAGAAGTTATACAAATTTATGAGTTCGACTATCAATTACGTAAACTAATTTTTGAAGCAATTACTGATATAGAAACATTTCTAAGAACTCAGGTCGCCTACCATATACCGGGTATCAACAATGATGCATTCGCTATGTATGATCAATCACTGTTCTACATGCGATCACGTAGAAATTTGAAAGGTATCGACTATCAGGGGTTGATGAAAGGTATCAACACTGAAATATCCCGTGCTAAAGGCGAAGACTTTATTAGTCACTTTAAGAATACTTATAATGATACTTATGATGACCACCCAAAACTACCATTTTGGGTGCTAACTGAAATTGTGAGTTTCGGCACTTTAAGAAAAATTTACAAACACCTTAAATCATCACATAAGCATTTAATAAGTGATAGTTTCAATATTGGTACGACATCATCAAGTTCACCATCTCCATACATTCATATAGATAAGGAAAACTTAAACAGTCATTTATTCTTAATTAATAAATATCGTAATGTTTGTGCTCATCATGGCAGGCTTTGGAATAGAAAAGTTAAGGATGTACTTACTGCTGATGCTGCTACAGAACTACAAATATCTGACCATACAAATGGTGGGCTGTATGCCCTAATTATTGTCATTGCTAGATTACTAGAGCCTACAGGTCACGCTAAAGATTGGAAAGATTCAATATATTGTCTTTTAGAAAAAAACTTTCCGTTAGGAGATATCACAAAGTTTACAACACTCCCCTTGGACTGGCATAAGCATCCAATTTGGAAATAACCAAACCCCGATAAATATCAGTTTTTTTATTAATATGCTTTACATTTTTTGAGATTATTTAACATAAAATCTCTTATGCGAAGTTTGCAAACCGTTGTGAAGATCTGTATCAATATTATTGAGAGTAGCTATAACATAGGCGTGTAAAAATGAGTTTTATTGAACAAATAGAAGAGTCTCCAGCTAAATTGGTAGCAACAGCTTTGACAGTAAATTTGATGATTTTATCTTGGATCTTGGACCGCTTTTTCGACACAAACTTAATTACATTTGGTCTCAATCACCCCGAGGGTGATATTTTGATATTCACAATAATAGTACTCCTTATTCTTACTTATATAATTGCTGGTAAATCTGGATTATTAATGAAGTTTTTTTCATTTTTTGACTAATTATAATGATGCTTATTTTTTACAGCCGTATTTATGAAAAATAAAAAAGCCCGACATCCTGTCGGGCTTTTTTAGATTGGGTTGCTCGTCTTGCTGATCTCGTGCTGCCCATTCCTTGCGCTACTTTCTTATTCTTGTTTTTCTGGAAACATCCTGTTCCCTATATAGCCATCATAGGATTAATGCCTTGAATTACCAATCCGCAAAATCCTTAAATCTATGTAAGTTTTAGCTTACAAAGTTGGCCTATTTTTATCCCAAGAGTTGTCCGCAGAAATTGGGGATTGTTTAGGCTACGTATGGCTTGATAATGCACACTAAAGCTTTATTTTGATTAAAAAATAATCAAAAAATATTGGCAAGAAGTATCAAAACCGTTCATAAAAAATCCGACTTAGAAACAAGTCGGCTTTTTAGGGTTTGCGTCCCATTTTTTATAGCATAACTTTTTGAAATATAAGACTATTTTTAAATGCGTTTCGTATAAGCTCTATCATGTTAAATGGATTTCAAATATCTCTATCCCATCGCATTAAAAACTCTTCTGAATTAGTTGCTTCATCTACGGTTTCTTCTATCACTTTAAAACCAACAGACTTGTAAAATCTGACACTGCTTGTATTTTGTTGATATACGTTTAACTCTAAGCTTCTTCTCATCCCTTTAGCATAATTAATGAGTAATTTACCTATTCCTTTACCTTGTTGTTCCGGTGATACAAAAATTGCAGCTATCGTATTTTCAACTAAAGCAATAAATCCATAAATATTACTTGTATTTTCTACAAGGTAAACTTCTGACATCGGAAGATAAGTATTTTGCATTTGTATTTTATTATTTTCCCAATATGTTTCTGGAATAAAATCATGGGCTTTAACTGACGCATTAAACCAGATATCTGTTAATTCACTAAAATCATGAATATTTGCCCGTCTAATTTCTGTTGAACTCATACTATTTAACTCTTAAATTCCGCTAAAATTAACATAATACACCTTATACGTAGCCCAGGTTAATCCTGGGCTTTTTGTTCAATCTGATCATTGGCCTCAAACATGCCAAGATTGGTAATCCGGATATTGTCCTGACAATTACCACAAAGCATCAGCCCGGCAAAAAGCTGTACGTTTTCCCTTGAATCACAGAAAGCACATGGTTTAGAAAGTTGAATAATATTACTCATGGTTTTTTCCTTTCAGATAGCTAGCCTTGGCATGACTTTTTCCTTTAGCCTGCATTCCTCGAATCTCATATTTCTCTGTTTGTAGCTTCATAAGAATGCCTATTTGAAACATGTATATTTCCCCCAAATCTCCTAATAAATTTTCATTCAAAGAATTAGCCTGAGTAAATTGATCCAATGATCGATTAATATCTTTTTCAAAACCATTCACCAGTGTTTCAATCCGACTGACTTGTCGCTCAATGCTGGCCATTTGTAAATTACTGGTCAGTAGATCCCGTAAATAAGTTCCGAGTTTATCGCCCTTCAATTGAGCCAAACGCTCATATTCTTGTGCGACTTGATTGTCTAATCTGACGGCAACGGTTCGAGTACTGTTCATGAAAAACTCCTATCATTTGTTTTCAATCTAAGCACCTAATTTCTAAAAAGTAACTATCAAATATAAGTAAACACAGTGTTAAGTTTTAATGATTACAGGTTAAATATCTAATATAAAAAGAGAAATTTACATAAAACCGTAAACAAAGGTGATTACAAGCTATCTAATTGTTTTGTAAGTAAATATTGCACTTTATTCGCAACAAAAAGTGTTTACAGTTAAGCCTATGAAAAATAATAAAAACCATGCTAAAAGCGTAAACGCTTTCCAGACATATAAAAAACCGCTGTATCCCTTATATCATAAGGCTTTGGGGCCTTTATCTTTAGATGCGTGGTGTGTGAACCAAAAATTGCCGGTATGTACCGGCTCCCAATCCATTTAATTGACTTAACTGACAGCAAAGATAGTGCTTGGCCAAAAGAGATCCTGGCTATTGTGTTTCTAAGGGGAAAATCTATAAGTGGGAACTCTAGCCTACAGATCAAAAATAAAATCCAAGTTAAAATGCTCTCACATGCGATTTCAGCCACGTTTTTACTTAAGACATAGAATCTACTGTTGGGATGAGTCATCAGGTCAAAAAACGCAAATGAGCGCCAAATAGAGGCTATTTTTATTCTAATCGGGATGGATAGAGTGAGTGTCTACGAACGAAGCACCAAAATTCGTACCTAGACTCTTTGAAAAACAGCTTTTTAGGCTGTGAAGCCTAAATAAGCGTAAATCACATGCAGAAAATTGAGCCTAGATCGAGCGTAGCGAGAAAAAAAGCTTTATGAGCGAAGCGAATTCCGAGTTGTTTTTGCTCTTGCATTTGCTTTTTCTCAAAGTCAAAACTGAAAGGGCTAAAAAATTGCCCCACGAATCGAGCGAAAGCGAGATTCAATAGAGTTTGAGCGTAGCGAAAACCAAGGGCAATTTTTTCAAACGTCTTTTTAATTATTTTTATATCTTTTAAATCTTTTCATTGAGTTGTATCCCTTATGGAGCAAGCCTTTCAAAGTTTAACTATGACGGATTGACTACTAACTATGACGGATTGACTACTAACTATGACGGATTGACTACTTAACTATGACGGATTGACTACCAAATATGACAAGTATATAGTTGTCATATATAAAAGAAAATCAATGGTTTTATTTTGGATAAGAATCAAATTGTTAAATCAAATCAAGTTATAGAAGCTTCCTATCAATTAAGTGCTGTAGAACAGCGTATCGTCTTAGCAGCTATTTCACGTATTCCGAAGAGCCAGCCTATTACTGATGATGAGTTATACCCTGTAAGCGTTAATGAACTACAGTTATTAGGAGTACATGAAAAAACCGCATACAGAGACTTAAAAGAAGGAATTAATAGACTTTATGAAAGATCTATTAATCTTAGTATTGATGATAAATCTATAAAAATGAGGTGGGTACAAGAGATCCAGTTTTTGGATAGTCAAAGTATCATTGGTATTCGTTTTTCAAAACCTATCTTGCCCTTCATATCTAATTTAAGTAGAGAATTTACTAAGTATGCTCTATCAGATATTGCTGGGATCAATAGTGGATATGGTATTCGTATTTATGAGTTATTGGTGCAATACAGACAAATAGGTAAGCGTGAAATCTCTGTTGAGAGCTTACGAAGCATGTTGGAGCTTGGCAAAAAATACCCTCTATTTGCAGATTTCAAAAAACGGGTAATTGATACTGCTGTAGACCAAATAAATGAATGCAGCCCATTAAGCGTTTCCTATGAGCAGAAAAAAACTGGTCGTAAAGTTACCCATATTCTTTTTTCATTTAAAGAAAAATCAAAAAGCATTAATCAACAGAACGAACAAGATAAGGTTTATAAACTAACAGACGCTCAAATCAATATGTTTGGCAATCAGCTTTCTCGCTTACATGAGCTATCTCATTTAGCAGCTCAAGGAGAAAGCTATGATGTACTGGCATCAAGAATAAAAGAAATGCTTAGAGATCCAATACAACAAAAGCAATTTATTCCTCATCTTAGGAATTTAGGTTTTAAAGGGTGAGGTTTGATTGTGTATGTAGCGGTTGACTGTTTCTTAATGTATCTTAGTTCACATAATAGACAACCTAAATTACAACATGAAATCACTATCTGTTATTGAGCTTTCAAACCTCTATGGAATGACTCGTCAAGCCGTTTATAAACAAATAAATAAAGGTAATTTAAGTAAGAATAGCGATGGTAAAATTGATCTTTCTGAAGCTATTCGGGTCTTTGGTGAACCATCTAAACATGTGAACAGTTCACAGATAACCGAAACACGAAAGTTGTCAGAAGTTCACCTACTTGAACAACAGGTTCACATGCTTCAAAAACAGCTAGAACAGGCTCATGACCGTGAGAAATTTCAACGAGATGAATTAAAAGCTAAGAATGATCAGTTACATGTTAAGGACGAACAAATTGAAGCAATGCAACGTCTATTAGAAGCCCCAAAAACCAATATGACTACGTTTACCGATCAAGAACCGCTGCAACCAAGCATGGTCAAAACAGCTCCAGAACCGGACACAGCAGAAGCTAAACATGACGGATTGACTACTCCGGAGCAGACGGAAAATAAGCGTATTCCAGTGCCGGAGCCGATTGAACCGGAGCTGGAGAAAAGAGGGTGGTTAAGCCGGTTTTTCTTGCCGAATGGCTAAGAGGCTTGTTTAGGCGCGTACTAATCAAAGTTGTGAAACATTGATCAAAGAATGGACGTGGAACGTGAAAAATCATAAAAAAACCCGAACAGGGATGTTCGGGCTATAAACTAGAAACTACAGCATTGATTTCTATAGATAATTATACAGTATTTCGTATAAGGTGTATTATGCTAATTTTAGGAAAACTTAAACTCCTAATAAGTTTTTACACCAAGGAATAGAAACATCTCTAGTTAAAGGAGCTAATTGTAATTCTGAATTATTTAGATCAATCCATCTCATTTCCGCAAGTTCAGCTTGAACCTTAGGCTCATTTTTTAATTTCACTTGGTAGAGATAACTAACTAATGAATGATTTAACTCATTAGCAGCTAATGTTTCATATTTTCCAATATAAGAAAATATTTCTATTTCACATCCTATTTCTTCAAATATTTCTCGGGATAATGCTGTTTCAGGTGATTCATTTAACTCTAGCTTTCCCCCTACATGCATAAAGAAGTCTGTACCTTTTTTACGAACTAATAGTGTCTGATTATGTTCATTTAGAATTACAGCGGCAGCAATTGTAATAACTTTATTATTCATACCTGCTCCATCCCTTTTTCACTTTTATTCCATTTTGGTTCAGGAGCTTTGTAACAAGATAAAGTATCTAGTACCTCATCGATTACATCTGATGAGATCAATACATCTGTAAAACGACTATGGGTAAATCCACTCTGGGTTGTTTTTATTAAAAAATCCAATAATTCATCATAGAACCCATCAACATTTAAAAAAGCACAAGGTTTCTGATGAATACCTAACTGCCCCCATGTTAATTGCTCAAAAATTTCTTCTAACGTTCCTACTCCACCAGGTAGTGCGATGAATGCATCCGCTAATTCCGACATTTTGGTTTTACGTTCATGCATATTTTTAACTACATGAAGCTCTGTTAATAATGGATGTGCTAATTCTGCATCAACAAGATTTTGAGGAATAATGCCTATAACAGTTCCTCCAGCTTTCAAAGCACTATCAGCGATAACTCCCATTAGGCCGGCTCTTCCACCACCGTATACAAGTTTTATTCCCCGTTTAGCAATAGATTCACCTAATACTTCTGCCTGTTTTTTAAATATAGAACTGTTCCCCACAGATGAACCACAAAATATTGCGATAGATTTCATTACATACCCCTATATATAGGGGTAATATTCTAACTTCTCTTAAATACAATTAGTGCGTAAAAAACAAACGACCAGACAAATAAAGATCTTCACTTAATAAGACGTTACCCCCCTATTTAACATAATGGAGGTTATACGCAATACACTTGTATATTAATATAAATATCAGATACTTAATAAAACCAGAAAAATCTAAAAATGCCTAAAAATCCGATTTTGAAACAAGTCGGCTTTTTTATGTTCGATTCTGTAAGCTTTTGCCAATAAAAAATGGAAGAACTTTGCAAAATTTACAATTTTGTATTAACATTTTTATATTAACAAAAAGCGATGCAACTATGGAAATTGAGTTTTCATGGGATGAGCATAAAGCAGATACAAACCTCAAAAAACATGGTGTAGCTTTTGAAGATGCAACCTTAGTTTTTTATGATGCTCATGCCGTCTTCAAACAGGATCGCTTTGAAAATGGTGAATATCGTTGGCAAGCGATAGGTCTCGTACACGGGCAGACAGTTTTATTGGTGGCTCATACTGTACAAGATCATAATGGGATTGATCATATCCGTATTATTTCAGCACGACAGGCAGAGAAAAAAGAGAGGAAACAGTATGAACAAAACCGTTACTTACAAAGTAGATTTGAATAAACCTCCTGTCTTATCTGAAGAACAAAAGGCAAGACTTGAAGCATTAGATAAACGCCCAGACAGTGAAATAGACTTTTCAGATATTCCTGAACTTGATGAAAGTTTCTGGAAAAATGCAGTACAGAACCCTTTTTACAAGCCGACTAAACAAGTGACTACGGTTCGTATTGATGCAGATGTAATGCAATGGCTAAAGGCCCAAGGTAAAGGCTATCAGACAAGAATGAATAAGATTCTGCGTGATGCCATGCTGAATGATTTAAAAAATCATCCATAAAAATGGGAGCTTAAGCTCCCATTTTTGACTTCGCATAAGGTGTATTATGTTAATTTTAGATAAACTTTATATTATCTAATCATATTCATATGTAAAAATTTGGTTTCACCTTCTGTTATGGTTTGATCAAAAAATCTTCTTGGATATCTAATACCTTCGTTATAACTTTTATATGCTGTGTTATAAAAACTTCTAAGAATAAAGTCTATGAAAACGATTGGTGATACTGGGGCACTAGTTGCGATACGGCAATTTTTATATTGTCCTAATGTTAAATGGCTCTTAGGATGATTAAATTCTTCAAATGCTGTTTCATCATAATCAAATCTAATTGGTACAGGAACTATCGAGGGTTCTATAATTTCAGCATACATAGGTTGTTCAAGATAAATCTCTGGTTCTTGCTGATACGCTTCCATGTTTGGATTTGGTAAATATGCCAGTCTATGTTTATAAATTTTATTTTTATTAAATAAATAATTTAATTGAATAATTGCCCCATCTAACATCAAGTAATTATAGAGATTTCGTTTATAGGACTCATCATATAAATCTTTATAACTCATAGAGGATAAAGTAAATGAGATATCTTTACATGATGAAATACATATCTCTGTTTTATTCTCAGGATGATCTTTCAAAGAATAACTATTATATTTATCAATTAAGCTATTCTTAAAAAAAAGTTCATCTATAGTCCTGATTTCATTTACTATTTCAGATGGGGTCAAAGGCATATTTATTATCCAAAAATATCTTTAAATCTTTGTAAAACGTCTGGATCTAAATCCTCTTTATGGAGTACACCTTCATCTAAATCCTTAATTAGATTTTCTAAGAATTTTCGTCTAGCCTGAATTCGCTTCTTATCTCTATCTGATAAATCTCTATTAACAATTCTTAAATGTTGTCGCTGTTCTTCTGTTGGATAAGTAAATAGAAGAGAAAAATTATTTCTTTTTACTTCATAAAACTCTTCTTCAAGTATTTTCATACCTTGACCGACACCCAATACCCTCAACCAAGCCTTTGTTCGAGTCATAGCAGTAAAAAGGATATTTCTTTTTGTTGCTAATCCAGCACCTTGCGCACAATAATCTGCATTTATCACATAAACCATTGGGGCTTCATTTCCTTTTGCTCGGAAAATCGAAGTAAATGTAACACTATCATCCTGTGCAAAGTCATCAGGAGAAATTGTTACACCTGCTAAATTCGAGTTAATACCAGCTTCATGTAGGCTATACCGAGCTACACCAAATTTATCTCTAGCACTTAAAGCATTCGGATGAATAATCATAATATCCTCAGGCTTCAATTCATTCTTTTCAATATCTTTTTTAATAGAATCAACCAAATACTGAATTTGCTCTTCTTCTGTATTAAATGTCTTAAATTTTATTAAGTCATCAATTTCTGAATGATTTTCTAAAAACTCAGGGCTTGATTTAGAAGTCCTAGCTAAACGAACTTTTTCACCTTCGATTAAATTACCTTCTACAACTTCATATCCAATATCATTCCAAAGAGGAGCGTAATCGAACATCTGAACTAAAGGTAATTTGCCTTCTGGAACTTTACGGTAAATACCAAAACCTAAGGCATGAGCAGAAGTTAATATTGGTCTAGGATTTCGATAACAAGTATCAAGAATAATATCTCGTTCAGGCTCACCATCATTGCTACTTAGACTAACTAGTGGACGTCCGTGTTCATCTTTACCCCAAATATCTTCAGGATTTGGCATTGAACTTTCTGAAAGAGTCTGTAATTCATCATAGGCATATATAAGCCGTTTATTTTTATCTAAAAGCTTGTAGCAAAGTTGCAAAAATGACGGTGCAAAATCTTGAGCTTCATCAATTAAGATCAAATCATATAAAGAAGGTAAGGAATGTTGTTGATCTAATAAAGACTTACAAGCAAAGTCGAACTCACTTTGATCAAGTGGATGCCTGTATGCTTTTGCTGATCTAAAATCATAATACTTTGAATTTGTTGCTAATGTTGCATTGTAATATATTCCTTCCATAGAAGGACTTCCCCAAGCATGTATGATTTTAATCTTTTCAAAGTCAGGGAGCTCATTAGTTTGTTCGTAGACAAAACTAGTTATTAAATTTTGAAACTGATTTTTTAATGATCTTGTATTAAACGTAACTGCTATTTTCCAATCAGGATTTTTAGCATGTAGATAAGCTACTTTTCTAGCTAAAACAATGGTTTTTCCTGATCCAGCTAATCCTCTAATACGTTGAACCCCATTAACTGTTTCAAGTACCGCTTTGCTTTGTTGCAAATCTAAATTAGTAATAGATTGATCTAATTTTACTAATTTAGCTCCTCTCGAATTAGGTTGCTGAGGGTTTCTTTTTTTCCCAACTTTTACTTTAGAAACAGCTTGAATAGCACTAACTATTTGTTTGTATTTTTCACTATTATCAGATTGTTCATCTTTAAGATAATTGGTTAAAGAGATAGATTGAGTAATAACAAGATTATCTTCATCTAAGCTTTCCTGGTGATTCGATACAGCAGGCGCAAATGTTAAAACGCGTACATCAACATCCAACTGTCTTCTTTTGACAAGTTCTTTATATTGAATAAGCTTCGCAGATAACATTGCATAACATGTATCTTGTATATCTATTATTTCCTCAGGCAACTCAGTACCTTCAACTAGAATAAAAGCAATAATGCCATGTTGAGGTGAGGTTAAAAGTGCATCAATTTCATAAGCACCATCAACTGTACCGATAATTGGATAACCTAAATATAAAGTTCCATCTAATTCTTCTATTTTTTGAACAGCATCTTGAAGCTGTTTAGATGTAGCAGGCTTATCTGTTGTTCCATGGATCACATCAATCATATGAGATCTCAAATTAAAAATTTGATCAATACTAACAAATAGCAAAGCATGACGAATTAAAATCTGACTATTGGGTCTTTAATTGACTATTATTTAACATAAAATCTCTTATGCGCAGTTCATTTGTAACTCCAAAATAGAAGTGTCCGCTTACATACCAAACTTATAAACTGATCTGATATAAGAGCAAAACTTATCAATAGCATCCCGATGCCAACATGAAAAAATGAAGTAAAAAATTAAAGTAACAATACCAAAAACAAGAAGTGACCAATTAGTATCGATTCCTTGAAAGAAAGATATAATAGGTAAACTAATTGCAAAACATGAATAAATTAGAATTAATGTATTGATACTAAAAGCTAAATTTCCAATTGAAAGGACAATAGAGGCGCTGTTACTATGTTCTTTAATGTTTAGTTTTTTATAGTAAATAAGCTCAAGAAGAGTAAGAAAAAAGACAAGGTAAAAGAAAAAAGTAATTAACACTGGCGTATTAGTCGTAAAGATGCCACTAAACCACTGATGTAATGTTCCCGTTCCATTAAGTTCTTCTCTAGGGATATATTTTTCTACGAAGATAGCAGTGTTATGTCCTATATTTGTCGACCAAAAATAGGTTGCTACAAAAATAGCTAAAAGGTGAGTGACTAAATTCCAAAAATTATCTACAAGATTAGACCATTTCATTTTCTTAGATTACTCTGTTATCTTTATTAAAATATAAAAAACTCAGTATTTTTAATTGGTTGGCGAACCAAATCAGATCTGAATTGTTGCATCAGTTCTTTAGTCAATGGACTTGGCTGCTGAATCTGCATGATCAAAAGCTGTAAAAACTGTCCGTGACTAAATACGGCCAAATTCTTTTCAGCATAGTGCTCAGCCACGGCCTTTAACTTGTGATGAAAAGCCTGCACTCGCAGATAGAGATCCTCGAAAGATTCGGCATCATCAGCGTCCCGATGCTGGCAATCCATTTTATCCCAGTACGCATTCACCCATGCTTTACGGTCATTCAGATTGGTATTGGCACACTTTCGCTCAGACAGATA
>NZ_SJNS01000028.1:0-17950 GCF_004331005.1 Acinetobacter sp. ANC 5045 | reverse complement strand
TGCTGATTTGGCCACGACCGGCATGGGCTAATGCAGCGGGACCTTGAGCTTTGTATTTCTGCAGTAAGCGTCTGATCTGACGTTCTGAAATATGAAGTAGCTGAGCAGCCTGGGATTGAGTTATGCGTTGATCGCAGATTTCCTGCAAGACCGACAATCGTTTAAGTTCTTTATCCGACATAGACACCAACATATCAAACCGTCCGCTAACGAAATTGCAAAAGTGCATATTCTAAAAGCGGACATTTTTACTTTGGAGAAACCGGACATTTCTATTTTGGAGTTACATTTACACCCTCATTTATATAGTGTTATGACAACTATTTCATTTTATGCTTAGATCTAAATTTTATGAATGTGAGTTATCACAGGTTAGGATTTTTCATTCAACTATAGCCATAAAATAAGGAAAACCTAAAATGGCAAATTCATGGGGAATACCAAAGCACATAGAAGATGCGGTCTTGGAGCGAGACCTGTGCTGTGTATATTGCGGCAAAAAGTTTGGCACTGAAAGAGCCAATAAGAAGTCTTGGGAACACATTATCAACGATATAAGAATTACAACCTTATCCAATATTGCATTGTGCTGTGTTGGCTGCAATGCATCTAAAGGCAATAAAGACTTAGCAACTTGGTTCCATTCTGAGAATGCTCGAAAAAGAGGCGTCACCACTGAGACAATTGCAGATGTCATCAAAGTAGCTTTAGATAGTTAATAAAGCTTTTAAAATACTACAAGCCCTATAAGACACCCGATCAATCACATTTGATGTTGTATTGATCTAATAATTTAAGCTTAGCATCTGATTACCATGAGTACCAATGAAAAATCAGGTACTCATTTGGGTACTCATTTTCCAAAGTGACCACCTGAATTGTGGCTAATGGAATCATTAAGACTGGAGCTAAAAAATGGCACAACCCATTAATATACAGACAATAAAAAACCCTCAAGTCCTAATATGCTTGAGGGCTTTTCCTTTATATGGTCCCGAGGGTCGGACTCGAACCGACACGTCATCTCTGACAGCGGATTTTGAGTCCGCCGCGTCTACCAATTTCACCACCTCGGGTAGGTGTTGATGGGTATAATAAACTTTTTTGACAGCTTGTCAACGCAAGTTTTTTGCAATTGTTTAAAATTAAATCAGCTGTCATTTTTTTGATTTATAATCGACCAATTTCATCCATAAAACCTAAAAAAGCATATACTAGGCGCAGTTTTCCCAGTATTCTAACTTGTTTTTATCATGCAGCTTTCTGACTTTAATTTTAATCTCCCCGATGAACTCATTGCTCGTTACCCGCTAGCCAGTCGTAGCGCCTCTCGTCTGCTGCATCTTGATGCTCAAGGTCAGTATCATGACCATCAATTTACCGACTTACTGAATTTACTCGAAGCGGGCGATTTACTGGTACTTAACGATACCAAAGTCATGAAAGCGCGTCTTAAAGGTAAACGTGCCACAGGCGGTGCAGTGGAAGTCTTGGTAGAACGTCTGCAAGATCAATTTATTGCCCATTGCCATATTAAAGCCAGCAACTCACCAAAAGCAGGTGCAGAACTGTTTATTGGGCCTGATGCTGTAAAAGTGACCGTACAAGGTCGCCATGAAAACTTATTTATTGTCGAGTTTTCGCAGCCTATTTTAGACGTATTGGATGCCTACGGTCAGTTGCCGATTCCACCCTACTTTAACCGCGAAGCAGAAGCGATTGATACCGAGCGTTATCAAACCGTATTTAACGACCCAACAAAACTCGCTAGTGTTGCCGCACCCACTGCCAGCTTGCACTTTGATGAAGCCTTACTGCAACAGCTAGCAGATAAAGGCATTCAAAAAACCTTTGTGACCTTGCACGTGGGCGCAGGTACATTCCTGCCTGTACGTACCGATGATATTGCCAATCACATCATGCACAGTGAATGGTGTGAAGTTTCTGAAGCTGCCGTAGCGCTGATTCGTGAAACCAAAGCACGAGGCAACAAAGTTATTTCAGTGGGCACAACTGCCACCCGTGCCGTGGAAAGTGCAGCTCAAGCCCATTCAGGCGAACTTGCGGCTTGGTCGGGTGATACGCAAATTTTTATTTACCCAGGTTATCAGTTTAAAGTGGTGGATCGTTTGATTACCAATTTCCACTTGCCTGAATCCACCTTATTAATGTTGGTATCTGCGCTTTCAAGCCGTGAAAATGTCATGCAGGCTTATCAACATGCTGTGGCTGAACGCTATCGTTTCTTTAGTTATGGCGATGCCATGCTGATTGATCAAGCTCAGACTTAATTTTCAAACTGTAAAAGAAACCGCCATGCCGCTCGATACCGTGCAACACTCCATTCATATTCGACGCAAGAAGAATCAACGGGTATTTCGTAATATCGCGCGGTTATGGGATATTGGAAAAAAAGCACAAAGCCATCAAGATATTTTAGATGGCTTACACCCTTGGCAAGATGACATCACCCTCAAGTTTGAAAATGTTTTGCCTGTCCTGCTTGGCATTATAGGTGTGTTGTTCTGTTTATTACTTTTGATTCAACCGAGTAATATTTGGCTGCAATTTTGTTTGCTGATAGGTGTAGTCTGTATTTTTTGGGCATTTATTACCTATGAACAAGATGATCCCATTGAAGAAGTCATTGCTTTTTTAGAACAGGAAAGCATTGCACAACGCTACCAACTGGCATGGCAGCAACCACCACAGCACCTCGCCAAAACCTTGCAACCCATTTACTTTATCGCCCATTTAAAAGCGATGTTCCCCTTATTTCATTTGGGTAATCTTTCCAATGACATTACCCGTTATGCCAGTACAATTTGGCTTGATCAACAGGGCAAACAACATCAGGTTCTGCTTTTTGAATATCGCTATGTCAGTGAAATACGCATTAAAGACAAAAATGGCAATGATTATAAAGTCAAAGAAGTGGTGCGCTATTTATCGGGTGTCTTTGTCTTTGATGTGAAAATTCAAGGTTTAGCCATTAGCACCAATAAAAAAACTTTTGGTGCGCCCTACCATGTACCATGGCATACCAGTGACATCCGACTGAATCAAAAACTCAATTTCTTTGGTAGTGATGCGATTCAAATGGCGCGCACACTCAGCCCCGCTCTGGTGTTAAAAATGGATGATTTTTTCCAGCATCAGCAAGGGGATTTATTGTTTCACCCTGAACGACACACCTTATGTTTTTTAGGCAGCAAAAATCTGTTTGAAATTTCCAGTAAAGCAAAAAATATTCAAGATATTTCAGCATTACGTGGACACTTACGCACTTTTAAATTACCTTATTTGGAACAATTACAAACCGATTTAGTTGATTTTCTTGAATAAGAAAATGGTCTTGGGGCAACACTATGGGCATCGCAATTTTTCTTTTGGTCGTTATTGCTATCATCTTGATTGTTATAACGATTCGCAACAATATCGTGCGTCATTTCAATGCCACCATTCGTGCATGGGCAGATGTCACCAGTTTTGAACGTCAAAAATTAAAAACTTTGGAAGAACTTGCACCTGTGGTTGAGCAATATGCAGGCATGGAAAAAGGAACTTTAGAAAAAGTGACCGAACTGCGCCAGAACATCATGAACTTAAATATCAATAATGCCGATGTTGGTCAGTTACAACGTGTTGAAGCCTTAAGCAAAGAGTTAATGCGTGGCTTAAATGTTGTGGTAGAAAATTACCCTGAACTCAAAGCCGATCAACTGTATTTAAAAATGATGCATGAAATTGACGAGCAAAATGAAAATGTGGGCGCTGCGATTACCATTTATAATCGCAATGTAGAGTTATTTAATAATTACATTCAGGTCTTTCCAAACAACATAATTAATACCGCAACGACTGCCAAAAAGCCTGTTCGTGCGTTTCGTGACAATAGTGCAGCACAAAGTTTTGATTATCGTCCAAACTTTTAAGCCATTTAATTCTAAGCCGCTCCTTTGAAATTATTTATAAAAACAGCAAGCACGAAGCTTGCTGTTTTTTCAGATTTCGACTAAACACAAGACTGTGTCAGATACTGCACCTGATTACGTCCTTTGTTTTTTGCCAAATACAACAATTCATCGGCTGAATGCAGAAAATCGACCACATTGTGATACTGCTGATTTTGGTGATAGCTATTTACACCAATACTCACAGTAACTTGGGTCGTCTCCCCTGTCTTGGTATGTGGAATTTCCAGCGCATATACTGCCTGTCTAAAGTTTTCAGCAAGTTGTACAGCATCTGCCAATGGTGTTTCAGGCAACAGCACCACAAACTCTTCACCACCAAAGCGTGCGACAAAATCAGATGCACGAGAAAAATGCTGCTTCAACAATTGCGCCACGCTAATTAAGCAGTGATCCCCCTGCAAATGACCATGTTCATCGTTATATTTTTTAAAATGGTCAATATCGATGAATAAAAGCGACAAAGCACGCTGCTTTCGTGTTGCGCGTTTAAACTCATTTTCAATGCGCTCACTTAAGGCTTTACGATTGGCAACCAAGGTCAGCGGGTCTTGTAAGCTCAAAGCCAGATTTTTGCGACTCAACGCTTCGAGTTCCAACTCCATTTGTTTACGCGCAGAAATATCAAACATAAACCCAATAATCGCCACAGTTTCGTTATTTTCACGAATCACATGCACCACATCACGAATCCAGACATAATCTCCTGTAGCGGTTAAGGCACGATAATCCGCTTCGTGGTCTGTGCCTTGATCGGACAGACTCACACACATATTCACGGTCTTGTCCCGATCTTCAGGATGCATCCGATCAATCCAATCTTGTGCAGTTTTCCAGCTGTCTTGCGTCCAACCCAGTAAAGACTCAATTTGTGGGCCAATATAGCTAAAAGCTTTGGTTTTCCAGTTAATCTGCCACGGAATTGCATTCGTGGTTTCCAAAAGTGTTTTATAGAATTGGTCTTCTTTTAGTGCACTGTTTAATTCACTCATAGCCCACCTCTATGAATTGATTTTAATTACAATTTAACAACTTAAGTGAGCTTTGACTACAATTTGTTTTGTCTTATTGACATTTTTCTCAGCTTTGACACAATCATGAGGTTGAGCAAAATATAAACAACAATTGCTCAAAACATAAATCCCAAAATAAAAAGTAAGCCGATAAAATGTTAGAACATATTCAGAACCTGAAAAACACCCTCATTCAAGAGTTTTTCCAACTCTATGAGCAATATGAACAAGACCAAATTTATGCCTGTGTACTGGTCTTTAATGAATATCTTGAGGTCGATTATTTAGCTGTTTCAAGCCAACGCAGCCTGTTTAATGAACAGGAAGATGAAGCACAATATTTATCTGAAGTAAATAAATGGAATATAGAAAAATGGCGTTATCGCACTCAAGCCAACAATTCTAGCGGTCTGCATCAATTTAAAAATATTTTTGCAGATTATTTTAAACAGCGACATATCTATGGCAATCCTCTGCTGAATTCCAATGACACGCTGCAATACAACCATCTTGAACTTTTACTGGATATATTTCAGCAGGCTAAACAATCTTTATCGGGCGCTTATGGCTTAGATTTAAGCCAAATTCTGTTTTTTATTCATGTGCCCAAACAGGTCGATGTAGAAATCCACTCAGCGCAATTTCTAAACGCTCCAAGTGCTTTGCTCGATGAATTCCTGCACAACAAAGCGCCTCAAACCACGATGGAACAATCCACCGCACAACCCAAGCTCAAACTACAACAAGTGGATAAAGACTTGCTGATTGATCTGGCACAACTTTTAGAAGTGGAACCGTATGATTATTTGAGCATTGCACATGAAGCCTATTTGCTCACATTAGAACCGAGTTTTATTGACAGTAATTTATATATTCAGCGTTTAATTCAGCACGTTGCTGCAATGGACAACCATGAACAAGGGGAGTTTGCCTTACATAAAGAAGAAATTACCCAACGTATTCAGCAATTTTACGCCATGTAAACGCAGTGGATTTAAACAAAATATTTACTCGCAATTTTTACCAAGGAAAACGTATCTCAACTGGCAATTCCGTGCAGAATCTAGGAAAATAGTGCACTTTTAGCATGAACAATCAGCGAACTGTTTTTTCGCCTTGATTTGGAACATATATGAAGTTTGAGAAATTAGGTCAGTCGGGGCGCGCCCGTCGTGGTCGTTTAACACTTGCTCATGGTGTGGTAGAAACCCCTGTGTTTATGCCTGTGGGGACGTATGGCACAGTCAAAGGCATGCTGCCACGCGATATTGAAGAAATTCAGGCACAGGTTATTTTAGGCAATACCTTTCATTTATATTTGCGTCCAGGGCTAGAAGTGATTCAGCAACACGGCGGTCTACATGAATTCATCAAATGGGATAAGCCTATTTTGACTGACTCTGGTGGCTTTCAGGTGTTTAGCTTAGGCGCAATGCGTAAAATTAAAGAAGAAGGTGTGACCTTCCGTTCGCCTATTGATGGCTCAAAGGTTTTTCTTTCGCCTGAAATCTCGATGGAAATTCAAAAAACTTTGAACTCTGACATCGTGATGATTTTTGACGAATGTACGCCTTATCCTGCAACGCATGAAGAAGCACAAAAATCTTTGCAATTGTCTTTACGCTGGGCAAAACGCTGTAAAACACATCACCATGATGAGCTACAAAACAGCAACGCGCTGTTCGGGATTATTCAAGGCGGTATGTACGAAGATTTACGTGTTGAATCTTTAAACGGCTTACTTGAAATTGGTTTTGATGGTTATGCCATTGGCGGTCTTTCGGTGGGTGAACCGAAAGAAGAAATGATCAAAGTACTGGATTATTTGCCAGCTAAAATGCCAGAAGATAAACCACGTTATTTGATGGGCGTCGGCAAGCCAGAAGATATTGTGGAAGCAATTCGTCGTGGCGTCGATATGTTCGACTGCGTGATGCCAACCCGTAATGCGCGCAATGGTCATTACTTTGTAACCGATGGCTTGGTGCGTATTCGTAACAGTAAGTATCGTCATGACCAAAGCCCGCTCGATCCGCATTGTGATTGCTATACTTGCAAGAACTTTACCCGCGCTTATTTGTTTCATTTAGAAAAATGTGGCGAAATGTTGGGGTCAATGTTGGGCACTATTCATAACTTACGTTATTACCAACGCTTTACCCAAGATATTCGCAATGCCTTAGATAACGGCACTTTCGATGAATTTGTACAGGACTTTTATGCCCGTCGTGGCCTAGAAGTACCGCCTTGTCCTGAAGATTAGTCTTTTCAGTATTTGCGCTGAGTAAAAAGACAAGGTAAATTGCAGAACAAACCCAATTTATTATCAGATCACTGATCGCCAGTTTTTAGTTTAGGAAAATGAAATGAGCCTTTTTATTTCGACCGCTCACGCAGCAGGTGAAGCTGCACAACAACCAAGCCTTGTGGCTAACCTTTTAATGATTGCAGTCTTCATTGCAATTTTCTACTTCCTGATTTGGCGTCCACAATCAAAGCGTGCCAAAGAGCATCGTACACTGATTGAAAGCTTGGGCGTAGGCAGTGAAGTGGTATTCGCAGGTGGTCTTATGGGTAAAATCACGAAAATTGAAGGTGATTTTGCAGTGGTAGAGCTGAACCGTGGTGTAGAAGTAAAAGTACAACGCGCGAGTGTCATTTCAGTTCTTCCTGAAGGCACATTAAACAACCTCTAATCAAAAAGAGTCGTGCTCACGCACGACTTTTTCATTTTAAGAAGAAAATAAATGCGTTACCCAGCATGGAAATATCTGCTCATCCTCGTTGTTCTTGTGGTGAGTACATTATATGCCCTGCCTAGCTTGTATCCAGATGAACCTGCTGTTCAAATTTCAGGTGCCAAAGCTGGTACCCAAATTGATCAAAGCATCATACAAAAAGCAGAGCAAATTTTACAATCAGAAAATATTGCCAGTCATGACAACAGCTTTACCAACAATGCTGCATTGTTGCGTTTAGACACCTCAGAAGCCCAACTCAAAGCCAAAGAAGCTTTACGTCGCGGTTTAGGTGATGACTATGTCGTGGCACTGAACCTTGCGCCAACCACACCAGAATGGCTACAAAAAATTGGTGCAAAACCAATGAAACTCGGTCTGGACTTACGTGGTGGTGTGCACTTCTTATTAGAAGTGGATATGGACAAGGCCATCAGCCAGCGTATGGAAACTTCAGCCACCGATTTACGCCGTCAATTGCGTGACAACAAGCTGAAATTTAATAGCCTTTCGCTGAATAACAACACCATCACCCTACAGTTTGCCAATAATGCAGACCGTGATGCAGTGATGGATTTCTTGCGTCGTAACGGCAATGAATACACACAGCAAGCTGTAGCCACCACAGAAGGCTCTAGCTTACGTCTGAACTATACCGATGTCCGTAAACAGGAAATTCAGTCGTATGCGGTCAATCAGAACTTAACTACTTTACGTAACCGTATTAACGAGTTAGGTGTGGCTGAAGCTTTGGTACAAACTCAAGGTAGCAACCGTATTGTAGTGGAATTGCCAGGCGTACAAGATACTGCTGAAGCGAAGCGTGTACTCGGTCGTACTGCGAACCTCGAATTCCGTTTGGTGTCTGACTTAAATGATCAATATATTGATCCGTACACAGGTCAGACTACAGGTACAATACCACCTGGCACAGAAGCGTTTGCCTTTGAATCTTTGGACAGTGGTCGCCAATTATTATTGAACCGCAGCCGTATTTTAACGGGTGAGCGTGTTCAAAATGCGTCGAGTGGTTTTAGCCAAGATACAGGCGGTGCAGAAGTTAACATTACCCTTGATGCTGCGGGCGGTAAACTCATGGCAGATGCGACACGTAACGCTGTGGGTAAACGTATGGCGGTATTGTTTATTGAAAACAAACAACGTATTAGCTATGTGACCGATGAAACTGGCACACAAACTGAAGTACGCACCCCATATACCGAATCTGTCGTCATTAATGCTGCAACCATTCAGGCGGTATTGGGTTCGCAGTTCCGTATTACAGGTCTAGATTCCCCACAAGAAGCCTCTGAATTGGCCTTAATGCTTCGTGCAGGTGCCTTGGCAGCGCCAATGTACTTTGTCGAAGAACGTGTGATTGGTCCAAGCTTGGGTCAAGAAAACATTGATAAAGGCGTATTGTCGACTCAGATTGGCTTCATTTTGGTTGCAATCTGGATGGTGGTGTTCTTCCGTCTGTTTGGTCTGATTGCCAACTTCGCTTTAGTGTTTAACTTAGCCATGATTTTAACCGTCATGTCTTGGATTGGTGCATCACTCACCTTGCCGGGTATTGCGGGTATCGTAATTACCATTGGTATGGCGGTGGATGCCAACGTCTTGATTTGTGAGCGAATACGAGAAGAAATTAAGTGGGGGGCCTCGCCCAAACAAGCCATTGTGGCGGGTTATGACCGAGCGTATAACACTATTTTCGACTCGAACTTAACCACATTCTTGGTGGCATTCATTCTGTTTGCGATTGGTACAGGTCCAATCAAAGGCTTTGCTGTGACGCTCATGATTGGTATTGTCTGCTCGATGTTTACTGCAATTACAGTGACCCGTGCAATTGTACAAATCATCTACGGCAAAAAACGTAACTTGAAAAAGTTGAGCATTTAAGGAGATCACTGATGACTGAGAATACTCAACTGCCTTCAAAAAAATATGGCCGCCCTGATGATGAGCGCGTGATTCCGTTTATGAAGATTGCTTTGCCTGCGGCATTGCTTTCTATTCTATTAACGGTTGCCAGTATCTTCTTCATTGCCACCAAAGGTTTAAACTTAGGTTTGGACTTTACTGGGGGTATTGCTGCAGAACTCAACTATAGCAATCCAGTAAAAGCCACCGATGTTTCTAACGCATTGGTCAAAGCAGGCTTTAACGACCCTGTGGTACAAACGCTTGGTTCAGACCGCGACCTAATGGTACGTATGCCTGTGCAAGAAGATGTTGAAGCAGAAGACTTAACCAAAGCAATTACTGCTGCGGTACAACTACCAAATAACACGGCAACTGTGCCAAAGGTAGATGTGGTTGGTGGTCAAGTCGGTAATGAGCTGTACGTACGTTCTGCGGGCGCTGTAGCTTTAGCGCTGTTATTGATGTTGGTATACGTCACCATTCGCTTTGAATTCAAACTGGCAATGGGTGCGGTACTGTCATTGTTCCACGATATTGTGGTGACACTGGGTATTTTTGCCATGATGCAATGGCCATTTGACCTGACTGTATTGGCAGCGTTATTGGCGATTATTGGCTTCTCACTCAACGATAACATTGTTGTATCTGACCGTATTCGTGAAAACTTCCGTAAAATCCGTGGTGCAACACCACTTGAAGTGGTAAACATTGGGCTGACAGAAACCTTACGTCGTACCATTCACACCTCTATGACCCTATTATTGGTTGTAGTCGCGATGATGCTCATGGGTGGTGATGGTCTGAAATGGTTCTCGATTGCGATGTTTGTGGGTGTCTTTGTCGGAACATATTCATCTATTTACATTGGTACAGCCTTTGCCTTATGGCGCGGTTTGAACCGTCAGGACTTCATTGTTCAAGTCAAACCTGAATTTGAAGGTGAAGAGCAAGAAATTCCTTAATGCATTTCTGCTGACACCAACATTCAAGCCTATCTTCGGATAGGCTTTTTTGTGCCTTAGCATTGCGATATTTACGCTGACGTTGCGATGTTAATGCTGAATAATATGAATCTGTGGAAACTGAAAGCCTACGCAAGATGGCGCTGCTCGCCATGCTACGGTCAACATACAATCTGATAAACGAAAGTTTTGATAGGCAAAATGCCCAATCTGTGGATGATGACAAATGCCGCCCTGTGCATTGGGATGCATACGAGTATCCAACTCATTCAGGCTTAAACGAATCCCTAAACCTGATGCTTTCAGCACTGCTTCTTTAGTTGTCCAGACACGAAACCAATAATCAGCGTCGTGTTCCAAATCTTGCCAGTATTGGAGTTCATTGGGATGAAACGCATGTTGTGCCAAGGCATCGAAACGCACCTTACGGTCTAAGTCCTCGACATCTACGCCAACATCGAGCAATTCAAAACTGCTTACCAAAGCATAATGCTGACGGCTATGACTATGGTTAAACTGCAATTGAGGGAATGCTGTCAAAAATGGCTTGCCATGTGGGTTACGCTCAATATCGCTGTTTTGAATATCGTGTTCTAAGTATCCAGAAAGCAATTGATTCCGATGCCGATAAATAGCCTGTTTTTGCTGTTGAATCTGTTCACTGCTTACAGCACTTGGATCGGGACTAAAAATCTGCTGAATGCGGCTAACATTCACACAAATTTTTTTAGGTGTTTTATTCATCCGCCCTTCTCCATTTTGGCTGAAATACGATAGAAAAAAACCAGCAAACATGCTGGTTTTTTAAAGCGTGCTCGCTTAGCTGCCTTGCACCAAACGACGTGCGCTGATAATCCCTGGTTGCTGCTCTAAACGTGCCAACAAACGAGAAAGTTGCGCCAAGCCTTTAACCTCAATTAACAATTTCATATTGGCGATACCATCACTTTCAGAAATAGTATTCACCTGACGAATGTTAATTTGATCGGCAAAAATCACTTGGGTTAAGTCTTTGAGCAAACCACGGCGGTCATAGGCTTCCACCACAATTTGCACGCTTTGACCACGGGTTGGCTGCATTTCCCAATCGGCTTCTACCGCACGTTCAGGTTCGTTGCCAATCATACGCACATAGTCCGAACACGCCACTTTGTGAATACTCACACCACGGTTCAGGGTAATATACCCCGCAATCGCTTCACCATGCACAGGCTGACAGCATTGTGCGATATGCAGTTCAACGTTATCCAAACCATCAATCAAAATGCCATGTGCCGATAAGGTATGGCTGGCACGTGGGTTCAAGGTTGGCTTCAACACCAGTTCAGGTTCATCCTGATCTAAGTGCATGTGACGATTGACCTGATTAATTAAGGCATGCAGGCTAATATCACCATTCACCAAACCAATCAGAATGTCTTCACCTGTTTTGACGTTAAAGTGATTGCAATAATCATTTAAATCAATACTTTTTGGATGAATCGCCAAACGTGACAGTTCTTTGTTGAGCACTTCACGCCCGACTTCCAGATTTTTACTGCGGTCTTGCTGTCTAAACCAATGACGCAGCTTATCGCGCGCACGTGCTGTTTTAATATAACCTAAAGAATTCACCAACCAATCACGGTTCGGTTCACGGTCTTTTTTGGTTAGAATCTCGACTTGCTCACCTGTTTTTAAGGTATAGGTAAGCGGCACATAGCGCTGATTGACCCGCGCGGCATAGCATTTATTGCCGACTTCGGTATGCACATGATAAGCAAAGTCCAATACCGTTGAGCCACGTGGCAATTCTTTAATATCACCATCACGGCTGAACACATAAATTTTCTCAAAATCTTCAAACTCTTGGATTTGTTCAAAGTTTTCAGAATCGTCATCTTCTTTATGTGCGCTGGCATCGTTACGTTCCTGATAGTGCTCCAAAACAGAACGTAAGGAATGTAAACGATGATTAAACGAATGGTCTGTGGCTTTAGAACCTTCTTTATAATTAAAGTGTGAACATACCCCAAGCTCGGCTTCTTCGTGCATATCTAGGGTACGAATTTGCACTTCAAGCGACTTGTTTTCTGCAATTACGGCAGTATGCAATGAGCGATAACCATTGGCTTTTGGATTGGTAATGTAATCATCAAACTGGTGCGGAATATGCCGCCACAATTGATGTACGATGCCCAAAGAGTGGTAACACTCTGGAATGGTTTTCACCAAAACACGTACAGCACGAATGTCATAGAGCTGATCGAAGCTGAGGTTTTTACTCTTCATTTTTCGATAAATCGAATAAATGTGTTTCACCCGCCCGCTAATTTCGGCATGAATACCATTATTGCCCAGCTCTGTACGCAATTGCTCAATTACGTTTTGAATGTAGTTTTCACGCTCCAAACGCTTTTCATTCAGTAACGTCGCAATTTCTTTATAACGGTCTGGCGCCAAATAACGGAAGGCTAAATCTTCGAGTTCCCATTTCAGTTGGGCAATGCCTAAACGGTGTGCCAATGGCGAGTAAATGGTTAAAATTTCTCGCGCCACACGCTCCTGACGTTCTTTGGAAGCGGTTGCCAACTCACGTAATGAATAGGTACGTTCTGCCAGTTTAATTAGCACCACGCGCACATCTTCCGTCATGGAAATCAGCATTTTATAAATGCCTGTTAAATGTTCACGCTGGTTATTATTAAAATGGTCTTCTAAACGCTTATTTTTCTCAATCAGTTCAGACAACTTACCCATCGACAAGGTGCCTTTGATCAAGCCATAAACTGCTTCACCAAATTCTTCACGCACTTCATCTAACTGCATGACATTTTCACGCACGCTACGATAGAGCATGGCTGCAGACAAAGTGTCTTCATCGACATGCAAGTGCGCTAAAATATTCGCCATCTCAATACCTGTATATAAGGTATGCGATGGATGACTGACGTCTGTTTCCAGCTCTTTTTTCAGGGTGTAATTGGCAACGCGTTCTAATTGTTCAAGTGCCGCCCCATCGTAAATCCCGCGTACTCGGTCTAGCCATTCTGCTAAATCCTGTCGGGCTTGCTCGGCATGTTCTACAGTCGTTTCCTCAGACAGTTCATTTAAACGTCCAGGAAGTTGTTCACGTACTGTGACCATACCCTTCTCCTACCTCTATGTACTTCATATTATAAATCGTTTATTTGCTTTTCTTTCTCAAACAAGGCAATGGATTCAACATGCCCCGTATGCGGAAACATATCCATCACGCCTGCTTTTTTCAATTGATAGCCCTGCTTGACCAATACACCTGCATCCCTTGCGAGTGTGGCTGGATTACAAGACACATAAACGATTCTATCTGCGCCAAATTTGGGCACATAATACATCACTTCCTCTGCGCCTGAACGCGGAGGGTCAATTAATAATGCCTCAAATCCTTGATTTGCCCAAGAATGATGCGAAAAATCTTTTGTTAAATCTTGTGAATAAAACTTAACATTGTCTAAATCATTACGTTGTGCATTCTCTGCACCACGCTGCACCATTTGCTCTGAACCCTCTACAGCAACCACCTTTCCTGTTGCACCTACACAACGTGCAAGCGGCAATGAAAAGTTGCCTAATCCACAAAACAGATCAAGCACCCGATCACCTGATTTTAAGTTAAGCAAATCACATGCCAGCTTAACCATTTGTGGATTAATTGTAGAATTGACTTGGGTAAAGTCTTGGGGATGAAAGCCAAAACTCACATCAAAATCATCTAAACGATAATGCAAACGCATTGCTGCATGCGGATCATCAACCCGATGCAAACTGTCTGGACCTTCAGGCTGCAAATACAATTGCCAGTGTTTCTGTAACGCAAACTGCTGTAACTGGTTGATATCGGCTGCAGATAGTTGTTCTGTATGCCGCACCACCAAAGCAATCTCTTGATCTCCCATCGCCAATTCTATATGACCAATATGGGCCTTGCCTGTTAGACTTTGGAGTAGCTGCTTGATTCGTGTTAACGAACCAAATGCCTGATCCAACACCATACAGCGGTCAATTGAGGTCAGTTTATTGCTATTGCGCTCACGAAAACCGACCACCAATTTGTCTTGACTGGCAATATAACGCACCCCAACACGGGCTTTGCGGCGATAATCTTCACGCTGTGAACGCAAAGGCGCTAACCATTCTTCAGGCTGAATTTGCGCAAAATGTTGCAGATGCGACTGCAACACCTGTTGTTTGAGATGAATCTGCTCATCCAACTGAATATGCTGCATGCTACAACCACCGCAACTCTGATAATGTGGACATTGTGGCGTAACCCGTAATGTCGAAGGCTCACCCAGCACTTCTAGACACTCGGCTTCTTCTAAGCGTTTGTTACTATGCGTAATTTTGGCGCGTACTGTTTCACCAGGCAATGCGCCCTCTATAAAAACTGTTTTCCCCTGCTTCTCGGCTGGATGACCCGACTGAGCTGTGTAGTGTGCAATCCCGCGCCCTTCATGTGACAACGATTCCACCTGAAAGCAATATTCAGCCTGCTGCGTGGTACGGTTTTTACTGCGATGTTTCATATCAGTCTAAATATCGGAAGATGGGGAAGATTGAAAAGGCATCACGGATTCATTTGAAGGCGTGGTGACACTTTGTTCAGGAAAATCTGTACGGGTAAATTCAGTTTGCTGCGAACTGTGCTGCCACACGCTTAAAAAGTCTGCATGCTGCGGCTGAGTATGCAAATATTGAATGGTATGCTGTACCCATAAAGTATGCTCTTCAAGCAGCAATTGCCCTTTGAGCAGCAGCCAACGCAAATAAATCAACCAAGTATTTAAGACATCGCCTTCACAATAACGCGTCAGCCTTGACCATTCGCCGCTTTGCATAAATGCAGGAACATGATAGCCCGCATCTACACGTTTACCCGGAAAACCTAGCAAATACGCAATGTCATCCAACTTTTGAAAATGACGACCATTAAACATTGCCATCACATCCATTAAATCGACATGACGCTGATGGTAACGGTTTTGATAATTGTTATAGCGCTTTTGCTGATCAATCTCGCCCTGATCAAATAAACTTGGTGCAGACAGCCCGTGATACATGGCGCGGAATAAAATCACTGGCAAGTCAAACTGCGAACCGTTCCAACTGACCAAAGTCGGATGACGCTTATCAAAAATAGACAAAAACTTTTTCAGCATTGTCGCTTCGCTGTCATGTTCACGGCTAAAGGAAAACAGCTTCATGCCGTGTTCATCAATCCACAAGCCTGAAATACACACAATTTCATGCAAAGGCAAACGCTGAAAATCGGTTCCTGCCTCTTGGCGACGCAACTTCATTAATGCTTGTTCAAGCTCTGCTTCGGGTAAATCGAGTTGATATAAATGCGCGCCTGACTTCAAATCGGTAACGGTTTCTATATCGAAAATCAGCACAGGTAAACGCATAAAATCTTACTCAATGGGTGATAGAAAAATGAATATCACAATTCAGTATCTTGGACAGAGAACAAACCTGTCGATAAATAACGATCACCACGGTCACAAACAATACAAACAATCACTGCATCTGGATTTTCTTCGGCAATTTTTAAAGCTGCCCATACCGCACCGCCCGATGATGTGCCTGCGCTGATGCCTTCTTTTTGCGCCAGTTTACGCATGGTTTTTTCCGCTTCAATTTGCCGAATATCAATAATACGATCAACACGACTACGGTCAAAAATGGTTGGTAAATATGCTTCAGGCCAACGGCGAATCCCTGCAATACTTGAACCATCTGAAGGTTGTAAACCAATAATTTGAATCTCTGGATTTTGTTCTTTTAAGTATTTAGACACCCCCATAATGGTGCCTGTTGTGCCCATAGAGCTGACAAAGTGGGTAATTTTACCGCCCGTTTGCTGCCAAATTTCAGGCCCTGTGGTCAGGTAATGTGCTTCAACATTATCTGGGTTACCAAATTGGTTCAGCACCAAGCCTTTGCCTTCGCGTTGCATTTGCAAAGCCAAATCGCGCGCGCCTTCCATGCCTTGTGCTTTAGTCACTTCAATCAATTCTGCACCATAGGCACGCATGGCATCTTTACGTTCTTGGCTCATATTGTCAGGCATGATCAGCTGCATTTTATAGCCACGCATAGCTGCAACCATCGCCAAAGCAATGCCGGTATTGCCACTGGTTGCCTCAATTAAAGTATCGCCCGGTTGAATTTCACCGCGTTTTTCTGCCTGCATAATCATGTTGTAGGCAGGACGATCTTTAACAGAACCCGCAGGGTTATTGCCTTCCAGTTTTGCCAAAACCGTTGCCTGCGTATGACTTGCCAAACGCTGCAAACGCACCAATGGGGTTTTGCCCACATAATGATCTAACAAAAATTCATCACTTTGGAAATCTGATTGGGTATCAAGCATGGTCTGCACCAATATCAAGGTGGGCTTATTGTATGAAAATTTGCACCTTCCTGCACGTTTTTCACAGGCTTTTTATCAAAACAGCAATACTCTGCCGACAATTTATGCATCACTCACTGCCTACACAATTCTAGGCAAGATGAACACAATTTCAGATTGTCTTTTGCGGGATGGATGCAAAAAAATGCACACCGATTGATTGCGAGATGCAGCTGAACCACTCGCACCAAACAGATGAAAACACAGTCAGGAGAATTGACATCCTCCCCCCCTTAAAAGAGGGTGATTCCTACAGCTAGACGCTTATGCCCAAGCGCAAGAATGTTTAGAGCTGAGTTTATATCTCGATCATGAACTGTACCACAGCTCATGCACTCCCATTCTCTTATTCCAAGATCTGTCCTACCTTTGGGACTACTTGAGGTGATCTCACCGCAGCACGAACAGATTTGGGTGGTATAGGCTTCTTGGACTTCTTCAAACAATACGCCTGCGTTCTCGCATTTATACTTGAGCATTGTTTTTAGTGCCGAAAATCCTGTATCCAAAACAGTTTTTGCCATTTTGGTTTTTACTAATTTTTTAGCACTCAAGTCACCTACAATAATCAATGCATTTTCATTCACAAGCTTGGTGCTTGCTTTATGCAAATGATCTTTTCGACTATTTGCAATCTTGGCGTGTAATGCACGAACACGCTTCTTATTCCTGGCTCTCTGAGCAATACATAATTTCTGCTCATATTTTCGATAGAATTTTGGATTTGAAATTACAGTGCCATCAGAACAGGTGGCAATATCTTTTAAGCCTAGATCAATACCAATCGATTTGGTTGCTGTCGATTTATCTTGCTTAGGCGATTCAACAACAAGACATACATACCAACGCCCACGGCTATCCTCTACAAATGAACCTGTTTTTAACGTGTATTTGCTTA
>NZ_SJNS01000027.1:0-26240 GCF_004331005.1 Acinetobacter sp. ANC 5045 | reverse complement strand
ACCTGTTAATAACTCATTTGGAACAAAGTAAGGCATTACATGCGAAAGCAGAGTAACTAAGACCCGAACAAGTCCATAACAGTTGTGCTGGCGACCATAGCAAGAGTGAACCACCTGATCCCTTCCCGAACTCAGAAGTGAAACCTCTTCGCGCTGATGGTAGTGTGGGGTTACCCATGTGAGAGTAAGTCATCGCCAGCTCATTATTCGAACACCCTCAACTCACGTTGAGGGTGTTTTTTATGTGGGAAAGAAAATATTAAGAAGAAAAGTAGAAAAGAAAGGAAAATAAAACCATCTGAGGATGGCTTTAATTTAACGGGTATTGGCTACTTTATTAAGCTAGTAAGTCAAAATTAAAGTGCATCTTTTAAGTTTTTTTGGTGCTGTTTGACTTGTTTCGCGTAGCGTTTACCTTGCTTTTTCATTTTTCGATTACTATTGTAGCCAGTAGGTCCCACATTGTAATAGGCCAAAGCTTTAGGCCATTTACCCGACTGATTTTTATAATGATTTAAAATAAATGTACCACAGTTGATATTGGTATGTTCATGGAATAAATCGCCAGGACAAGTCTGCTGCCAATAACGTGGAATAATTTGTGTGAACCCAACTGCACCTGAAGGTGAAACAGCATAGGCACGATAATTCGATTCTTGTCTAATAACTGCAGCGACAAGCAGAGGATCAACATTATGTTGTTCTGCACTTTGTACAATGATTGGTGCTACACGATTTGCTGTATCAGGATGCACAGCATAAGCCTTTTGGATCCCTGTAGAAAGTTTAGCTGAGCGTTTTGCAAGAGAGCCACCTCCTAGTGGAGAGCAGGCTGCTAACGTTAAAACAGTACAACCAATACTGAATATTTTTATAGATGGATATTTTCTAAATGCATTAAAAATCATATTAAAACTATATCTGTCATTTTGGCGTATGTGAGTATATATACTGATTTTGAGGTGAGCGATTGGTTCAGTCAAGTGAACTGAAGATTTGAATTGTATCGTGTCAGCATAATACAGAGGTTTCGTTTTGTTTTATCGAATGATTGGATAAACCAATGGAGTCTGATCTATCCTTAGGTTTTAATAATATGTCAAATTGATGACAAGTTTTTTATTTAATATAAACTATTGGAATAGAACAAATAAACTGCAATTTTAAGATAAAAGTACGTACAATATCGGCTTTTTAGCACTTTGAAAATTGCTTATTGCACAGGGAGTAAGTGTGTTAGAAGTCTTTGTACAATTATGTGGTGGTATTGGCCTATTTTTGATTGGTATGACCATGATGACGGACAGCTTAAAAGATATGGCAGGGGAAACCTTGCGTATTTGGTTGTCTAAGTTCACAGGTTCACCCATTAAAGCTGTGCTTTCAGGCATCGGTTTAACTTTAATTGTACAGTCTTCTACGGCAACAACTTTAGCCACGATTGGTTTTGTTAGTGCGGGGATTCTTACTTTTGCTCAGGCAATTGGTGTCATTATTGGCGCGAATATTGGCACAACCAGTACGGGTTGGATGGTGGCATTTTTAGGTGTTAAATTTTCCATCACCAGTTTTGCATTACCTTTGCTGGGTTTGGGTGCAATGCTCAAATTATTTAGTCAGGGGCGAGTTGCATTATTTGGAATGACATTGGCAGGTTTTAGTCTGATTTTCCTTGGCATTGATATGTTGCAAGTTGCCATGTCAGGTTTTGCTGAACGTGTCGATTTATCAGTATTTTCAAGTAGATCTTTGATTGCGCAACTCAGTTTGGTTTTGGTCGGTATTATCATGACCATTCTGTTGCAATCTTCAAGTGCTGCAATTACCGCGACCTTAGCAGCATTGGCCAGTGGTGCGATTGATTTGCAACAGGCTTTAGGTTTGGTGATTGGACAGAATATTGGTACGGTGGCGACAGCCATTATTGCTGTAATTGGTTCAACTGCAAATGCCAAACGTACTGCAGCGGTTCATGTGATTTTTAACATCATTTCAGCCATTTTTGCTTTTATTATTTTAAAACCGTTATTTCTTGAGCTAACACAAAATCAACGTCTTATGGCAACATGGGACAATGTGGTGATTGTTGCTGCATTTCATACAGCATTCAGTATTTCTGGTACTTTGATTATTTTGCCTTTTATCCGTCAGTTCGAAAAACTGATTATGAAAATTATCCCAGATCAAACTCAATCGGTTTTATGTTATCTCGATCAAGCGAGTTTATCTGTGCCCGCCTTGGCTATTCATGCTGCATCAAAGGTGATTTACCATAGTTTGTATGACGTTTTGGTGATGCTAAAACTGGCTATCCAAGAGGGAAGATTACCTTCAAAAGTACGTTTATTACAGCTAGATGAAGTACTCATTCAAGTCCAACGCTATTTGGAAGAAATGTCGATTTCAGAAAATGAAGCCGATCAACAGCGTTTAATGGCGATGCTTCGTTTGATGGTGTATTTACGTGTTTTACGAAGTGATTTGGAAAATATTACTTTAGCAAAAGAAATACGCACCCAACCTGCAATTTATCAAGTTGGCTTAGATTTTGTACAAATTCTTGATGAACATCTAAAAGAAATGGATGATTTTGATGTGCATAAACATGTACTAAGTCTAAATACCGAATTATCTAATTTGAAAAAATGGACAGAAGATCAACGTGCCGAAAACCGTGAAAAAGTGCTGCAATATATTGCCGTGAATCAGCTCAATGCTGCGACAGGTTTAGAGTTGTTGGCGGCACAACGTTGGTTGGATCGCGTGATTGCGCATGCACAGCGCTTAGCTAACGTGTTGGTTGAAAATTCACGTAAACCAAGTTAATGATTTTAGGCTATTTTTTCGATAGTTACTTTTATATTTAAAAATGGCCTAAGCGAATTCACTTTTAATCTCAATCAAGCGTATAATTTGAGCATCGTTTTTTACAGTATTTTTTCAATGACTCCAGCAGCTAAACTTTTAAAAGCCAAGAAAATTCAATTTTCTATGCATGAATATGAACATGATCATAATGCTAAAAGTTTTGGTTTAGAAGCTGCGGAGAAGTTAGGCTTAGATGTCACAGAAGTATTTAAAACTTTATTGGTCAGTGATGATAAGCATTATTTTGTGGCGATTTTACCTGTCCATTACCAATTAAATCTTAAAAAAGTTGCGGCTGCTTTTCAGTGTAAAAAAGTACACATGGCTGATCCTAAAGATGCTGAGCGTTTGACAGGTTATTTGGTTGGGGGCATTAGTCCAATTGGGCAGAAGAAACAACTGAAAACAGTGATTGATGCATCCGCTCAACAGCTTGCAACTATGTATGTGAGTGGAGGGAAGCGGGGATTAGATATTGGTTTAACACCAAGCGATTTGGCAAAAGTTTTAAATGCTAATTTTGTAGATATTGTAGATGCATGATATGTTGAACTTTATATTGTTTTGAGTCCAAAGCACACAGATGCTTGTTCTTGTATGAATGTAGCAACTATTCCTATTCGTTTCATCTCAGTGATTCTTGTTCCAAGCGACCATTTAATAACAAAAAAAGTTATCTTTAAGCAATAAATAGGGTAATTAAAAACTCGTATTGATGATTTTTTAACAAACTAAATTTTATGTTATATTAGTGAAAGTTAAGAAATTCTGAGAGGTGCAGTATGGGTAAGCGTCTTAAAGACTACACAATCGAAGATCGAAAAGCTCGTCCAATGTGTCCAGCTAAACCTATTGACTTTGGTGATGATGAGACTACCAATCGCATTATGTTAGATGCTGCTAAACGTGTAATTCGTCGGCATAAAAAAGAACTTATTGCGCTTGCTCACAAATGAGTCTAATGCCCTCAACTTTTGTCGTTGCTGTCTATTTTGATATATCTTTATTACGTTATGGGGCAGTCATTTAGAATGACTAAATTTTCTGCCTTATGACTTAATATCAGCCAAAAACTTGCGAAATCTCTCTCACATCGCAAACATAGACGAATAGTCAGATGAAGTTTACAAAACTTACAAGAGAATAGTTGAATAATAATTACAATAATATATTATAAAAACATATATTGTTTTGGGTGTTCAAAATGCATGATTATCTGCTGGCATTAATCGGTGGTGGATTGCTTGGTCTTGCAGTCGTGGGCTATTTATATGTTCATGGTCGTATTGCAGGCATTAGTGGTTTACTGGCTCAAGTATTAAATCCGCAAACGCTGTTCAAAACGCCTGCATTGTGGTTTGTGTTAGGTATTTTCATTGTGCCTTTTTTCTATGGCATCGTGGCTCAACCTAAAGTTGAATTGAATGCAAGCCCATTGATGATGATTGTGGCGGGATTGTTGGTTGGTTTCGGTACTCGTTTGGGTTCGGGTTGTACCAGTGGACATGGTATTTGTGGCATGAGTCGTTTATCTAAGCGCTCCATTGCAGCAACAGCTACCTTTATGTTAGCTGGCTTTATTACCGTTTATGTTATCCGCCATATCACAGGAGCATTCTAAATGAAAAATTTCTTAGCCTTTGTTTTCGGTGGTATTTTTTCAGCTGGATTGATTCTTTCTGGTATGTCGAATCCTGAAAAAGTTTTAAACTTCCTCGATCTTTTCGGTACATGGGATGCAAGTCTGGCATTTGTTATGATGGGTGCAATTGCGGTTGCCTTTATTCCATTCCAAAGAATTATGCGCCAAGCTGAACCAAAAACCATTTTAAATGAACCAATTGATTTGCCTAAACAAACTCAAATTGACTCTAAACTGATCACAGGTAGTTTTATTTTTGGTATCGGTTGGGGCGTTGCAGGAATTTGTCCAGCGCCAAGTCTAACCTTGATTGGTTTAGGTTATTATCAAGCAATCTATTTCATTGTTGCAATGTTGGTGGGGATTCTCATTCATCGTAAGGTTGCAGGAGCATAAGATGCACGCAGATATTCAGCATTTTTTTGATGAAAATACTAATACATTCAGTTATGTGGTAAGTGATCCTGTAACGCGTCAATGTGCCATTATTGACAGCGTGTTGGATTATGACCCTGCATCTGCGACTACTTCAACAATTCATGCCGATGAAATCATTGCTTACATCCAAAAAAATGAATTAACGGTTGAATGGATTTTAGAAACGCATGTGCATGCCGATCACCTGACAGCTTCTCAATATTTAAAAGAGCAGTTGGGTGGTAAAATTGCCATGAGCCATAAAATTTCGATTGTGCAAGAAACATTTAGTGCTATCTATAACTTGGATATCAAGTATTTCAATTCACATCAATCATTTGATTATCTGTTTGACGATCATGAAACTTTTACGATTGGTGAATTACAAGCCTATAACATCCCTACACCGGGGCATACGCCTGCTTGTTTAAGCTATGTGATCGGTGATGCTGTATTTGTAGGTGATACTTTGTTTATGCCTGATTATGGTACGGCACGTTGTGATTTCCCGAAAGGCAGTGCAGGGCAGTTGTACGATTCTGTGCAAACGCTATACGCATTGCCTGAAGAAACACGAGTGTTCTTATGCCATGATTATCTACCAGAATCACGTGAACAATATGAACATGAAACACTGCTCAAAACTCAAAAAGAGCAGAATATTCATATTCATACAGGGGTAAGCAAAGCTGAATTTATTGAGATGAGAACTCAGCGTGATGCTACTTTAACGATGCCTAAATTGATTCTGCCATCAATTCAAATCAATATGGACGCAGGTAAGTTCCCACAACCTGAGGCCAACGGCATTCGTTATTTGAAGTTGCCTTTGAATTATTTTAAATAAAATTTTAAGAAAAGTTCATCTTGTATGTTATTGCTTAGGCTCACACAAATAGCCTAAGTGATATTATAAGTTTCACCGTAAAAAGCACATATAAAATTTGATTTATAAACTCAAAACTCATTAAATAGATTAATCATTTGTATTCAAGTTTAGAGTCTATTTTATGTTATTAAATTATCAAATCACGCAAAATCAGCCTGAATCTACGTTGCCATCTTTGGTTTTTATTCATGGTTTATTTGGTAGTTTGAGTAATTTAGGCATGCTCGCACGTGCATTTCAAGAACAGCGCACCGTAATTCAATTAGATGTGCGCAATCATGGTAAGTCTGCGCATTGTGATGACATGAATTATGCAGCAATGGCACAAGATGTTTTAGAAACACTGAACAGCTTGAATATCAAACAGTTTTCTATGGTTGGGCATTCAATGGGCGGTAAGGTTGCAATGACTTTGGCGCCTTTGGCTGCCGAGCGTTTACAGCAATTGGTTTTATTGGATATCTGTCCTTTTGCTTATCCTGAAAATCGTCACGATCAAATTTTTACAGCTTTGTTTGCTGTGCAAGATGCACAAGTTGAAAGTCGCCAAGCGGCGATGGAAATTATGCGTGAGCATCTTCAAGAAGAAATGGTCGTGCAATTTTTGATGAAGTCATTTAGCAAAGGGCAATGGTTATTTAACTTAAATGCATTACGTGAACATTATGCAGAAATTTTGTCATGGCAGACGGTGCAGAGTAATGTAGATACTTTGTTTATTCGTGGTGGTAATTCGCCTTACATTGAAGCGCCTGAGCATTATGCCGCTATTCAAGCACAGTTTCCTCACGCAAAAGTTGAAACAGTTGCTCATGCAGGGCATTGGTTGCATGCTGAAAAAACCGCAGAAGTATTGGCATTAATGACTGAGTTTTTAGATTAATCTTGTCTAGTATTTTGCATCATTCGATGATCTAAAATGATCTCAGTTTTTAAATCAATTTTTAAACCAATACTCCATTTGGAGTATTGGTTTTTTATTCATACTGATCTGCATAGATTAACGGTTTAGCTTTTATTCTCAACAATAAAAAAGAGCTGACGTTGAATCATCAGCTCTTTATTTTAAACTTAAGCAACCTTAATTACTTATGCTTTTTCTTCTTCATTGCCAGCAAGTTGCTTTAGCAAATGCTTTTCAAGATAGTGAATATCCATTGCTTGTTTGCAGAAGTTTTTATCTTGCAGAATCAAGTCTTTGTGCAAAGGAATGTTGGTTTTAATTCCTGTTAAGATAGTTTCATCCAAGGCTTGACGCATACGCGCAATACTGGTTTCACGATCTTTACCATGCACAATCAGTTTAGCAATCATTGAGTCGTAATACGGCGGAATGCTATAACCTTCGTAGATGTGTGAATCTACACGAACACCTGCACCACCTGGGGCATAGAAGTGTTCAATTTTACCCGGTGAAGGTACGAAGGTGGTTGGGTCTTCTGCGTTAATACGACATTCGATTGCGTGACCACGAATTTCAACCTGATCTTGCTCAATGTCTAAACCTAGACCTGCAGCAATACGCAATTGTTGTTCAATGATGTCAATGCCTGTCACCATTTCAGTTACAGGATGCTCAACCTGAACACGTGTATTCATTTCAATGAAGAAGTATTCATCATCTTCAAATAAGAATTCGAAAGTACCTGCACCACGGTATTGCATTAACTTACATGCATTAACACACGCTTCTAAAATATCGGCACGTGCTTGTTCTGGTAAGTTAGGTGCTGGCGCTTCTTCAAGAACTTTTTGGTGACGACGTTGTAAAGAACAGTCGCGGTCATAAAGGTGAATCGCGTGACCATTACCATCAGCCAATACTTGTACTTCTACGTGACGTGGCTTTTGTAAGAAACGTTCCATATAGACCGTGTCATCACCAAACCACATTTCTGCATCACGTTGAGCCGCTTGAACTGATTCAAGCAGGGTGTCTACGCGCTCTACAATACGCATACCACGACCACCACCACCAGCAGCCGCTTTTACAATGAGCGGGAAACCAATTTCTTTGGCTTCAGCTAAAGCATTGTGTGGTGTAACGGCGTGTGCTGAACCCGGTACAGTTGGTACGCCAGCTTTACGCATTGCAGTAATTGCAGAAACTTTGTTACCCATTAAGCGAATATGCTCAGGGCGTGGGCCAATGAAAATGAAACCTGAACTTTCTACAATTTCAGCAAATTCGGCATTTTCGGCAAGGAAACCATAACCAGGGTGAATGGCATCTGCACCTGTAATTTCTGCTGCAGTAATAATTGCAGGAATATTCAGGTAACTTTCACTGCTCGCACCCGGACCAATACACACGGCTTCATCACAAAAGCGTAAGTGCATCAGGTCTTTATCGGCATCTGAATAGATACCCACGGTTTTGATCCCTAAAGTTTTGCAAGCTCGGGTGATGCGCAGGGCAATCTCACCACGGTTTGCAATTAAAACTTTTTGCAACATTGTGAATCCCCGAGGTCTTAAGCGCGGTAGCGGAAGAGTGGTTGACCAAATTGAATCACTTCGCCATTTTTAACTAGAATTTCTTCAATCACGCCACTTTGAGTTGCTTCAATTGGGTTCATGATTTTCATTGCTTCGATAATGCCAAGCGTTTCACCAGCAGAAACAGTTTGACCCACTTTAATAAATGGTGCTTCACCTGGGCTTGGTGCTGCATAGAACACGCCAACCATTGGAGAAGTTTCAACAGCACCACGTGGTGAAGATTTAGGTGCAGATGGTACTTCTGCAGAAGGTGCAGGCATTGCAGGAACTGCTGCCGCTACTACTGGACTGCGACGAGTTAATGCAATCGACTGATCGCCTTCTTTAACTTCAATCGCTTGTAAGTCAGATTCAATCATCAAGTCGATGAGTTTCTTGATTTTACGAATATCCATGGACAGTATTCCTAGTTTAAGATTGTGTAGTAGGTTGAATTTTTTCAAGAACAAAGTCGAGTGCTGCGGCATAGCCTTTTGCGCCTAAACCGCAAATCACACCAATGGCTTTGTCTGATAAATATGAATGATGTCTAAACGCCTCACGTGCATGCACATTCGACAAATGGACTTCAAGAAATGGAATAGCGACCCCTAACAAGGCATCACGTACCGCAACAGAGGTATGCGTTAATGCAGCAGGGTTAATAATGATATATTGTGTGCCATCTAACGCGGCTTGATGAATTCGGTCTACAATTGCGCCTTCCCAATTACTTTGGAAAGTATCTATAGAAATTGATGCTTTTTGCGCTTGTGAAATGAGCTGTTGATTTATATCCTCAAGAGTGAGGTAACCATAAACTTCGGGTTCACGCTTTCCTAGCAAATTTAGATTCGGTCCATGAATAACCAAAATGGTCGAACTCATTCCGCTTGCTCCAATAAATAATTGCAATAATACTTTGCAAGATGTCTGCAAAGTTTGCTAATTATGGCATAAAATTCCACATTTTTTTTGTAATTTGTTTAATTTGACGTAGAAAGCGTGTGCCAAAATGAGGCTCTATAATGAAAACTTTGCAGGGAATTCGCAATGTTAAAAAATTACATTTTTAGTTTTTTTTGCTGATTTTTATATTCTAAAACAACTGACCAAATCTATTCATTTGTTTTCTGTAACGAATGATCAAGCGAGTGACTTGAACTGGTTTGATTCGGAATGTCAAAGCCAGAAAACAACCAACATCAATATCGCCTTTCTTTATAGCATGATATTTCGTTGCTGTTTATAAAAAATGGCGATTCCATTTTTTCAGTTCATTCAAAGTAGATGACCACACAAACTGCAGTGGATCATCTAATACGTTTTGTGATCATCGTTCAAGTGGTTATGGATTCGATAGGAAGATCATTTCGATAATAAGATATTTTAAAAATTCAACTTTATTTAAATAAAACATGAGCTTAAATGGAATGCTTTGATTGATATATTTATCATAGTTTAGTCTGGAATAGATGCTCCTACGCTGCGTATTATATTTTGAGTGGGGTGCTGTTGGTTTTATGTACACTTTAATTAAGTTGTAGATTGATCACAAGACCAAGCACATGCACGATCTGCACGGATATCTACCTCATTTAAAAATATGACGTGGTATCGAACAAAAAAACGGTGATGAAAGTTTCAGCAATTTTTTCTAGCCAATGTTCTTCTACTCAATAGCCCGCAGCATCTACATCATAGATAAAATTTTAGAACGCATTGACCTTTTATTTCAAAAATCACCTTAAAAATGGCGTTATCGTAAAGTAGAGCAATATGTTCGGTATTGGCAAAAGTTAAGTGATCTTGTTCTGAATCTTGCTTTATTTGCTGTTAAAGCTCAGAAAAGCTTAATCCGTCTGTTGTTTCTCTGTTGCAGAAGGTGCTGCATCAAAACTGACAATCACTTTTAAACCTTGCGGTTGGTTAGCCTGAAATTGAAGTAGGTAGCCATATTGCTCTAATAATACTTTGACTAGAGTTAGACCTAAGCCATAGCCTTGTTTATGCGCAGATTTACGCCAAAAACGCTGAGTCAGAATGGTAAAATCATCTTCATTCAGGCTTTTGCCTTGGTCTGCAATGATCAATTGCAGGTCTTGCATATAAATTTGAATGTTTGGCGCATCCTCTGCATGCAAATAAGCATTTTGAATCAAGTTTTTCAGTACCATGTGCAACGCAGGCGCTGGAATATTAATGTGTTGTGCTACCAAACTCGCCCAATCAATCTGTAATTTCGCTGATAAATTGGGATATTCCACAGTCAGTTCCGACAAGACTGTTTCTAATACGCTACGCATATCTGCATGGCTATGTGCCGCTTGAATACCTGCTTCAGTTTGACTGAGCAATAACAGTTGTTCCAAAAGTTGTTGATAACGTTGGATGCTGCGTTCTGCGTGTTTTAAATTGTCGATGACTTTGGCTGTATCTTGGGCAGATGCGGTTTGATTCAACATCAATTGGCTCAGTTGCACATGCGTTTTAATAGCCGTTAACGGCGTGCGCAGTTCATGCGCAGCAAATGCACTAAAGTTTTTTTCGTGTTCCAGACTTTTATGTAGGCGTTCAATCAGCATCAATAAGTTATCGACAAAAGGCTGAATTTCTTTAGGAATTTTTTGTGATCTCAGTTCAATTAAATAACGAGAAGCTTCATCTAAAGATTGTTTTTTCTGAATTAAGTGGCGGGTGATGTGATCGAGCGGTAAAAACTCCAGACGGATAATCCACAAAATTAGCAAAATACAAATAATCAAAGTAAGCAGTAAAGGAATCAGTACCGACTGTAAAATTTGTTTAAGTAGGTTTTGCCGTAACTGAATTTTTTCAGCCACCACCACCTGAACTTCACCTTCACGCAGTACATAACTACGCCATTGCAGTCCATTTTCTGTCCATGTGCTGAAACCGACTTGTTGGTTTTTTAAATTTTTCGGTGCGCCTTGAGTGCGTGCAATCACATGCTGTGGTAATGAAACATCGGCACGGAAAATAGAGACTTCACAAGCAATTAAACTATGTAGCAAGGCATTTTCTGATTCGGCATGCAAACTTTCTGTGAGTTGTTCTAGGGGCAGTTGCTGAATCAGGCGGGCGACCATACGGGCTGAGGTAGAAAGTCGTTCATCCAGCGTATTTTGTAAGCGTTGTTCCAAGTCATGGTAGAGCCATGCAAAGACAATCACCCACAGCAAAATAAATGCACAGCTGATGGTCGATACCAAACGCCATTTCAGACTGTAGTTTTTCATGTCAGCAGCTCAGGTTTAAAGATGTAGCCGACACCACGCACCGTTTGAATAAAATCGGGGTGGATTTTATGCCGTAAATGGTAGATATGCACATTTAAGGCATTGCTTTCGATACTGTCTTGAAAGCCATACACTTTATCTATCAGTTCTTCATTTTTTAAGATTTGGTTCGGATGCCGTAAAAAGGTTTCCAATAGGCTATATTCACGGCGTGAAAGCTGAATGTTTTGTGAATGCCAACTGACTTCTTGTGTATCGAGGTTCATGTGTAACTGACCACTTTGCAGTTGGTTCGATGAATAACCACGATGACGGCGGCTTAATGCATATACACGGGCAATCAGTTCATTTAATTCAAAAGGTTTAGTTAGGTAGTCATCTGCTCCTAAGTTGAGCGCCTGTACGCAGTCTTGAGTATGATTCCGCGCGGTTAATACCAATACTGGAATATGAATGGCATCTTTACGCCAGTTTTCGAGTAACTGTAAACCATCTTGGTCAGGCAGACCTAAATCGAGCAGGCACAGATCTACCGCACTATGACGTATGAAGTAATCGGCATCGCGCGCGTTATTCACGTGTTCGACTGAAATACTTAAAAATTCGAGTGCTGCCACAATACTTTGGGCAATATAAGGATCATCTTCCACCAAAACGACGAACATATTTGCTCCTATACCACAGTCAGCCCAATATATGACACATCTCGATCACGCCACAAATTTAGATTAGGCACCTACAATGCTCAAGTTTACAAAGAAAAATCTTTATTAATGTTCTCTTAATCTACACTTACCGATAATACAGTCAGTTTTTTAATTTTTAGTATAAATACATGATTTTTATTCGCGTCATTGCTTATTTTGTGTTGAGTCTGTGTGCGGTGTGGGTCAATGCTGCCAATGAATTTTTAGCGTCCGATCAAGCTTTTAAGTTTCAGGCGACGTCATTGTCTGAACAAACGGTTGAACTGAAATGGGATGTCGCACCGCATTACTATTTATATCACGATCAATTCAAAGTCAGTCAGGCTCAAAAGCCGCTTGCTTTTAAATTGCCTGCAGGGCAGGAAAAAGATGATCCGACTTTCGGGCTGACACGTGTGCATTATGGGCAAGTGACAACACAGATTCAGGTGAAGCCTAATCAGCAATATCAAATTACTTGGCAAGGCTGCGCTGAAGATGGTTTGTGTTATCCCGTACAGCGTAAAACGATTCAAACCGATGCCGATGGTTTATTGCCACAGCATAATTTAAGTGCGGGCAAAGGTAATTTACTTCAGCAACTCAATCAGAATAATCAGGCTGCTTTAAACACTAACTTAAATGATGCAGATAAGCATCAAGCCAATGGTTCTAGTACACAAAAACAAGTTACGACAACTGCAAATACTGTAACGACAAAAGAACTCAAACTTGAACAGCAAACGCTAGAAAACAAAGCACAGCTTGCTGAAAATGCGGTTGCTGTAACACAAGCTGATCCTAAACTTACCCCTGAATCAGTAGAAAACGTTGATTTAGCAAATTCCTTAGAGATTGAAAATACAGATACGGCGTTGACAGACAATACATTCGCTGCATCAGCCAATTCAAGCAATACGGAAACAGCCAGTAGTACGAGTCTGAATCAGCAATGGAACAATGATCAATTTTTCCTGAATTTATTGTCTGGGCAAGGGTTGTTACTGAATGCGTTTATCTTTTTAGGTTTTGGGGTATTACTGGCTTTTTTACCGTGTTCATTGCCGCTGATTCCAATTCTTTCTGGCATTTTGGTGCAGCGCAATACAGGCTATAAAGCGGCAGCAATTGCGATCACCTTTATCGTCAGTATGGCGCTAGTCTATGGCTTGATGGGCGTTGTTGCGTCACACATTGGTTATAGCGTACAGCGTTGGTTCCAAAATCCCGTAGTGATTGCAGTTTTTGCTATGTTGTTTGTGCTCTTTGCTTTAAACCTGTTTGGACTGTATCAGTTGTCATTACCACAAGCAGTGTTACAGCGTTTAGATCGTATTCAGCAATATCAAAAAGGCGGTACTTTATTGGGTGCGGGCGTTATGGGGGTGATTTCTGCACTGATTGTCGGGCCATGTATGAGTGCGCCTTTAGCGGGAGCATTGCTATACGTCTCACATTTGGATCAAGCAGCATTGGGTGGTTTATATTTGTTCCTGCTCGGTTTAGGTATGGGAATTCCTTTACTTATTGCCAGCGTGTTTGGCGCGAAATATTTGCCAAAGCCAGGTTTGTGGATGGAACGGCTAAAATTTAGCTTTGGTTTTATCATGTTGGCAATGGCTTTGTATTTTGCTCGTCCGCTATTTTCTGTGACTTGGTACTATGTTGCTTTTGCTGTGGTGTTATTTGCCTTCGCTGCATATTTAATTGCAATTTTGCGCCACGTGTTACATCGTCCACAGCGTTTTTCGTTATTGGCTTTGGCGGCAGTAATCGCCAGTAGTGGAATTTGGCATGTCAATCAGAGTATTGCCAGTGTCAATGCGCAGGTACAAGCAGACCAATTACAGCCATGGATCAAAGTACGCACAGAACAAGAGTTGAATGCAGCTTTGGCCGCACATGCTCATCAAAAGATTGTGATTGATGTCTATGCCGATTGGTGTGTGGCGTGTCAGCCGATTGAGCGTGATGTGATTCCTCGTACCGATGTGCAAGATGCTTTAAAGCATGTGGTGCGGATTAAACTCGACTTAACCGAACAGCATCCTTCACAAGATGCCTTATTGAAAAAATGGCAGATTTTAGGGCCGCCAACGTTGTTATTTTTGGCAGATCCACAACGGGAACAACGTGAATTGCGTCTAACAGGTGCTTATAACGCAGCGCAATTGATTCAAAATATTCATCAACTGCAAGAGGCTGCGCCATGATTCAATCCGCAGTCTTGCAGTTAGGCATGTTGATGATTCCATGGCCATTGGTGTTTTTATTGCTAGGACTGATTGTCGTCTTTGCAATGGGTAAATTTTTTCAGCGTCGTTATACATGGAATGCACAGACTTGGACAGGTTATCAGGATGCATTATGGAATGCGCTGTGGATTGGTGCTTTAGTTGGGCGGGCAGTTTTTGTGTTGCAGCATTATGAGCTGTACTTTGCCAACCCGATTGATATTTTAAAAATTCAGGACAAAGGCTTTCATCTGATTGCCGCAGTTATGGCAGGTGTGGCGTGGTTTGTCTGGAAAAATCGCGCTATTCAACGTGTTGTTCTGGCATGGGCAGTTGCGCTCTTTATTACAGTACAAGTTGTAGGTTGGAGTCTTATCCAACCTTTGCAGACGCAGCATGCCTATCCCAATCTAGTATTGCACAACCTAGCGGAACAACCTCAAGATTTAGCTCAATTTTCAGGGCAGCCCACGGTGATTAATCTCTGGGCGACTTGGTGTCCAGTTTGTCATCGTGAAATGCCTGTTATGCAACAAGCACAGCAAGATTTCCCTGAGGTCAATTTTGTATTTGCCAATCAAGGCGAATTTGCAGCAGAGATTCAAGCCTATTTACAGAAACATCGATTTCAGTTTGAACACGTGTTATTAGACCCTGCAGCTCGTTTAGGACAACACTTCAATATGTTCGGTTTGCCAAGTACTTTGTTTTTTAATGCACAAGGAGAATTGGTCGATCATCACATGGGTGAATTGACCAAGCCGATGCTGCAGCATTATCTGAAAAAAATACAAGCGAATCCATAAACGCGCTCTTAACGATTTGAAAGAAAACCCGCTGTGAAGCCAAAATTAAGGACAATCAATATGACATCAAACATCAAAAATAACATGCTGAAACTGGCGATAGGTATGAGTCTTGCCAGTAGTGTGAGTATGCTGCAAGCACAGGACAACCTCAAACAGCACATTGAAAAAGAAGGTTTTAAGTTTGTGCAACAAATTCAAGCACCTGCACAAATGACAGGTTGGGCAGGGCATATTGAACAAAGTCCTGCGACAGTGTTTATTTCCAATGACCAGAAATACTATATTGTAGGCACTTTGTTTGATGCACAAGGCAATAATTTAACCGTCGATGCTTTAGACCGTTATGTGAAAAAGTCGGTACTTGAAGATGTGTGGCAAAGTCTGGAACACGCTACTTGGATTCAGGATGGGCAAACCAGTGCTGAAAAAATTGTCTACGTGTTTTCAGACCCGAATTGTCCGTATTGCCATACCTTTTGGAAGCAGGCACGTCCGTGGGTAGAATCTGGCAAAGTTCAGTTAAGACATATTATTGTGGCGGTGATCCGACCTGAAAGCAAAGGGCAGGCCGCGACTTTATTAATGGCGAAAAACCCACAGCAGACCTTTAATGCGTTCCATCGTCAATACGGACAAAAAAAGCTGATCGAGCAAAAAACTGTGCCTGTACATGTAGAAAAAACCTTAGAACAGAATCAGGCACTGATGGATAAATACGAGTTCTTTGCCACACCTGTTGTGCTTTGGAAAAATAAACAGGGCGAATTACAGTCGGTACAAGGAATGCCAAAATCTATGAAAGATGTGTTTGAGTGATTTTAAAAATTTCCGAGCAAATATCTAACTGAATATTCAAATCTAAAGCGCAAAAAAGCTTGCTCTAATTGCATTGGAGCAAGCTTTTTGATGTAAAAGATTCAGTCTTTTATTTCTGAATACGAATCGCAAATTGAATGACGTGGGATTTGCCCTGATGCAGTTTGCCTTCTGAGCGTTCTACATCGCCCACAAAGAAATGAATCAGATGATCGTGTTTAAAATGGCTTAAAAACTCGATAGGATCGTACAGCATTTCTACTGCACGTGGGCCGCCCGTTTTATATTCTAGCTGACGAGTAGAATACAGCTCACCAACAAATAAACCGCCGTTGACCAAAGTTTCGCGCACGCCATTTAACACTTTTTGCTGTGTTTCAGGGTTAAAGTGACCAAATACGCAAATCACGTTGTCATATTGATTCGCTGGCCAATTCACCTGACTTAAATCTTGCTTTCGTGTATTTAGACTTAAACCACGTTGCTGTGCATAGCCTTGAGCCTTATCTAAAGCAACTTGCGAGTAGTCCCACAAATCTGCTTCAAATGCTTGCTCATTGGCTTGTGCCAAAGCGGCCAAATATAACAAGTTACGACCTTCACCTTCGGCCAAGCCCAAAGTTTTGCCGTGAATAGACAGTTTTTGCGTAATGTCCTGAATGAACGCATTGGCTTGTTCACCATAAATATGGTCATGTTGGCTGTAGCGTTCATCCCATTCATTATGGATATTTGACATAGTTTCGACTCGGTAAATAATTTGATGCTGTTATTCGGCTGTAGATGGAGAAAACTCTTTAAATGCTGCCACGGCGTTTGCGGCATACATGAGTGATGGGCCACCGCCCATATAAACAGCAATACCTAAAATTTCATTCAATTCTTCAAAAGTCATACCCATTTTGACCAAAGTTCTGACGTGAAAACCGATACAACCATCACAGCGTTGTGCTACGCCAATTGCCAGTGCAATAAATTCTTTGGTTTTGGTATCAATTACGCCATCTTTCATCGCAACTTGTGACAGGGCATTAAAACTTTTAAGTAAATCGGGAGATTGTTCTTTAATGGATTTGATATTAGACGAAATTTCAGCAGTGAGTTCGGTATATTTCATGTTGTTTCACCATCAAGCAGATTAGAACCTAAAGATAATATAACATATATTTAAATATATTATGTTTATATATATTAATTAGCAGCTTTGCTTAAATTCAGTAAATCTGTATTTATAGCATTATCAATTCACCTAAATCACTTTATAATGTTGTCGCATATTCTGGAGTCGCTGTTATACCGTTGCGATGACTTCAAACCTCATTTTTAAGTCTTATTCTCCCTCTTGATTCGGCTTATAAATCAATATTTTAGAATTTTGTGTCTGAGTAGGCACATACAATAGGTGCCTGCATGGAAATTAAAGTCAATTATTTAGACAACTTGCGTCTTGAAGCTAAATTTGACGATTTTACCGTCATTGCCGATCAGCCCATCCGTTATAAAGGCGATGGTTCTGCGCCAGGCCCATTTGACTATTTCCTTGCGTCATCTGCATTGTGTGCTGCGTATTTCGTGAAGGTTTATTGCCAATCACGAGATATTCCAACCGATAATATCCGCTTATCTCAAAACAATATTGTCGATCCTGAAAACCGTTATAAACAGATTTTTAAAATTCAGGTGGAATTGCCTGCAGATATTTCTGAAAAAGACCGTCAGGGGATTTTACGTTCTATTGACCGTTGTACCGTAAAGAAAGTCGTGCAAACAGGCCCTGAGTTTGTGATTGAGCAAGTCGAAAGCATTGATGCCGATGCACAAGCTTTGCTGATGCCGAACTTGACTTCATCTCAAGCGACCTTTATTGCAGGTAAAGATTTACCGCTTGAAGAAACCATTGCCAATATGTCAGGTATTTTGGCAGGTTTGGGCATGAAAATTGAGATTGCCTCATGGCGTAATATCGTACCCAATGTCTGGTCATTGCATATTCGTGATGCGCAATCGCCAATGTGTTTTACCAATGGTAAAGGCGCAACTAAAGAAAGTGCATTAGCATCTGCTTTGGGTGAATTCATCGAGCGTTTGAACTGTAACTTCTTCTATAACGATCAGTTCTGGGGCGAAGAGATTGCCAATGCCGAGTTTGTGCATTATCCAAATGAAAAATGGTTTAAACCTGGCCCAAATGGTGAATTGCCTAAAGAAATTTTAGATGAGTATTGCCTAGAAATTTATGATCCTGAAGATGAGTTGCTGGGCACACATCTATATGACACCAACTCGGGTAATACTGAGCGTGGTATTTGTTCATTGCCATTTGTGCGTCAATCCGATGGTGAAACGGTATATTTCCCATCAAATTTAATTGAAAACTTATATTTAAGTAACGGGATGAGTGCAGGTAACACGCTTGCAGAAGCTCAAGTGCAGTGTTTATCTGAAATTTTTGAACGTGCAGTGAAGCGTGAAATTATTCAGGAAGAAATGAGCCTGCCTGATGTACCGCAAGAAGTTTTGGCAAAATATCCAAGTATTGTGGCAGGTATTCAGGCTTTAGAAGAACAAGGTTTCCCAGTATTGGTGAAAGATGCGTCTTTAGGCGGTCAATTCCCTGTCATGTGTGTGACCTTAATGAACCCGCGTACAGGCGGTGTTTTTGCTTCGTTTGGTGCACATCCAAACTTTAAAGTCGCTTTAGAGCGCAGCTTAACTGAACTATTGCAAGGGCGCAGTTTTGAAGGTTTAAATGATTTACCACAGCCGACCTTTAGCACGAATGCGGTAACTGAGCCGAATAACTATGTTGAACACTTTATTGATTCTAGTGGTGTAGTGTCTTGGCGTTTCTTTAGCGCGCAGGCAGACCATGAATTTGTAGAGTGGGATTTCACCAACAATGGTCAATATAGCAATGTCGAAGAAGCTGAGGCTTTATTTGCGATTTTAGAAGAAATGGGCAAAGAATCCTATATGGCGATTTATGAACATTTAGGTGCAACTGCTTGCCGAATTTTAGTCCCTGATTATTCAGAAGTGTATTTGGTAGAAGACCTGATTTGGGATAATACCAATAAAGCTTTGCTGTACCGTGAAGACATTTTAAATCTGCACCGTTTGGATGATGAGCAACTTGAAGCTTTAGTTGAGCGTTTGGAAGAATGTGAGCTAGATGACTATACCGAAATCAAAACCTTAATTGGCATTGAATTTGATGACAATACCGTTTGGGGGCAGCTCACCATCCTCGAATTAAAATTGTTGATTTATTTGGCATTGGAACAGTTTGAAGAAGCTAAAGATTTAGTCGAAGCATTCTTACAATACAACACCAATACCGTAGAACGTGGCTTGTTCTATCAGTGTATGAATGTCGTGCTTGAAGTTATTTTAGATGATGAAATGGATATTGCCGATTATGCCGTCAATTTCCGCCGTATGTTTGGCAATGAACGTATGGATGCGGTCATGGGTTCTGTTGAAGGCACAGTACGTTTCTATGGTCTAACCGAAACCAATATGCAGCTTGAAGGTTTAGATCGTCATTTACGTTTAATCGACAGCTACAAAAAACTGCATAAAGCACGTGCCAAGTTTGTTGGGCTGAATAAAGACTAATCTTGCAGAAGTAGAACGCTGTTCTTATCTGAATCACTACCCAAGAAAAAGACTCGGTTTTAAAAGTCCGAGTCAGCTATTATGGCAACAACATGGTGTTGCATTTCAAATGCTAATCTAAGATTTGCTGTTATTATTGAAAAGGCAAAATAATAAATAGCCCTTGTTGTTGAGGGCTATTTCATTTAAGCGAGATGGTCACGAACAAATTGAGGATCTAAAATAAACAATTTAATCAGTGATTGAGCTGCTCCTGAAGGTCTTCTAACACCTTGCTCCCAAGATTCCAATGTACGTTTAGAGATACCTAAAATTTTAGCAAATTGATCTTGAGTGAGTTCAGACTTTCTTCGTGCTAAAGCAACATCTGTTTCATTGATCACAGTTTTTCTTGCTGCGTTATTAGCAAGCATTTGTTTAACGCCTTCTAATAATTCAACATTTAAGTCTCGTTTTGCTTCTCGAGCTTCCAATTCTTTGTCACTTAATAAACGACTCATTTCAGTAACTCCGCTAATTGTCTAAGTGTCTTTTTCTCAAGTTGGGTAATTGTGTCTTTACTATATAAGGTCAATAACCAAATTTCGCCATTTGCTAAACGGTTGTAATAAATTACACGAACACCACCTTGTTTACCTTTACTCTTTCCACCCCATCGAATTTTACGAACGCCGCCAGTACCAGGTTCTACATCTCCTGCTGTAGGGTTCTCGGCAATGAAAATTTTAAAGTCATTGTATTGTTCTTCAGTCCAATAGTAGGGATATTCATTGGTAAAAAAAGTAGTCTCACAGATGGTATACATCAAACACCTTTATACTACTTTGTAGTGTTTAATTGTATACTACTTTGTAGTACTTTTAAGCATTAAATTAGGTCTCATATTGTGAGCTTTTTTAGCCCAATCAAATAACTGCTAATCACCAAGCGCCAATAAACCTTTCCAGCTAAAATAATTCGGGCTTAAATGGCTGCGCTGCATCGCCCAAGTTCGATCTTGCAATTTACATGCTCCAATGGCGAGTTTTTGCACACCAAATTTATTTTTCACGGTATCCAACACTTGCTGTAATTGTTCCTGTTTTTCAATGGCGTCAGTATCTGTAAGCAGGTCGTGAATATAGCTTTGTTTGGGTTCAAGTCCCGTTAAAATCACACCACATTTTTTAAAGGCAATCCCTTCCTGAAATAGCGTTGTCACATGCTTCATCATGGCTTTGTTCATGAGCAAAGCAGAATCTGTTGGCTCATTGAAAGCAATAGTGACCGATTGATTGTAAAAAACTTGGCGCGGATCAAAACGGTTAGATTGCGCAAAAATGATCATACAACCACATAAACTTTTTTCAGCTCTGAGCCTTTGCACAGCAGATTGTAAATAATTGCTCAAAGCTTCTGAAAGCGCATGAATATCTGTTACACGCTGCCCAAAAGAACGTGAGCTGATGATTTGCTGCTTACTTACGGTATTGTGCTCCAGTTCAATACATGCTGTACCTGTGAGTTCAAGAATGGTTTTTTTCATCAAAATAGAAAATTGGCGCTCCATTTGGTCTGGATTGCTTGTTGCTAGATCAAATACAGAACGGATACCCAATGATTGTAATTTTTTAGCGTTTTTGCGTCCCACACCCCAGACTTCAGCGGCATCAATGTGTTGAAACAAGGCTTCTTTGCTGCATAAATCCATATCCAGTAAATTACATACGCCGTTGAAATAGCGGTTTCGCTTAGCAAGATGATTGGCTAGTTTGGCTTCAGTTTTACTTTGACCAATACCAACACAAACAGGAAGAGCCAGCCATTTCCACAAGGTTGTTTTAATTTCCTGTGCAAGTGCGTTTAAATCGCGCTGAGAATATGAACTCAACTCAATAAAAGTTTCATCAATCGAATAAATTTCAACATCTTTGGCACTGACAAATTCTTGAATAATATTATTAAAACGTCTGGACATTTCTGCATAGAGCGCATAATTACTTGAAAAGACCACAACATCATGTTGTTGAATTAATTCTTGAACTTGGTAAAAGGGCACAGCCATTTTAATGCCAAGTCGTTTGGCTTCTTCGGAACGTGACACCACGCAGCCATCGTTATTGGAAAGCACCACCACAGGACGATGATTCAGGTGTGGTTGAAACAACCGCTCACAGCTCACATAACAATTATTAATGTCAATGAGCGCAAAAACTTGCTCTAAAGCTTTCATGACTATTCTACTTATTCGGCTTTTTTATGCGTTATTGTGGGTTTAAACCATCAGGTTTTTTAAATTCCACGTGACCACGGCAAACACTTCAAAAGTTTGCCCATCTTTCAGGTAAATGCTGTCGTAGTCGGGACTTTCTGCTTTAAGCCAAGCTTCAGGCAAAGTGGCAGGGTCATAGTCTTCACCAAAATGTTCGGCCAATTCACTTTTGGACATTTTGGCTGTAATCATCAAGCGTTTAATAGTCAGGTCTTTTTGGTCAATTAATGCGACCACAATACTGCGGTGTTTGGCTTCTTTGCTGCGATCTACCAGTACAATATCGCCGTATTCAAGCCCAGCATTCACCATAGAGGTGGTGCGTACCACATTTAAAAAGGTCGCATTTTCATTGGAAATGAGATATTCATTCAGATCAATATTTTTATCAATATAGTCTTGAGCAGGCGAAGGAAAACCTGCAGGAATGGATTCTATTGTTACGGGAAGATGCAGTGTTTTTCTTTTAGAAAGTGCTTGAAAATCATGCTGATTCAGCAATTCAATTTGTTCAAGCAGGGCATTAAGGCTAGGGCTGGGTTTACCATCGCTGCCCATGATTTTTTGTAATGACGCCCAAGCAGCGTCAGAGAAGTAAATAGGTAACTTCTTAGACATGAGATTACTCCTACGCAACGAGGCGTGTTTGAAGTGAAATTTGATGTGTTGATAGCATAGCTGAAAACATGATTAAGATTCAATCTACGTGGATAATTGATTGCTAGATATAGATCACACTCTACGATTGCATAGCTATACAAACACAAGCCTTTCCGTTAGGATTTTTCTATCGCAGCAGCATATTTAGAGATTGGCATGCATATTGTTGAAGACATTTATTTAACGAAAGAAGAAGTTGAATCTTTACTGTTGGGATTAATTAATTCACAACTTGAACCTGAGTTTTTAATGCAGGATTTCATTAAACATCAGGTTTGGTCTTTGGCTGAATATTTTAAGCAAAATACTGAACATGAAATTGACTTTGCGCAAATCAGTTGCCCGATTAAAGTCAAAGCAGAATATCAAAATCATCGTTTGAAACGTCATTTCCTGGTTGAATTTCATCTGACCACCACACCTTTTTTTAATTATGAGCCAGAAGAAAATAGCGTGGCTTACTCCTACATGATGAAAGATTTTTATCTGACCGATATTATTTTTTATGATGCCTATACGGGTGAAAATTTGCAGGCTTGGATGCAAAAAAGATTCGTGATTTTGCAGGGTGAACGTGAAATAGAAGTGAATTCATTGTCATGGTATGCAGATTACAATTTGCCGCAAGTTACACAAAATATGGTGTCTTTTGTGAGTGAAGCTGCTTATGACACAGGTTTAGATCAGATTGTAGATGAAGTGAATTTGCGTTTACGACAAGCCAAGACCGTTAATTAAATAGCTATCATCTATCTAAAAAATGATTATTTAAGATGGATGGCAGGGAATATACGATTACACAATGCTGATCAGGTTAAGGAATATCGAAAATGACCACAATCACACATGATTTAGGTCATGGCATGGGGAATGACTGGGAATATAAAGATTGGGCACATCTGACTGTCTCAGAATTACACAACCTGCAACCGTATTACCCATGCTTGCAAGGGGGTATTCAAATTCTGTGGTGCAGTCCGCGCCCATTTTCATCAGCCGCAGTGATTGAAGTCACGCAGGATGCAGTCAGTACAGATAAAATAGGAAGTCGCTCGTATTTCATTAAACGCAGTCATCGTTCATTTCGTAATGCGCAAGATATTTTGCAAGAGCATGCTTTTTTGCGACATTTAGCCAGTAAAAACATTCCTGTTGCGACATTAATTGCCTCGAATTGCGGACTGACCGCTTTAGAAATGGGCGACTGGACTTATGAAGTCTACGAAAAAGCAGCAGGTTTTGACTTATATGTCGATCAGCAATCTTGGACGCCGTTTTCCTATACAGAACATGCTGCAAAAGTGGGAAGTTTGCTTGCCAAATTGCATGTCGCCATGCAGGATTTTCCTGAGTTACATGGCAGATCGGCGCGTTATTTAGTATCAAATCAGCAGCTTTTAGAAAGTGAAAATATTGTAACGGCTATTCAGCAACGTATTCAAAATAGCCCTGAATTGAGCCGTTATTTTGCCGATAAAAACTTAGACGCCGTTTTTCTAGAGCGTGTATCTCAGACGCATCATAAAATTAAGCATATATTGCAGCAGACCACTAAAATTTGGACGCATAATGATTTGCATGCTTCCAATCTGTTTTGGTCTGCGCAAAGTGCCGATGCCAATATTACAGCGGTAATTGATTTTGGTTTATCAGATCGAAATTCAGCGCTTTATGACCTTGCGGTCACGATTGAGCGTAACTTTATAGATTGGCTGGCTTTAGAACATACGTCACAAATTAATGTTGATGAAGCGGGTTTAAGCGCGTTTTTACAAGCGTATTGTGCAGAAATACACCCACAACAAGACTTTAGTATTTTGCCAGAACTGCTAAAAATTGTGCATTTGGATTTCGCATTTTCAGAACTTGAATATTTTGTCGGGATTACCCAAAACCTGAAACATGCCGATGCTGCTTATTATGATTGGATTGTTGGACATGTAAATTGGTTTTTTACAGAGCAAGGACAGCAATTTACCCAGACTTTTACTCGATTCCTTCAACGCGAATTGTCATAATCTGCACAGCTAAATGCCTCAAGCATCACTACTTTTTTAATGCAAGATTTTATATGTACAATTGTAAATTCAAACAGAATATATTCACTGCGCCTTTAAAAATCTTCATTCTGTCATCGCTGTGTTGGGTACCTTGGGTTGATGCAGAAAATGGTATTCAATAATTTGATACGATTGTCATCACAGCCAATGAAACCACGCCGTATTTTAGTTTTACAGTAAAGACTGAGGGTTTGCGTACAGATTGTTTACAAAAAGCGCCTGCCTCTATTTCTGTTATTACTGCAGATGCGATTGTCGATCAATTTAATTTATGGTTTGAATGTACAACATAGCTCTGCTGCTGGAACAGGAGTACATTTAGAAATATTTCAACTGCCAATCATCACTATAACTGCTGAAAAGCAGGATGAACGTCATTCTCCATCTCAAGCGATTACACAGTTCAACCACAATTGACTAGGTCTTAATTGAGAAGTGTCCGTTTTAATTGGGGGCTATTACACAACATCAATTCACTGACAACCTAAGTGTTAATGCTAACTGAACCGTACTGGGTTTACAACAGGCATTCAGCTAAATAAAACGTTAAATCTAAAAGACCCAAAATTTTTCTGGGTCTTTTTTTATGAGAATAGATAATATTTTAAACAACGGTCACTTCTTGCTGATAAATACAGGATTGCGCAATCTGTTTTTTTTTGGCTGCGGTCATTTCAATATTTTCCCATTTATCCATCTGCTGCAGGAGCCAGATAAAATCATCGACTTTCGGTTCGCCACTTTCCCCAACAAAATTCCGGATGATATTCTTAATCTTGTAAAAGTCATAGACATGCCGCTGGGCGGAACATTCAAACTGAATAATCTGATAGTCTACCAGCATGTCCCATACTTCTGATAAATCACTGCACTGCTTTAAATCATCCTGCGCTTTTTGTACTGCCTTGACCACTGCCTCTACAGTAAATGGATGCTGTTCTGCCCATTCCTGGGTCATGGCCAAGACTTTATCGGCAACTTTTGGAATGACATTCTGGCTTGCCGCGACGATAAAACTATAGCCTTCAAGTTTGGCCTGAATATTCCAGGGTTCTCCCACGCAAAAACCATCAAATACCTGTTCTGCGATTCCTTTTACCATGGAAGGCGGTGGAGAGGTCATCAGCTGGATATTCTTGGCCAGTTGTAGATCGGTTAGCGCCAACCATTCTTTTAAGCAGTAATGGTGAATCGAATATTTATAGACATAGGCCAGATTGATGGGATGATCCTGTTGTAAAGCCAGTACCAGTTTCCTTGAGGTACTTTTTTCATCATCCCCTGGCTGGATGCCGAGTTCATAACACAGATCTGTAAGCGTCCGCTGAACCCCATGCCTATTTTTTAATTTGAGTTGGATTTCCAGCGATGTGGCAGTAATTCTTCTATTTGGGTCGCTTTATGCGTCGGCAGCCTTTTCAGCACATCACTTAAATAGGCATACGGATCCAAGCCATTCAGCTTTGCTGACTGGATTAAAGTCATGATATTCGCCGCTCGCTGGCCGCTGCGCAGCGAGCCAGCAAACAGCCAGTTCTTGCGCCCTAAG